>JABTTW010000003.1 GCA_015075745.1 Planctomycetia bacterium
TTTGCGAAAGCGATCCGGCCTGTGACGATTGCAACGAGAACGGGATTCCCGACGGCTGCGACATCGCCGCAGAGATTAGCGAGGACACCGACACCAACGGCATCCCCGACGAGTGTGAAGGCGAAAGCCTTATGGGCGGCGGTGGCGAATCGATGATGTCGTCCTCCGAAAGCAGTGAATCTGACTGGTCGGAAGAAGCCGCATGGGAGGCGTTCTACGAGTGGTCAGCCACTCAGTGTTGGGGCCAAGGCTGTGAAGCCGGCATGGACGCGCAGTTTGCGGCCATGATCGATACGTTACGAGAACTTGGCTTGCCCGCGCAGAAGCCCTGATCAGGCAATAGACATTGTTAAATGTCGAACAAGGCGGGCCCGTCTGTTCTACGGACGGGCCCGCTAACTTTCAGTGACGGAGGAGTGGACACACAACGTCACAAGATCCCGCATTATGGAGATCATCCACTATTCTATAGGCGCAGTCTCATGCCGTCAGGTACATGCCTTCCGGGCAGTTTCCAATGCCCCTAACTTTTCTTTGCTAGCGGCCAGTCCGACCACCGAGTAGTTGGCTTCCCATGAATTCTGGTGGACAATGCCCGTCATGAGGCAGAGCTCCAAGGATTGGATGAATTCCCATGTGGTCGGATAACGAAACGTCGGTAGACTTTCTGGGCTTTCAGCATCTCGTCGCGGGACTGACAACCATAGTCGCAAACGACTCCCTTTTGCCAGCGACCATCGGCGTATTCGGCGATTGGGGCAGTGGCAAGTCAAGCCTACTTCAGATTGCAGCCGAGGAGCTTCGCAAGAATCCGGAGATGCTTGTCCTGACGTTCAACGGTTGGCTCTTCGAGGGCTATGGCGACGCAAAAGCCGCTCTTATGGGCAACATCTTGGATGCCCTTGCCGAAGACGAAACGCTCGAATCCGAGGCCAAGGGATTGGCACTCAAGCTTCTCAAGCGAGTCAATTGGTGGCGTGTCGCCGGAACCGTCACCAAGGCGGGAATTGGCATGGCACTCGCTGGCCCGGCCGGCCTCGGTTTGGCGTTGGGAACCGACCTCGCCACGGCTAGTAAGGACCTCATGAAGAAAGCGGCCGACCTTAAGGAGGAAGACCTTACCAGGTACTTGCGTGAGAGCACCGACCACGAAGAGCGGCGAAGTATCCGTGAGTTCCGCGATGACTTCGCCAAGCTGCTCGCCCAAACAAAGCGAAAACAGCTTGTCGTCATAATTGATGACCTCGACAGATGCTTGCCGGAGACAATCATTGAGACCCTGGAGGCAATAAAGCTCTTCCTCTTCGTGCCGCGCACCGCGTTCGTTATCGGTGCCGATGAGAGACTCGTTCAGTACGCCGTGAGACGACGCTTTCCCGAGCTTCCCGGGGAACGAGCGAATGTTGGCCGCGATTACCTGGAAAAGCTCGTTCAGTTCCCGATTCGAATTCCTCCGCTCGGAAGAACCGAGACCGAGAGGTTCATTAGTCTGCTACTGGCCTCGCAGGCTGATATCGAAGTCAAAACATTCGAATCGCTTCGCCAAGCAGCAGTCGGATGCGACCCCAAGTCGTTGCACAGCGTACGGTTTAGCCAAGATGTCGCAGCAAAGGTCCTACCGACCATCCCGGAAGACGTTGCGAGTCGGCTGTCGTTGGCAGAGAGAATAGCACCCGTTCTCGCCGCAGAGACCGTCGGGAATCCACGCCAGTGTAAACGATTCCTGAACATGTTGAGCATTCGACTTGGTATGGCCGGTGCACGTGGAGTCAAAGACCTGCAACCGCGAATCCTCGCGAAGCTCATGCTCCTTGAATACTACCGCCCCGAATCGTTTAAGCAGCTAGCCGCAGCACAGGCCGACTCAGAGGGCCGCCCGATTGCACTCGCAGAAGCTGAGAAACTTAACAGGGCTGCGGTGGTTGCCCACACAAAAGCACCATCGACGAATGCGAAAACGAAACGGGATGATGATGATATACAGGATACGGAGCCGAACCTACCACTTTGGCTTCTGGACCCGTGGGTTACACGCTGGGTGAAAATGGAGCCAGAACTTGCCGGCGAGGACCTACGCCCATACTTCTACTTCTCTCGCGATATTCTGGGGCCGATGGGGGCTGTCGCACAACGAATGAGCCCGGCGGCACAAGAAGCCTTTACACGCCTTCTGAGCCGCAGTGCAGCAGAACGCGGGAACGGTATGAAGCGAGCACCCGACTTGTCGCCGGCTGACGCAAGTGCCGTTTTTGAGGGCCTTGCCCAACGAGTCCGTGAGGAGGATGACCACTCCGATGAGGCCGCGACGATGCCCACTCTTCTCGAATGGACTAAGACTCGACCTGAACTGGCCGGACAACTGGCCGCATTGCTCGCGACCATCCCAGAGGAGAGTATCCCGCCGGCAACACCTATGAAGCTCATTTCGTTAGGTGCTGCTCACAACACCCCCGTTGGCAAGCTGTTTGAGCAATGGGCGAACAGTAAGAGCGAGAAGCTAAAGGCTGCGACGATAGCTGCCATGAAGCGACCACGATAGGGCGGAAACGAGTGGGAACATCAAGTTCATATGGAGGCCCCGGAGATAAGACGCCGCTACTTCCCGCATGGGCACTTCCGCCTGATGAGGTAAAACAACCTGCACCCGAAGTACCAGCACTGCCGTCTGACGCGACAGACTCCGACATTGACAATCCGACCGAGCCACCATCAGAAACCAAGCCTCCGGAGAACAACCCCCAAGACGAGATTCCCGGCACCAGCGTCACCGCACCTCCCTCTCGGGCGTGGAAATCGGCTCGCGGGAGATTCACCCGAGCACTATCGTCTCGAACCTCCTTAGGCTATCAACGAGCGGCCCGTGACTACGTGCGTGCCTCAAGAGCCTCTGGCCGAGCCGCCGCCGGGGCGATTGCAGGCAGGCGAGCCGTTGCCGCTCTGGGCGGATTCTTCTCGTCGGCAGCGTCCCAGGGCTTGGGGGCTGCTCTCGCTAGCCTTGGTCTCGCACGAGTTGTCGGAAGGGATGTAAACGAAGTCCTCGCCGCAATTGTTAATGCACTAACGCCAGACGGAGTTACAAAAGAGGAGGTTGCCGCACGAAAGGCCGTTAGCGATACGCTCGAAAGACTCTACGAGCGTTTTATCGATGAAGGCAGAGACCTATCTGCACTTGAGTCGATGACTCGCGAAGACGCGGCAGACGCAATCGCATCCTGCGTCGAAGCATACATCTTCAACCGCTGGCTAGGCGACCTTGGACTAAAGATTGAGGAACGAGCTGTATCCGCGTCGGAAGCAGTTACCCTAGAGAGGGAAATTCGAGAGTTCATTCATGCCACGGTCACACTGGACCTGACCAACATAAATGTGTTGACGCTCGATTGGGGTGGGGAGCAAGGCCGGTCATTTGTTGAGAACATTTATCGCGATGCATACTCGCTCTTTGGAGGTGAAGCGTGACTTGGCATGTAATCACGCTAGTCGGTGAAGCCGACGAATACTCTCCCGCACTAAACGCTGCCGCGCCTCGGCTCGTTACCGCGTTCGAACGCCCCACACACCCACACCGAGTTCCCAATGACGTGCTCGCCGTGCTCCGAGCCGCCCTAGCCGTAAGCCCGCCCGCCCATGCGATGGACTTACTCTACCTTGCAATGACTGTTTACTCTGCCGACCTGAGAGTCAACCGCATTCACGGCACAGACAGATGGTGCCGCGACTTCGTCTTACATCTGCCGGTCACCAACGTGGACCGGTGGCGGCACGCTCAAGAAATCCTTATTCGTATGCTCCAATTCTTGACCGGAGACCGGTGGCAGGTCGAGTTACGCCCGAGGCAGGTCGCAGACGAGTCCGAACACTCCGCCGAGCACCCCGTTGACGTCGTCAGTCTGTTTTCGGGAGGGCTCGATTCGCTTGTGGGTGCCATTGACCTGCTAGCATCCGAGAAGACAGTTGCCCTTGTGGGTCACCACGGGGCGGGAATGACCAACGCCATTCAGGCCGACGTGCTCGCCCGCCTTGAAGAGTTCTACGCGGGCTCGTTCTCCCCATACATGTTCTTTGTTCAGCCATCCAGTTCGGGACAAGACGATGGCGAGAAGAGCACCCGTTCTCGCTCGCTTCTGTTTCTTGCACTTGGAGTCGCTCTTAGCCAGTCGCTGAGCACGTCGCCCCCTCTCTTCGTTGCAGAAAACGGTTTGATTTCCTTGAATGTTCCTTTGGTCCCGTCACGTGATGGTAGCTCAAGCACACGCACCACACATCCACATTTCCTCAGCACATACGCAGAGTTCTTGTCGGCCATCGACCTAACCACGCCCATCGAGGCCCCCTACCGCTTCAAAACCAAGGGAGAGATGCTCAGTGGCTGTCGTTCAGTCGATGCTTTGCGAGCCTGTGCACCGCTGAGCATGTCTTGCTCGCATCCGGAATCCGGCCGATTTGGAAAAAACTCGCCACGGAATCACTGCGGTTATTGTGTCCCGTGCATCATTAGGCGTGCATCGTTGCAAGCCGCAGGGTTTCCGCACACTAAGTACAACATCGACGTAGTGACTTCACCACCGAAAGCGAGCTCCAAAACGGGGAGTGACCTCCGTGCGTTTAGCATCGCCCTGGAACGACTCCGCACCGTTCGGCCGTCGCGATACTTGTTCGATATCCTCGGAACAGGCCCAATACCGCCGTCGGATGCTGCGAATTACGCCGACGTTTATCGTCGCGGAATGGAAGAGGTGGGGGCATTGCTGAGATGAGTGGCATGCAATCCGAATTGGCGATTCTTGATGCTCATTGCCACATTGACTTGTATGACGACCCTCGTACGGTTGTGGCAATGGCTGAGCAGATGCACATTCACACGATTGCTGTCACGAACGCTCCTTCCGTCTTTTTCTATACGCGGGATCTGACTCAGGAGTGTCAGTTCGTTCGTGCCGCTGCGGGCTTTCATCCTGAACTGGTCTATTCCCGCCGGGCAGAGCTTCACCAGTTGTGGCCATTACTCGAATCAACACGATATATCGGAGAGGTTGGCCTTGATTACGTAACGTCGGACCATGCAGACCGCACGTTTCAGCGGAAAGTATTTAGCGAAATTGTTGAGAGGTGTGCGAGTCTCGGCGACAAGGTGCTCACAATTCACTCGCGTCGAGCTGCCGCCGACGTTATCGCGACATTGGGCAATTTTCCGGGAAAGGCGATTCTTCATTGGTTCAGCGGAACGCTATCACAACTAAAGGCGGCGGCGGATGTTGGCTGCTACTTTTCGGTTAACCCTGCCATGGTTCTATCCGCCAGTGGACGGAAACTGATTTCCGCAATGCCTAAGGTCCGCGTCTTGACCGAGACAGACGGCCCCTTTGTCCAGGTGGACTCGCGACCTGCCGAGCCGCCCGATACGGGGGCGGTCGTGTTCGAGTTAGGCCGACTGTGGAACATCGATCCCAAAGAGGCACGTTCAGTCGTCGCCGAGAATTCTCGAGGTCTGCTGGCCCCCTAACGAATCGTTGACGACCTTCGTAATGCATGATAGAGGACGTTATCATGCAATAAAGGGGTCTGTTTGAATGGACACTGAATACCAATTGGCAGGGTCGTCTATTAGGGAAGCCGCAGTCATGGGTTTACAACTGCGGATTTGGAAACTGGCGTATCGATGTTATGGAATTCGTCGCGTGGGCCAGGGCGTGTCGGGTGGATACTGTTGTTGCGATAAGGAAGGCGATGGCTTAGGGGCAGTTTGCAATCTTGATTCGTGTTATGGATGTACGCAACCCAGTCATCGCCAAAAACATACCCGAAATAGCGAATCAGTGTCCGAACCAGCAGGCTAATATCGATCAGGAACCCCGGGGAAGTGCGGGTGGCAGCCAACTCGTATTATAGTCGACCGATCTAATCTTCCGGCTTTTTCAAGGGCGGACCCTTAATAGGAGTTGTCATTGGCCTCGAATTGAGCTGGGCTCGTGTAGCCGAATGCTGAGTGCAATCAGGGTGTTCGATGGATTAGGGCGATAAGATGAGTGACAATGCGATCGTCTCCATTCGAGATGTGATATCCGCAATCCTCAAACACGATCACTTCGTTGATGCACTTGTTACAGCTATGGACGCTGATCCAGCTGCGGTTCCCACAATTACCAGACGAGAATTGCATCGCCAGGACATTTTCCATGGATTGGTGGGACGTGTAGTCGATTACGGACGTGGCCATCCACAACAAGCAGCCCTGAAGGCTCTCTTTGAAGATACCGGGATATCTGACGAGGGAGTTTTTGACGCGGTGGAATTCGTTTCTTCATGCCTCATAAACCATTTCAAGGGAGAAATTGCTGAACTCTTGGCACGCCCACTACTCCATCAATTCGCTTTGCACCTTTCCGAGAATGGTATTGCCCCTGCTGGTGCCGAACTGATTCTCGGACACGAAATCAGATCGAAACGACTGGACGGAAGTAGCGGGTGGCATAAGAGTGCTGATGCTATGCTACTTACCACTACTGACCGATGGGCAACGTGGACCCCGCGTAGGCAGCGCACGCTCCCGTCAGGTCAGTCAATAATCGTTGGACTTGCCGAGATCAAAGCATATCGGCAGAAGCCTAATAAGTTGTTTGATCAGCTTGCTAATCACGCCAACCGTTTTCAGCGTGGCATGCTGCTTCGAGGCATTGACTGCGATCTTACTGCGACATTCATAGCACAGTCAGTGGATTCGCTGACTGCCGACTGTGTTCCATTGACGTCGTCGTATGACGCCCGGGGAGTCTCACGGCTGGCTATTCTGCCGAGAGTCACCACCCGCGAGGAGCAATTGATGCACAGATTCGGCCCCAATGCTTGGATATCTGAACTTCCGTTTACTAGCCAAGAAATGCTGGAGGCAGCGTACCGGTTTTCAATTTGGCTCGCTTGTCTTCTTGGCACAAATGACTTTGGAGTTTCGTTAGCGACGAATACTGCTGAGTCACATGCCCAATTACGCGAGGCGACTCTTCAAGGAGGGCTACAGGATCGATTTCTCGAAGTGCTTTATCACCTCTGTCATAGAAAGTCAGTCGCAAATGCTAATCCTGAACATTCAGGCAAACTCAGCAAACTCTACAGGCTCTACAACTCCTTCTCATACGGCCGTCGGCGGGCAGTCGGCTCTCGAATGCAATGGCCTGACGAACACCCGGAATTGCCGCGGGCTGAGTCGATGTCTGTGTCAGAAATCGCTCAAGACCCTGTTTCGGCGGCAACCGCACAGTGTCTTTTCGACAGCGCTACAGCCTATGGGCACGGCAATCTTCGCAAGGCACAAGAACTCTTGGAGATGGCGAAGTTGGCAGGCACGCCACCGGCCGTTGGCCGTAAACTGGCCTGGTTGGAGAGTATGATCGCATACCGCGATGGTCGATTCGCCGTTGCATTAGAGTTATTTCCCGGCCCAAATTCTGACAAAAATCAATTCTGGTGGCCGCGAGATCAGCTGATGTGGGCACGGTTGCATGCCAGGGCGTGCAATGCCATGACGGCACGAACACTCCTTACTCAGCTCGAACCGCTAGGTCAATGGCCGATCCGAGCGTTGCCAATAGAATATTTCGGTGTATCAGCCCTTACATTTCTCGCAGGTCGCGAAAACGAAAGCGCGAAAGGTGAGGCAGATCGGGGAATCGAGATTCTCGAAGCTTTTCGCTATGAGGTTCGAGAGCGACAATCCAGTGGTCTCGGCGAGCCCGTAAACATTCACACGCAAGTCGTGCAAATGGGAGTATTCGACTTGGTTGCTGTATTAGTCAGGGCACAGCGAGCTGAAGAAGCCGTTAATCATCTAGTCCAACTCAGTGGCTTTGACGGATGGGAAATTCCGTACTTGATTCGTGACGAACTGTTGGCTGAACTCTTCAATAACATCAAGCGTTTCCCAAAGCTTCTTGCTTGGGTTTCGAAGACGAAGGCTTGGTAACCGGATAACATCGAAACCGGGGAACGACAGTGGATCGTCTAACAAAAGAACTATTGTGAGCTTCATGGTCTTGCACCGTCTTTGACATTAGCGTGGGACTCCTCGCGGAAAACGAGACGAAGGTGTTGCTCATGCAGGCATCTAAGGGGTGGCCAAAGCGGACTCGTCGTCTGCTGCAGATTGCAGGTGTTCTTAAAAAACGGTCAGCGCATGGTTTTCGATCTGCGACTTGATCTCTGTATTGATTGGCAGGTTCGGCCGTTTCAGCTCAACAAAGTGATGCTCTCGATCATCTGGTCGCGCTTGTGGGATGTGGCGCGACAGCATTAAATCTACGATTGGGTCTGGCGCATTTGTAATCCGTCATTTTGTAGCTCCTCCGCCCGACGAAGCGAATGGCGCGCAAGCGTGGATAACTCGACCGCCGCACGTGATGGCTTGGGAGGGACGCCGGGCGGGGCTGGTCGGATTTCCTTCGGGTAGCAGCAAGAAGTTGCCGGCTGCGTCGGTAGGCTGGCCGGGCGGGCTGGCGAGGCGCGTATGAAACGCAGCGGTCGGCCGGCGGCTAGCGGACGAGCGCCCTCCTTGGGCTTCCGGCCGAATCGCAGCAACCAATCTCGGGCCGAAGCGGCATAGCCAAGCCCGGGCTTCTGGACCTGCAAGAGCATAGCGTTGAACGGTGCGAAGTTGCGAAGTCGAACTACGAAATCCAAGAGGTCCTTGTAGTCCTTACTATGCTTGTAGAGTCGAGACTCGGTGAGCAAATGATCCTGAAAGGATCGGGCGACTTCGGTTTCAAAAAGGGAAAACTTTTCCATGGCGGCTCTTCGACTCCCGATTCGCCGCGCGAAACGAGTGATTCTGACTCGTCCCGCATCCACCCCCATGATGTGCCATTGGGCGAATGCGCGACTACGCGCAAACTGGGTTATTCGCCTGGCGCGAGCCCAACGAGCCGGCCCTTACCCTTGCGGTCGACATATTTAATCATTAACTCGGTCACATGGGGCAGATTCACAAAACCAGCGACCGCTGTTAGCTGGCCAGAATTGAATTGCCGAATTGCTCTCCAAAGTGTTTCCTTTATCCGCTTGGCAAGGTTCGACTCAGGGGCCATGTAGCTGTCGTCGCGGCGACGTCGGCGTAGCAGGTAAACGATGGATAAGCCTGCATGACGGTATAAGTACCTGGCGCTCCCTTCGTCGAGCTGCTGCTCAAGGTATCCCAAGCACTTCTCGGAAATCGCAGCACATGTCGTCGAGGGAATCTCATCCGCCGCCTTCTCCCGATACTGGAGAATCCGACAAAGGGCTCGCATCCAGTCATTGGGAGCCCGGGGGGTTCCGCTTTGAAAGTTTGCATGCAGTGCCTTCGCAAATCTCACAATTTCTTTTGGATCGCGAAGACAATTGCCGATCGCGATCAGGTGATGATTGGCAATCCGACGGGGATTCCCAAGAAGCGATGACAAACGGCTGTGCAGCCCAGGGGTGTCCGCACTGCAATAGCCCAGTGCCCTGAAGATCCTGTCTTCGGCGGAAGCGAATCGTCCCGACTCGAGGAGATCGTCGAGTTTCGAAACGAACTCCGTGAGCAAAGTAGAGTCAAGGCAGGCCCCATCAAGGCAACCCTCCGACGAAACTGCGGTCGCATGGTCGGGGATTTGATGGCTCGAGTAGTCAGGGTCTTTGTCCCGAAGGACCGCGATCAGGTTCATGATTCGGTTCTCGAATTGACGCTCCCGTAATCGAGGGAGTTCATCCAAAAAGCCCTTGATTAGCGATCTTGCGCAGGGGAGTTGGTAAGTCCCTCCACCTCGCCAGGATGTGTAGCTGGCCAAGCGAGGATCAAGGGGAGGATTCGTCCTTTCCACATTCGCGAGTTCTTCTTCCCTGCTACGGCCGGTGTCGTGCGCGCGTGACCAGTCCAGGTGAACACGACGACCGCCAAACGCGATACGAAGATCGGGAATGACCTCAATCCTGGGATTACCTTGACCCGCTGTTATTCTGATCTGCAGTTTGACAGGGGTGTCCGCGCGAATCTGATTGGGGAACTCGACCCTTACTTCGCGAACCGAGTCATGTCCCTCACGCCAGACCGAGAGTGTGAGAAAATTTTCCTCCTGTCGGACTTTCAATCCCAAACCACTGAGCTCAAACACCTGTTCCTTGCCACCAACGACGTACGGATCCTCTAACCGCAAGATGTTCTCAAATGTAGGTTCACCTTCGCGCACGACGAGTAATTGGAGCTCGGGGAGGGCATCAAGATAAGATGGCAACCCAGACTGGCACTGCGATGCGTAGAAAGCCGCCCCACGACATAAGATTTCTCCGGAACAATCGATCATACTCCTCGGCAAATTCGGTACCTCGGTGATCCGTCGCACCATTCGCTTCGACCAAGGCTCGCCTTCAACATCCAGGTCCGCGAATCCACCAGTTCCAATCATGCCGAGTATCGGCAGATTCGATTTTGTCATGCCTCGAAGCTCTTCCAGCCACTCATCAAATGAGGCGGCGGCGATTCTTCGCGCGAGTCGATCCTGAGCGTATGGCCCATCGAGAGGGGCAAAACGCTGACGAGACTTCGTGAGCTCACAGCGAGATTCGGCTGACCTTGACTTCTCTTGGGAAATCAGCCCGACTAGGTTTCTTGCGAGGTCTTTGCCAGCGTCGACAGCTCTCTCCCCGTGAATTCCTAAAAACGATTCTGAAACCAACAAATCCAGTTTCTTCATCTTCGAGGGACATAGGACCTGGCGCAACCATCCCGTTGTCCACAAAAGATTCCAGGCGGTCCCCTCTGGATCGTCTGCATCTCGACATACCCCAAACGCCAGCTGTTCGGCCCAACTGATTCCTGCGTCGTATAAGCTAGGTAGCACCGGTAAACGACGTGCAGGCAGCAACACCTCAACGCCATCATGTTCCCAGGGGATTAGCTCCAGTTCAGTGACTTCGAACGCGTCGAGCCCCATATGGACAGTCCATACCGTACCGACCGGCGTGAAACCCGACGAGGGACGATTGCGAGTTGCCTTCAGGATCTCAGGACCGTATTTCTGAACCCAGGTCAAGGCTCCGGCAATCGGTCGCCACAGAAGGCTGACATTCCGAAGTTCCAATCGCAGGGCTCGAAGTAACCGGTCCTGCGACTCGTGATCAAGGGTATTCGGCACGACCAAGCTGACCGTTGGCCGTCCCAACGACCCGGTTGTGGATTCAAGTGCTTTTTTGACTGCTAAGACGATGGCATCCGTCGGTGCGCATGACGTTTCGCGGCGTTCAGACGCCTTCCATTTCCACTCCGGAGGGTCGCGGTGATCGAGCATCGGCCAGGCAAATGCCAGCGGGAAGCGGGCACTCCCCTTGGAGGGACTGAATCTGGAATTGGGGGGCCAGGCGAAACCAGCTCCACGAAGACTCGGCGGGGCTTGAAGGTCGATGACATTCGGCTCGCCCGCCAGTTCACCCAATACCAACGACGGCGGAATCTCCGGGCCGATCAAACCGACTTGATTCTGAGGATCACCCATCGGGTGTGCTGAGGCCGTTGCCACAGCAAAATCCCCTAGCGCAATCCCCACGCAGGTGTTTAGATCGTGGGCGTCTTTCCTGCTCATTCAAAGCTCCCGGATTGAAGCCATGGCACTAACTGACCCAGAAGCCAATCCAAGTGTGCCGCGACGGGAATTGGGAGCTCGATGTTGACCATTGTCATTCCGAGATATGTGGCTCGGCCCTGCCTCGGAATCTGATCGTCATTACCATCTGAGGTACGCGGCACGATGAGGAGCGGAGTAATGCGAAGAGTCGTTGGCGAGAAAAGGGTTGAGGGGAGTGCCCGACCCCAATCCACAGAAACCGAATTCGGGTCGTCACCGAAGCCACGCAGTGATGTCCAGATTGCGAGAACGCGCACAGGCGAACGCCGGAGAGGGGACCGCACAATAATGAGAAGATCGCAACCCAAAGTGAGTAAGGGCTCTAATTCCGGGGAAAACGTGGTAGCGAGAGGTAACTGATCACCCTGAATTGCTTCAACAAGAAGCAATTCATTTCCCCGATAGATCCAGGTGCCAACCGATGAACGCGAATCGAAAAACCTCCCACAGTCGGGGTCGGATCTCAGAAGCACACGCCCTTCGTACCGAGGGCCGCCCTCCTGAAGACTGCTGAGAACGTGTAGGATTGAGAGCGAAACGTGCTCCGCCCAGGTTCGGTGTTGCCATCGCCACATCTCATCCTCGGAAAGTTGCTTGCGCCGTAGACGCTCGTACCAGTTCCAGATTTGTCCGTAGCGCTCGTCATATTGCAGGACGTAGTTGGCTCGTGGAACTCCGGTAGGGAGTGGGACGCGCGAGATTTCGGAACGCGATAGCCAACTCTGCAGTAACGATCTAAAACGCAAGACGAGCAGAACGCGGTAGGGTCTTGATACCGCGTTCTTGAGGTGGGATGCACACTCGTGAAGATATGCGTTACACTCGCGAAGACATCGCCGAAGAAAGTCATGTACGACACGGTTTTCCGGCGTATCGGCAGTATCCTGTCGAATAACGCATAGGACTCTCTGCCGTGGGCCGGCCTTTTGGAGAATGGTCCGACCGGGTTGGCGCACAAACCATCGCAGGCAAGCCTCGTCCATTTGCTGGACGCGATCGAGCCGTTCTAGAGATCGAATTCGACGCAGGGCTTTTCGAGGGCGAGAGCAGATATCCTCCAAGGGGCCCCGACACGCTTCGGCGATGCGCACAATCATGCGAAGCGGTCCGAGATCTTCCTTGTCGCGCAACCAAAAGAGCTGATCGAAATCGCTCCAGGCGCAGACGGTTAAGCCTTCAGCGCGCTGTGGGCGTCGCCCCCCTTTTTGTCGCGGAAAGGTGATCTCATTGATCGACTCGGCATGCTGGGAGATCAGCTCCGCTGCCTTGGCCCCAATTCCGTCTGATCCGAGGATTGGCATCGAACCCACGCCTACAGATTCTCCACTCTTCGAATCAAGTGGTCGCGGCACACCGCCACTCAGTAACGACTCGGCGTATTTTTCGACGCCATTGGCGTCAAAAAGAGACAGGGTGACGTGTTGAAAGGCGGGATCATCCTCGCTGCCCTTCGGCGACGGGAGTTCAAAACAGGAACACTGCTCGCTCCGCCAAACCAATGGCAGATTTGTCGGAGGAGGGGAGATTCTCACCTGCCTGATCGCGCTTGGGACAACCAAGAAGGGGCGTCCGAGGCACTGAGTTCCCGGGCTCAGAGTCTTCCAAGGGGCCCAGTTGTTGGGCAACGTATTGAGGTCGAGCGGTCTGTCTTGCGCCATCGCATTCACTCATCTTCGGATCGTTCAACGCCCAACCAGGTAAATAAGTGACCCCCTTCAGCTTTGGCTCCTTGATCAATTGCGCTGAGCAGCGGACCATCGCCAAGTCGGTCAACAATTCGTCGGACCTCGTCAATCGCCCGGTGTCCGGCATCCTCCGCGACGTCAACCCCGCGAAGTTTGGGCAGGATCCTTTGCTCGATCTGATCAGCAAAGGGGATCTGAATCCCCTCTCGCGACTCTGGATGCTGTTGAACATAGGCCAAGATCGCGTCCCGCGTACGATAGCCAAAGGGCCGCCCTATCCGAGCAAGGACATCGTTGAGTTCCTGAATCCACTCCAAGAGGGTGTTGCGCTCAGAAAGATCCTGCGACCGGGCGGAATCAATCCACCCGTCCCAAGTGTCGCGATGCAAGAACGATTCGGCTCGGAGGCGACGAGCATCCTCGGGGTGATTATCGTCTTGAGATCCCAAGATGGGAGGACGTCCAAATCGCATGACGTTCGCGCGATCGATGACCTTATCGGAGAGGGTCAATGTTGATTCATCTTCGTTCATCGTTCCGACGAAAAGAACATTGGTGTCAACAAAGACCCGCAAGTCGCCCTCGCGAACAAACCGGCCGGCATCGAGGAGAATTTCCGCCTTTGACCGATCAGCAACTTCTTCCACGTTCATGATGTCTCTTCGCGTTTCCAAACGGCTCAAGAACTCGCTGAAGTAGTACTCGACCCGGGCCAGATTCATTTCGTCAAGGAGCACCATCAGCATCCTGTCGTCGATGAGCTGATCCCCAAGTTTTTTTTGGACCAGCTTGTGGTTGTATGCACTCATCTGCAGAAGCGCCCGAACCAATTCCGTGGCCTTGTAACGATTCTCCAAGTAATTGAAGAAGCCGATCAGGTCCTGGGGGCCATCCCATCGCGGCTGCACCGGGATATTCAGAAAATGAAATCCCATTGCCTCGGCGTAGCGGCGCGGAAGAAGACTTTTTCCGGTTCCGCTGATTCCAGCGAGCACCAGGAGTGGTGCGTCCTCGGCCACCTTCAGCGCGGTGTGGAAGCTGTTGACGGTTCTTCTCGAAAACTTGAGCCCCAGGGTCCGTAGGTACTCTCGTACGTTTGCGATCGCCTCATCTTCCGCGATTTCCTCGCCATCTCCCTCAGAAAATTCCTCGACATCGATGACCGGCTGCCACAGCTCAGACATAGCCTCTTCCTCAGTCGCGAGATTGCGATCCCGGACCTTTGTCTCTTGGCGAAGTTCGTCGAGTCGGGAGGAACTCTGCTCAATGCTCGTTTCGAGTGCCGCCTTCTTTTCCCTGAGCTGCGCCGCGGCGACCTTGATGGCGTTGGCCTCTTTCTCTAGCGAGTCTCTTGCTGACTTTACTTCGTCGCGGCGCTTGGTCAGGTCGGCGATTTCGCGTTGCAGAGATTCGAGCCGCTGCTGCTCCTTGGTAATGGCCTCTGCCAGCCCCGCGAGATTGCCTCGAGCAACTCCCAATCGAGACTCCGCGTCGGCTGCATCCTTTAAGAGCTTGTCCAGTCGCGTCTCCAACCGCTCGAGTTCTTTTTTCTTCCCTGAAATCTGCTCAGTCAAAGAACTGGCCTGTTCATTCAGTTGCAGTCGGGAAAACTCGGCCTTCTGGGCCTCGAGTGTCAGACTCTCTAATCGCTGTCGCGCATCGCCCAACTGTTCCAGTACCTGCTGAAGTTCCAAGCGGACCTGCTCAAGTTGCTCCCTCTCCTGCTTCATCTGTGCGATCTCGGCTCGATTCTGTTCCAGCCAGTCGCGTTCTCGTTGTGCTTCGTCAATGATGAGCTTGGCCTGCTGCAATTCATCTCGGAGATGATCTCGTTCCGCTTCAAGATCGTGTACACGCTCACTGAGGTCTTCCCAGCGGACGGCTAGCGGGAGTCGCTCCTCCTTTCGAGCGTATTCGAGGGCACGTCGGTAATTGACAATAAAGGCCCACAGTGCGCACAAGAGAACAATGATCGTAGAGAGCACACCCACGAGATACGGATACAATAGTTCTGGCATGATCACTCTCGGATAATCACGGACGATCATTTCGATCGACGGGCTGAGTCGTTACTGGCGTGCCGGACCCTGCATTGATTGCTGAGAGCACACCCTCCAGGGACCCGAGCAAATCCTTCAGTGTTCCAAAGTGGCGAGATTCCTCTGAACGAAGGTCGTCCAACCGTATGTTCAACTCCCTCAGTTCACGCCTTCGGATCTCCGTTTGGGACTCCAGCTTCGCAATCGTGTCTTTCATCTCCTTTTGGGTCGCCCTTGCCGCAGCGGCCTCCGTTGTAGCCTTTTCCCCTTCCGCACGAGACGTCTCTAGCTGTTTGAGGTATTCGCCACTCTGGGCCACTCGACCCACCAATGATGCCAAGTCGTCTCTCTTGCTGCCCAGCTCTGCATCGAGCCGAGTCACCTCATTGGTGCGGACCTCCAATTCGGCCTTTTTCGCGCGGAGTTCCGCCTCGGCAGAGGCGACCATGGCGGTAAGCGATTGCACACTTTGGTTAAGCGTTTCCTCGGCTTGATCGAGATTTGTGACCTTGGCGGAGGCGGCTGCAAGGGCGTTTCGTGCAGACTCCAGCTCACGAGTGAGAGAGACCACTCTTTCGCGCGCGGTCGCCTCCTTTTTCTTAAGGTCTTGAACCCCGCGCTCCAAGTCATTCCGTCGCTGTTCCAAGGTTGAGATCTCCACGCTCACTTGATCTTGAGAATCTTGGCGTGCCTGGAGGGCATCGAGTTTTGACTGTAGCTCCTGAAGCTGGCTCTCCAAGTCACGGACTTCATTTCTTTTCGAGGTGACCAGTTGACTCACTTCGTGGAGCGAGTCTGTCTCCTTTCTAAGTTGGGTGAGGGTCCCATCGAGCTCTTCTCGCGTACCGCGAAGCGAACCTACCGCTTGTTCTAGCGTTTCCTGTTCACTCGTCAGCGTCTTAATCTTCCCTTCGAGCTGCCCTGCACTCTTTCGGGCCGTATCTCGTTGCTTGATAGCAACATCGCGCTCTTTGCTTGCGGATAGCTGTTCAGCTTGGACCTTCGCGAATTCCTCCTGGGCCTTGCGAGCACCATCCAGCGAAAGCTCCTCGGCACGTTTGGCCTCCGTCAGACGTAAGCTGATCCGATTTGATTCCTCCTTTGCCTTCACCGTCTCCGCTCTAAGTGCGGCGAGGTCCTTGTCAAGGACAGAAATCTCCATGCCAAGTCGAGCGTGTTCATTCTGCGCCCCGAGCAGTTGGCCTCGAATCCGGGAGTAGGCATCGATACTCTTCAGGCCTATGAACTGTCCGCCGACTCCGATCACCGCAAGGAGAACCAAAGCCGTCGTACCAAGCCAGAATCCCTTGGTGCTCAGGGTAGTGGTGGATGGAAGCCGAATGTCGGAAGCAGGATTGCTACCAGTCGAACTACTCGGCTGGTCCGATTCCATGTCATCCGGCAAACTCGGCTCGAACTCTTGTGATGCATGCATCCATATCCTCCTTCAATTGATAGACCCAAAAGCGCAGGACCTTCCAGCCTGCCGCCTCTAGGACGAAGTCGCGGTAGATGTCATCAACGCGCCGTCCACCGCCCGGAGCGCGATGGTAAGTTTCTCCATCAATTTCAATGGCGAGCTTTCGACCTGCCGGAAACAGGGCGAAGTCTAGATAGTATCCACAAGTTGGGTACTGTTGTTCAAACGGCAAGTTGGCGGATCGAAGGACGTCGGCAAACCGCGGCTCCCAAACCGGTCCGATAAGGTCGGTCCGACATGCCGTTTGAGAGGCACTACGACCCGAGCGACAAGAATGCAGGAGGTGAGTCACGAACGGGATGCCACAAGACTCCGCCCATTCCTCGTCGCCGATTACCGTCAGCGCGACCCTGGCCCGACTGACGGCGACGTTGAATCGATTTGGAGTAGATCCTAGGAAATAGGCCGAGCCTTGCGGCATATCTCGACTTCCGACCAATGAGAACAGGACCAAGTCGCGTTCATCCCCTTGGAATCCGTCGGCCGTGTCCGCCAAGAAACGCCACGCCGCCAGCCGGTCCGAAGGAAAACGCTGATGAACCGCGTCTCTAATTCGATCGGCCTGTACCCGAAACGGTGTGACCACGCCCACCGATCCCGGGAAGCGGATTTCGGCGAGCCGGGTCAGCTCCTTCAAAACGAAATCCAGCTGAGCGGGACTGTGACAGCCGCGGGAACCTGAGACGGCATCCCCCGGAACGTGACACCACGAAAATGCCCGCGCGGTGCGAGTCATCCCGACGCGGGCAAAAAGAGCGTCGGCATCCGTCATGACGCGAAGCGTTCCGCTGTAAAAAGCGCTGTTGCAGAATTCCGCGATGGTTGGATGGCAGCGATAGTGGTTCTGGAGTTGGACGGATACGCCATTCCGGCTTGAGGCTGCCAATTCAAACATGGAGTTCGCGGCGAAGGTATGGCGTTCAAACTCGAAGGCAGCTACGCCGAATTGTTCCCGCACCCGCATTTCGGTGTCGCGGTTGATCTTGGTGACATGGGAAAGCTGCATCGGATCGCCGACGATCATGGCCCGCCGGGCACGAAAGAGCAGCGGAACAACCGAAGCAATGTCGCACTGACTGGCCTCATCAATGACCACCAGATCAAAGACTGCCGGAGCGAGCGGAACAGCCTTGGCAACCGACAGGTTTGAGACTGCCCAGAGCGGAAAGTGCTTCATCAGCTCCGGCATCGCGCGCCGAAACGCCTCCGCCGCTGCCGAATTTGACGTCGAGTCATTCAACTCCTGAGGGCGATTGCGCATCGCAGCACGCAATGCGGCGAACTGTTCTCGCTGCTCAGGTGAAATCCGAGAACCGGCGGACTCAGCGGCAATCTTTAGAAACGCTTGAGTTGCGGCCTCGACCCTGGACTTAATCCCGCGAAGCTGGTCGAGGAGATCGGAACGGTTCGGCATGCTCTGGAGCCGCTTCTTGATTTCCTCCGATTTTTCAGACGCCTCCAAAAGATCAATCACCGAAAGCCACGACCTACAGACATCTCGAATCCGATCCGGCTTCAAGTGCATTTCGCCCGTCGGTGAAATGGCATGCCGGCCCAGGCATTCTTTCATCGTTGACATTAGCAAGCGGAACTGCTGCCGAGCCGATCGGATTCGTAGATACCGCAGGGGGTAGGTGATCGCCCGAAGCAGCCAGGAGCTTCGTTCAGTACACAGAGAGGAGGCAGTTTCGAGAAGCTTGAGGATCGGAGCGCGATCTGGAGCCTTCAACTTACGCTTTACGAATTCCATCCAGTCAGGGGGGCCCTCCGAAAGAATCCGCCGCAGCTTCGCCTCCGCGTCAACCAAGCCCTCCTCAAGACCCAGCAGATTGGACATCAACGATTCCGTCCCTGTCCGATCTGCGAGCGCGTTCTGCAGTCGATCCAAGGCCGCCGCCCGCTCCTCTTCCACCCCTTCGCGGTGAGGTCGCGAGAGTAGGAGGGTCATTCCTCGATACCACTCGAATTGGGCGGCCTGATCACGAAAGGGCCGGCTCGGCCTTAGGATTAGGGCCTCAGGCTCTGTCATCGCGTTAAGTCGCGGCTCGACGGCTTCGATGGCTTGATGATTCCGACTCGCGAACAAGGCTGGCCGACCCTGAACGACGGAATTGGCTAGGACGTGTGAAACCACCAATGACTTGCCCGTACCCGGAGGACCGGTGACCACTGTCAGGGGCTGGGTCAGGGCCTGCTGGCAGGCGCTTCGCTGGGCGTCGTTCAGCAGACAATATTCAGCGAGCTGATCACGACCATTGGCAACCTCATCCGCGCGGTGCATATCTTCGGAAGCGGACTTGTGTGGAAACAGAGCGGTCAGTGCTGATCGGTCGAGATCCTCATCAGCTACCTTGAAGGCAAGTCGGTGAAGCTCATCATGTAGTCGCTTGGTGAACTTCAGACTTGGCTGGGCCATTAGAACGGCGCGATTGCGAAGTCCCGATTCTGTAACCTCCGACAGCGGCGGCTTCTGGGTAAGATTCCGGAGATCTGCAAACTCGCGCCACCAGTCCCGATGGGATGAGAACAACAATCGAACGGTCTCTTCGAATCCGCTGACTGTCCAAAGGTCATCTTGCTCATCATCCTCCGAAAGGTTGGGGGACAATCCGATCTCATCGAGGAATTCCCTGCGTTTCTGCGCATTGGGTAGTCGGCGTTCCAGCCACCCATGATTGATCTCAATGAGATTGGTGGGCTGAATCTCGAGATTGCCGCCGGAGATCGTCGCGATCGCGGGAGTGACCAATACGGGTGAGACGATACGATAGGTGGATCCGTCCGACTTACTCTCCCCCACAAAAACATCAATCGGTGCACCGAGATACAGAGTCATGCAACCCCGGCGGCCCCGCGATTGTCGAATGAAGTCCTCAAAAGCGGAATCCGGAACCAAACGCACGCGCTGACCCGAACTGACCGCCCGCCAGTCGATCGGTCCGGGGAGCGTGATGAACTGTTTGCCCTCTTTGTCGGAAAACTCTGAGATGCATGCCCGCTCCTCTAGGCGAACACATTCGGCGTAGTAAAGACAGAGCCGTCGAAAATCGGCCCATCGGGAGGCGGGGTCGATCTGAAGGTGACCGGTCGCATGCGAATTCGCACGCCCGCCGCCTCCTCTTGCCCCCACTGGATTGTGCTGTGGGTCTGTGAGGACATCCGCGTTGGGCCCTGTAGTCCAGGAACTGGAATCAACGGGGCCGTTTGCCCGCCAACCGGATTGAGTCTTGGCGACAAGCTTTCGCTCTTGGAGCTTGAGTAGGGTCCGCGAGACTTCCTGGCCCGGAATGCGCGTCGCGGATGCGATCTGAGCAGCAGTGCGCGAGGCATTGGTCGACCTCAGGTACTGCAAGACTCGCGATTCCTGATACGTGCCAGGCACTAGCCACCCTCGCTTGGCGGAATACGTCCGATTACGCAGTTGCTGGGCTCTATTCGAGCTTCGCGCGATTCGGCAGCATTCTTGCGGCCCGACCACCCGGCGCGACGAAAAGCGTTTATCGAAACTCAATTGTACTAGGTCCGAGTGCCAAGCGAAACTGCACCGCGTGGGGGCCAAGTGGCGGCAACAGGTCTATCCCTCACCTGGTCTCCATCAATGTTCAGGTAAAGGACCTGCATGAGCCGAACCAGTTCACCGGTGGTGATCAGATCCGCCGTCATGTTGCGTCCGATGAAGGTCACGAGCGCACCGGTTGTTCTCACCGCGTTCCTGTCCGGCATTATTCCCATCGTCTCGTCATTCGTCTCACGAATCTTCCTGATCGGCTTCGGCGAAGCGATGCTCGCGCTTGCGGGACATCGCAATCAAAACACATTGGATCGCGGAAAAACATTAGATGAGCGGATCGGCATCTGTCATCGCGAAATCACAAAGCGCCTTTCCATACGAAGTGATCAAGTCTCTGGCCGTGACGTACGCCTCGCCGACTATTGTGAATCGTCTATCCATGAGACCCTTCTTCGCAAGCTCACCGCAATGCACGTCTGTCAATCCCGAGTGTTTCAGACCGGATTGCCCGGCTAGTTGATTGTGCCAATACAGTAGTTTTCTCGCCTCATTCTCTTTGGACACATCGAGGGTATCGTGCAAATGGCATCCAGCTCGCAAAACAAGAATCTCGCCAGCGCTTAGCGACCTTGCTGTCCTTATGAATTCAAGTGGTAGATTGTCCCGACGAGTTGACTTCTCTTCAGTCGCTGCTGCTAGGAATATACGTTTAATGAGCTTCATTCGCTCGTGATCTACTGAGTCTTTTTCGAGTGATTCGAGAAGCTCATATAAGCATGCGCCGCATTGTTCGGTGTTCTGGTAATCGCTCTTGATGCGGCCTTCGTCCCTAAGCTGCCTCCACTCTTTCGCAGTTGCTTCAACGACGTTCGAGCCAACACACCGTTGGAGAAAACTTCCGCCACGCCGCATCCAATCGCGGCGACTCATTCCAATCGCGCACGTCCCCGCCTCAAGAATCTGCAATACTGGATTATCTTTTTCCTTCTCAATCTCCGACTTTTTGTCACCCATGGCCTAGCCCTCCGCTGCAGCCCCGCACTCCGAACACCTGCCCGACTCGTTGCCGGTTAGGTCATACCCGCACACTAGGCAAAGGCCCTCGGCGATGCGCCGCCGGGCCTTACGCAGCGTGAACCATGATATCGCGGCCAGGATCGCCACGGGCAGACCGAACGGGATGAACGTGGAGCCCGTCCCCATCCCTCGCGGGAACATGAACCAACCGCGCAGGCGAGCGCCGAAGCCCTTGCTTGGAATCGTTGCGTCTGCCCATTGAAGCCCACCGTTCACAGGCGCGGGGCTCGGCTGAACCAAAAGCCCGCCGCCGATGAACATGACGTGATAGCTCGGCCCGAGATAGACCAGTGCCTTCGTAATCGACGCCATGCTCGCCAGAGTCAACACCGCAGCGCAAGCAAAGCCGAGCCCTGCCAGCCGCCTGAGCCATCGCCGTCTATTGTCGGGTAGTCCGGCCACGGCGTAGCATATTACTCGATGCACAATCCCCGCCTATGCTCGGTCCTGCTCGACCATATCCGGGGCCTCGGCTACCACGTTTGCCGGGCCTGTTACTGTGATATCCGGCTGGGGCACCTCATGATCTGCCTTGACGCCGTGGACACCCTCGACGGCCATTCGTGGGTTGTCCGGGCTCCCGTCGAAAGGGAATATGATGGCATCATGGAGTTGTGCAAGGTGCTGGCGATTGACTTGGAGGACGGTTAGGGTTGCAGGGATTTGCCTAACGACGATGGGCTTCTTGTAGTGCATGGGTGTGGTGCCAATGCGGCCGAGATTTGGAATCTGCGGGCATATTCCGCAATTATGGCTTGGAGCAATCGAGAGATGAATTCAATCGTCCTTGAACTTCAGCAGAAAGCTCTAGATAAGGACGCCGACGTTGCAGAACTCGTGCGGACGGCACTTCTCGTGGCTCGAAAACTCGGAATCAACGACTTTGCTGAGTGGGCTGAACTTGAATTGCGAGGATACAAGAACGAAGAATTGCCTGACTATCGTAAAGTGCAAGCCGAGGTAAAGGCCTTCAACCCTTATCGAGGGTGGGTTCCGTTTATCTTCGAAGACCCTGACCTTGACGAGGCGGCACACATTGCGCCATGCACTAATCCAATTGGTGAGCTGCAGTTCATGCTTGGAAAAATGGGGACTGAGCCGATGCAATTGGCGTTCAGCCAACAATTGTTACTCAAGTTAATGAAGGAGTTCGGGACGAACCTGATTCCGACTCGGCTGATTGGAGTGGGCCAAGTCGCTGGAGTCCTTGAAGCAGTCCGAAACCTAATACTCGAATGGTCCTTAGAACTTGAACGCCATGGGATTCTTGGAGACGGACTTCGATTCTCATCCGAGGAACACGCAAAGGCAGCTTCAACATCTTCGATTCACATTTCTAACTTTCAAGGCGTTCTCGGAGATATTCACGGAGGACAAATCCAAATAGGTGACTTCAATTCCATCAACGCGCAGCTTGAACAGCAGGGTGTCTCGAAGAAAGCACGCACTGAACTCGAACAAATCGTTAGGGATTACTCGGCGACTTCCGAGCAGAAAACGAAGGCGTCATTGGCCAAACGAGCCTTCAATTGGCTCGCCGACAACTCCGAGAGATTGGGAAAGCTAGGGGGTGTCATAGCAGCTTGGTTCTCTCGTTAGGTCGGCGCTTCAGGTTAATACCCCGCTCTCCCGCCGTCCGGGCGCACAATACCCGCGAAACCGAAGCTCGCCCGCCCTGTCGCCTGGACCGTAGTACGCCAGGATCGGCCCGATGGATGTCGGCATGGACCAACCGACGATAATTGTCCGGCTTTGGGATTCATGCGGCGCGAGACGGAGGGGCAGTCCCGCGAGCGGGCCGTCCGTGCATCGGGCGAGCGTGAATCGCCTGTCTGCCCGTTGACGGTTGGCCTTCTCGACTTTGCCGCGCAGCTCCGTCACCTGATCGTTCGTCAGCATGGCGATACCCTCCACGCTGCGATTGTATCGCCGAGCCTTGACTTCCCGATTGCCCGCTTGATTTGGCTGGTTTCGGTCCCCTTGAGAACCTCCTTTCTCTACTCTTCGGTCCGAGAGTTGGGGATCCTGGGCCCGCCTCACCGGTGGGCTCAGTTTGTTGAGGCGCAGAAAAACGGCCGTCCGTGTGGTTGGGCGAATCGGACGGCCGCACAGAGAGAGGGTCAGTCCCCCACCTCGGTCTGATCGCCTCGGGCCATTCGTTCCAAACTCTCGGCCGGTAATCGGTCCCCTCTGGCCCGGAGCGGTCTGATACAATGCCCGGGCCTTGCCCATTCCGGGCAGGCGAGGAGGAAATCAAAGATGATGCGAAACATGAATCAGTGGTCGGGAGTCGTTGCGCTGATCGCCGTCGCCTGCCTTGTGGCCTTCGGATCGGCCGGGGACAGGATCGTGACGGCTGCCCCGGGGCAGATCGGACCAGCCGGGGATACGGGAGAGGCAATCGCCATCGGGGGGTGTAATCGGTGCGCTTGGTCCGCCTTTCCTACAAACGGTGTCGGCACCTTTCAGGTTGCCCCGATCGGGACCGGAGGGGTTTTCCACGGCATGACTAGCAACGATTTCATCAAAGTATATAACGGCCCCGCTCTACCAGAGAATTTTCTGTTGCAACTTGGCATAGGAGATTATCCGAGACTCGGATTCGATGTTCGATTTACCAACGGCCTGACTATTCAAGTTATCAATGGATCATCTAGCCCAACGTTTCTCTACCGCCTCGACTGACGGCCAACGTCGCCGCCCCCTGCGATGTATCGCTCCGAGCCTACCCCCGGTTAGGTCCGCGCCCGTTGCGTTCGTCCTGGGGCATCCTCGGCGTTTCTTCGGTTTCGGTAAGGGTCATGCCTGTGACTCTTGGATGATCGCCATGATGCGACTGCGCTGATCGTCAGACATTCGACGCCACGAATCGACAATCGCCGCCAAGTCGCCATCCAGACCGTGCGGGCGACTGGGTTTGTGTACGATATTTTCCCCGGACCCCCCTGCCTGATCGCTAAGTCCTTGCGGGGTAACGTCCGGCGCTATGCCGTCCGAGGGATTCGACTCCTCTCGGCCGCAGTGTTGAGTTTGTTCGGGCCTGACGGCCGATCTGGGGGGCGGCCGCCGCGCACTTCATCCGCCGAATAGCGCGTCGAAGAAGTCTTCAAACGCCTCATCGATATCGTCACCGTCGTCCGCGTCTTCGAGGTCCTCGTCAAGATCTTCCGCTGCTTCCGCAAAATCCTCCGCGCCGTCGGAGATGCCCGAGAGGAAATCCGCCAGGAATTGGGCGGGCCCGGCTCCGCAGCCAATCGGCCCCATTGCCGTGAGGAGCGCCAGCGCCGTCAAGCAGCTCAGTAACCCCGGTTTCTTCTTCACTCTTCGACTCCCTGATCCGCCCGCAAATCCCTTCTTAACCATCGTGAGTAATGCCGAGCTTTTCCGCCTGTTCGCGCAGTTGACGCAGCGCCCGATGGCATATCATGTGGATCGACCCAATGGACCGGTGGAGTCGACTCGCGACTTCCGAAACCGGCAGCCCTTCAATAAATCGCATCTGAATGACTTCGCGGTAGTGATCCGGCAAGGTCGCCACGCAGGCTGCCAGGACGCCGAGGGCCTCATCCTTTCGGACAATCTGGCTCGGCGTCGTGCCGCCCGCGGTAATGCGCGTGAGCAGGTCAATGTAGGTCGTCTGGCCCGACGACGCCGCGGCCTGTTTGACCTCGCGTCGCACATCCCGCCGCTCCGCCCGCAAAGCGCGATGCTCGTCGATCAATTTGCGGTCTAAAATGGCGTACATCCACCGTAGAAACGAATCCGGCCCCTGGTATTCGAACTGGCCGATCGCGCGAAACGTCTCCAGATAGACTTGTTGAAGCAGATCCTCCGGTTCGAGTTTCGATCGCATGACCGGGTCCATCTGCCGCAGAAGTCTAGCTCTAAGCCGAGGATGGTAGAGCACGAGGAGCCGCCGGACGGCCTGCTCGTCGCCTCCGCGAGCGTCCTTGATGAGAATCTGCGTCTCTGTTGAATCCGGCACGATCGGCTATCCCCGGGCTTTTTGCGGCGTAACTGACGAAAACTTTGTTGGAATCATGAGCGAGCTTACCCCAATACCGTACTAGTCTAACGGCAAATCGCCTCTTTGGGAGGCGATTGGAATATGCGTCCGAGATTGTAATAGTCACATAACCTGTTTGTGGTAATCTAGATAAGGGCGGATTGTCACCCTCAGCCGGCCGGGTGCTTCAAGGCCGACGCTATGCTGCCAGGCAGGGGTTTTCGCCTTGCAGTTCCTTTGGAAAATCGACGGAGGCAACGAATGGGACGTCCTGGCAGGCCTGCACACCGTGCGGTCCTGAGTCCATGACCCCCTCCTGATGACCCGATCGGACTCCAATCAGAATGAATCGTTCGCGGAAGATCCCCGCGAGGTGCGAATTGGCGAATTGATCAATGAGTTCTTTGATCGGCGTCAAAACGGAGAGTCCCTGTCCGAAGAGGCATTTCTGGCGGCCAATTCCGAGTATGCGAGGGAATTGCGCGAGCACCTGGGCGGGTTGGACCTCATCAAGGACCTCGGTTCCTCAGGCAGCGATGTCACGCGTGAGGCCCCGGTTCGGCACGGCAACGGCAGCTCGGCCGTGGACCCGTTGGCTCCGGCATCCGCTCCGCCTCCCGAGATCCACGGCTATCAAATCCTCAAGCAGATCGGTCGCGGGGGCATGGGAGTCGTCTTCAAGGCGATCCAGCTCTCCACCAAGCGCGTCGTCGCGCTGAAGCTCCTTTTGGAAGGCCCGCTGGCGTCGGAATCCGCTCGCAAGCGATTCGAGCGCGAGATTGCCCTGGCGGCGCAGCTCCGACATCCCGGCATCATTCCGATATACGACAGCGGCGAGGCCGACGGCCGCATGTATTATGCGATGGAGCACGTCTTTGGTCTGGCGCTGGGCGATCACGCGCGCGCTCACAACCTGGACATCAAGTCCAGAATCGACTTGTTCGTGAGAATCTGCGAGCCGATCAGTCACGCCCACATGCGTGGCGTGATCCACCGCGACCTGAAACCGTCAAACATTCTCATCGACGGAGGCGGAGACCCGCACGTCCTGGACTTCGGACTGGCCAAGGCCGGATCGCTCGAAGAAAACGTGAATACCTCGATCACCGCGCAGATCGTCGGTACGCCCGCCTACATGTCGCCGGAACAGGCGTCCGGCGACCCCACGGGCATCGACATCCGCGTTGATGTCTATGCCCTCGGCGTGATGCTCTTCGAACTGCTCACCGGGCAGATGCCATACGATACGAACGGCCCCATCGGCAAGGTACTGCACAACATCGCCCATAGCGAGCCCATATCTCCTTCAAAACTAAACCCAAAGATCGACCCGGATTTGTCAACAATCATCGTGAAGGCCCTGAGCAAGCGCAAGGAAGATCGCTACCAATCGGTCGAGTCGCTGGCCGGAGACCTTAAGCGATTCCTCGCGGGAGAGCCGATTACCGCGAAACCGGTCAGCAGCATCTACCTGCTCAAGAAGATCATCTTTCGGCACAAGCTCGTATCCGCCGTCGGCGCGGCCGCCATCTTCTTTGCAGCCTCTATTTTTGCGGTCGTTGGATATTTCTCCCGTCAACTCGAGACCAAAGCGGTGATTCTTGAACAGACCGTACAGAGTGCCCGACGCTCTGAAGAAAAGCTGGCGGTCATGGAGGAAGAGGACAAGCAAAAAGAGGAGAAACGTCTGAAGGCCAAGGCGGCATATGAATCCGCACTGCGAAGGCTCGAACCCGATGCCGCGAGGGCGATCGACTCTTTGGCCAATACCGTTGCGTCCAGCGAGGATGCGCCGATCATCGGATTGAAACTGATCGCCGAAATGGCCGGACTCGCCATGGAGAATGTGAAAGTGGACAGCCCGGAGAAGGCAAGCACGGTCGATACGAGTGCTCCGCTGTTCAGCAAGCGACCCGATTATGTCCCCCCCCCAGCGAAGTCGAAGGAGGACAAGGAAATTCTGGGCGCCTCTCTGCTTCGCGAACTCTCGAAGTTAGTCATGATGCCGGCCGCACCTGAGGCCGCGCCGGCTTCGACTCAACCCGCGGCAAGCCAGCCGACCACGGATGTGGCCGAAGCGCCGGCCGACCAAATCAGCACTTCATCACCGTCGCCGGCAGATCCTGATCAGCCGTCCTGAGCAGGGAGCAGAGCGCTTGAGCCTCCCCGGCAAGCTCCATCATCGCCGATTCACCCGGCGACCCGGGATCGTAACCGACCACGTATTCGGGCAGCACTTCCCAGCTTCTCGCCGGGGGCTGGCGCTCCAACCACGGCCCCAACTGCCGGCCGAGCAGCGCTCGCCAGGCTTCTTCGTCCTCGACGATGATGAGGCCGTTGGTTCCCGTGGAGCGCCCCCAGGCGCCCGTGATCGTCTTACGGGCCGGCAATTCCGCCGTTGCCGCGAGCCAGTCTTCGGCCGTGATGACGGCAGTACCCAGGGCATGTCGCAGCGGCGCCACAATGACGGACCAGCGATGGGTCTTGCGGCGATGTTCGAATCCCGTTTCGCACAAGTATTGCAACAGGTAAAGCGGCCCCTCGCGGCGATAGGCCCACTCGACGCGTCGTGAGTGACCGACTTCAAAGAGGGTCAGGCCGGCCAGGCGTGCCCGAAGTTCCGGGCCCAACTGCTCGTCGAGCGTCCAGCCAAATCGCCGGGCCTGGGCGGCGCGCGAAGAGCGCTCATGGTGACGCAGCAAAACGATCGACGACGCAGCGACACCGGCCAGTGCCGTACCTGCGACGAAAACGCCGAGACTCATCGACGACTCCTTTGGCCGCCTCGATCCTGCCCCAAGCAGCGCTTAGGGCTCATCGGGTTCCGCCGGAAGCGGGGTCGGGTAGCGGTTGATCATGCTGACACCGTATGACGGCGCAGGCTGACGAAGGGAAGCAATCCAACGCTCGATGCGCTTGTAATTCGGCGCCGCCCGCGATTGGAATAGGGGCTTGAGCTCAACCGCCCCGGGATGTCGCATCGATTCTTTGACTTCCTTCGCCGGCAGCATGTAGGTCAGTAGCAGCGAATTATCCGGCTGCGTTCGATTGATGACCGACATGCCGTCATATTGAAGCTCGCTCAACAAAACAAAATTCGCGTAAACCTTCTCATTGGGTCTTTTGGGGTCCTTATAGAGGCCGAACCGGGTGCTCTCGTCGTAACTCATATTGTGGCAACCGCTGGTCGCGCAGCCCCGCAGGACCGTCGGAAGAATTCGCCTGCGAAATTCCAGGAAGACCTCGGGGTCCGATTCGATCTTCACCCGGTCGATGAAGGCGTCGCCCTTATACTTGGCGATGTAGTGGAGTTTCTGAGGGGGCGTGAGTTTTCGGAATTCCCGACGACTCGGCTCGCCCAGAAAATCCTTGTGGCCCTCCATTTCGAGCAGGAAGTCATCCACGGTCTTCCTGGGGATCTTGACCGTCACCCGATCGGGCGTGTCCGTTGCTGCAAGGCGAAATGCCCGCAACTCCAGGAAGCGGATTCGGTTGATCTCCTCGGGCGTCAACTTCCGCATGATCACCGGACCCGAAGGCACGACTTCGTGGTCGCGATCGTCATGGGGTCCCCCGCCGCTCGTGTCCGGCGGGTCATCCGGCGGCTCGGGTTGGTAAACCGCCTGAGGATCGGCCATCGGCGGGCCCGCGCCGGCGAAGACGCATACGATTGCGACCATCAAACCGGCAGCCAGTATTTTCTGATACGTCATGGATTACTCACCTGGTCCAATTCGATTTAATCGGTGCTGACAAGCCCTGCGAGTCGTCGCCCGCTTGATGTGAGACTCTGATGCTCATAACCTTCGCGTAGTTTAGCCCACGCCGCTGGAACGGCCAACCCGTCCTCGTTCGCCCGACGGTCGCTCGACATCATGAAAAAACCCGCGAAAAGACCATCAGCCAAGGGCTCCAGGCGGCCGGCGAAAACGAACCGATCGGGGTTTGCGGAATTGGTCGGTCGTAAGGTGATCCTGGATACAGCCGGCCCCATCACTTTCCTCGGCACCCTCGTCGAGTTGCGCCCGGACGGCCTTTGGCTTGAAGAAGCCGACATCCGCGATCGCAACGAGGGCCACGTGAGCAAGGAGCGGTACGCCTGCGAGGCAAAGCTCAGCGGCATTCGCGCGAATCGACAGCGCATCTTCGTGGCGATGAGCGTCGTGATCAGCGCGTCGGCGCTCGATGACGTGGTGGTGGACTTCCCCGGCGATACCTTATGAGTTCCGGTATCCGGCCTATGGCGCGTTGAGCAGCACATCCACCATTGCGTCGATGTCTTCCGTCCCCATGACCCCGTTGCCGGAAAAATCACCGTGCGCCAGGTGGGTCGGATTCGTCGATGACGACTTTACCGCATCCGTGAATATCTGAAGATCAGCGCCGTCGACGACTGAATTCACATTCATGTCGCCGTCCGGCGCTTCGCAGGCGTCGGCCGTGCCGTTCATATTGCCATCGGCGCAGGTCGTACCTTGCCCCTTCCAGGTATGGCCGAATCCCTCGCACAGGGACTGAGAGGTCACGGTGCATCCGCCGCTGGTGAGGCAGCAGGCGCCCTGAGGCTGCGGACAAGATACCTGCCCGCACGTCGAACCGGTCCCCTGATAGACGCCACTCTGCGCCGCGCACTGCGCCGGCGTGAGGGTTGGTGAACAGGTGCCATTCGGGAGACAGCAGGCCCCCGTGGGACATTGATTCGCCGATGGCCCCACACAAGTCGTACCCGGACCCTGCGGAACGCCGCCAAAGCCCTGGCACGAGACTGGATCGAGCATGAAACAGAAGCCGGACATGGCATTGCAACAGGCCTCGGCCGGCTGCGGGCAGGTGACACCGCTACAGAGTGTATCGTTGCCCTGATAAACGCCGCTCATGTTCACGCATGCATTCGAGGTCAGGCCGTCCTGACAAGTGCCGTTTGATTTGCAGCAGGCACCGACGAGCACCGGGCAGTTCGCCTCCGAACACAATGTATCATCACCTTCGTATAACCCCCCGCTATTGGCGCAATCTTCCTCGGACACGTCGGGCACGCAGGCTCCTGAAGGCACGCAACATGCCCCCGTGCCCTGCTCGCAATTGACAACCGCGCGGATCATGAAGTCTCCGCTGACGCCGAGGGAGCAAGCGCTGACCCAGCCAAGCCCGATCGCCTGAATCGCATTCTTGCCCGGTTGACAGCCATTCGAATCGGTTACCACACTGGGACCGTTGAATGGGCTGGGGTTGGATCCGAACTTCAGCGCAACAATGAAGACTTCGCCCTGGCTGACGGGCACGTCAAGCGGGATGGTGTTCAACTCATCGAGATACCGAAACTCATTCAGGACGCCGTCGGTCATGACCGGCCCTTCCAGGAAGGCATGGATGATCGGTCCCGGATTGGGAAAAGTGCCCTGACTGTAAATGGTGATGTTGTCCTCCAGCGTAGGAAGCGCGCCGCCCACGAAGGATCGCCAAAAGACCTGAACGGCGACGATCCTCCCGGCGCAGGGCGAAGTGAGCCACACGGCCGCTGTCTCGCCTTCGTCAAACCCCGCCTGAATCGCCGCGGTCGAACCGTCCACGACGGAGTCGTTCTTGACGACCGTCTCCTGCGCGGAGGCGGAATCAATCAGCGAAAACATCGCAACGGTCGCCAGGCTGACCGCCCGCCAGCATCCGAGGAACGTACCCGTGGATCGTCTGCAATTCATCATTTGCTCCCTTAGCTCCAGCTCGATCGAAGGCTTTGCCCTCGAATCGGGAAGCGCGGCGGCCCTCCGTGCATCTTCTCATTGTTTCATGCACCAATTGGCTAATCAATAGTTTGAGAGGGATTCGCAGGGAAATATCTGTTCGCCCCCCCTTGTGCCCGACATTCCCTCAAAGAATGCCGGCGCTAAACGGGTCCTCGTCAGTCGGAGGTCGTCGATTCGCCCCCCGCTCGACGGGTTCAATGGGCCGGCCGCCGCAAACCGCGTTTGCATCAGCCTTTTGTCGTCCCCCAGGACGATCGTGCCTCTTATCCTGCGCGGGTCGGGTCACCCGCTGGCTGCCTGATTGTGCCTCGGCGTCGGCGCCGGCGCCGGCCCGGCGCATTTGCATGGACTCGCTGATTCCGGCGACAAACTCGTCAAAGCCCGGCTCGCGCAGATCGTCGAAATCCACCTCGCGAGATTCGTAACCCGGCTCCTCGGCCGCCTCACACTCTCGCTCATAGGCCTCGATGACCTCTCGCTGAATCTGCTCGCGCCCTGCCGCGTTGATCGGGTGGGCCACGTCGGCGTGCAGCTTGATCCGCCCTTCCTCGTCGCGCGGAGCGCGATTGGGATCGAGTCTTGCGCCGCATTCGTTACAGAACTTTGCCCGGAGGTGGTTTTTTCCGCTGCATTTGGGACAGCGATCGGAGAGCTTGCGGGAGGGCATCGCGACAAACGGGCCGCTGGCGCCGTCAATCACCTTCAAATCGCGGATTACGAAACATCCTTCGAGGGTGACGCTGCAAAACGCCCGAAGCCGTTCCTCGTTGCTCCCGACCAACTTGACGCGGATTTCGGTGATTGTCATTCGCCAGGCTCCCGACCGTCACGAAGTACATCATGGATGTCCGTCTGGCTACCTACGCTCGCTCTGTAGTCTACCCTATTCCGTCGCCGGCATCCACTCGCGGACTCGCCACGGTTGCTGCGATCTGAATGCGAACGCCGCCTGACACGCGATTCAACGCCGCCTCACGCCACGCTTCGGCTTCGGCGAGCGTATCAAAGAGCCCAAAGAGGCAGCTCCCGCTCCCGGTCATCCTGACGTGACACCCACCCAGCCCGTCAAGCCTGGCGTGAAGCGCCCCCAGGCGTGGCTCGCAGTCAAAAGCCGCGTACTCCAGGTCGTTGAATAATGCGGAGGCTACCTCGTGCGCGTCCATCGCCCCGTTTACCTCACTCAGCGCGACGGATGACTGGCTTGGAGGGACCTCCGTGGTGTGCCCATCGCGACGGGCCGCGTGGCGTTGGTATACCGCCGCTGTCGCAACACCGAACGGCGGAATAATCACGGCAGCCCACATCTTCTTCATGGCTGGGCCCGGCTCCACGCGCTCGCCTCGACCGCGAATGATCACGCTCGAACCGTGAAAGAACAGTGCGATGTCCGAGCCGATTTCCGATCCGAGGGCGGCCAGACGCTCGATGGTCCAGTTAAGGTTCCACAAGTCATTCAGGCAGGCTAGTGCCGTCGCCGCGTCACTGCTGCCGCCGCCGAGCCCTCCCCCGGGCGGGATGCGCTTCTCCAGCACGATTCGCGCGCCGCCGCGATGACCTGCCGCGTTGCGCAGTTTGTTGGCAGCGAGGAAAACGAGATTCGTCGCATCTGCCGGGACGCCCGTTGAGTCACCTTTCATTTCCAGTTGCAGCTCGTCTGAGTCGCTGACGGTTACGGTGTCTCCCCAATCCAGTTTGACGACCCACGAGACAAGCTCGTGAAAGCCGTCGGGGCGGCGGCCGAGAATGCCCAATGTGAGATTGAGCTTGGCTGGGGCGGGCAGTGAAATGGTGCGCGTGGATGACATGCCGCGGATTGTAATTGTCGGATGGCGACGAGGCGCGTCTATTCAGAAATCGAAGTGATCACTTGCTGCCGGTCAGCAGATTGACCAGCGCGGCGATGTCGTGTCCGTCCACCACGCCGGATTCGTCGATGTCCGCCGCGAGTGTGGCCTCCGGCGCTTCCTGCCGGCCGAGGATGACATCAACGAGTGCCTGCACATCGGCCTCATCGACAGTTCCATCGAGACTCACGTCGCCCGGCAGGCGATCGGGCTGCACCAACGCCGCCTCGCAGGAAAAGTCAGTTGGCTCCGACTGGAGGCAGGGATCGCCGATCGTCGGTCCAATCACCTGAACCACGTAGGGATCACGATGCGGCGAGCGGAACAAGTGAATCGCCGCGGCCCCTTCGCAGGTCGGCGGCGCCTGGACATCAAATCGGAAGTTGTAAAGAGTGCCGAATCGGATGGCGTTGGCATTGGGCACTTCGGCGAATGGATAGGTCTCCCACCGGATCTCGGAATCGGTCCAGCTATACATCCACGAGAACGGCAGGTACGGCTCTCCGCTGTGATACCTGATGCTGCGTCGTCCGGCCCAACTCGGCGTAACGCCGCCGGGCAGACTCACGGAAAATGCGCCGCACGCCTGATGCGAGTTCAAATTCTCGACGGCGTACTCGTATCGCCAGGTGCAATTACCCCGATACGTCGCTTTCGAGGCGACCCAGAAGTATCCGAAGTAGCCGGGGCCGCCGTCGTTCTCTATGACCACCTGCTGAATCTGCACCGTGGGATCGTTCGCCTTCCATGCGAAGACGGCGGGCTCCTCTCGCACGGTGCTCCCGGCCGGCGTCAACTTATACCCCAGCGGTTCGCTTGTGACTGTCACGCGACGCCACGACGCGTTATTCGCGGCGTTGTTGAAGATCGACTCGTGCGCGGAGATGTAGAACGCCTCCAGGAAATAAAGCGCCCCCGGGTTTTGAATCGGGTCGAGGTCGCGGTTTTTCACCTGAATTCGCCGCCCGATGATCGGCTGAATCGCCGGCGCCGTGAATGGATACGGAAACTCGCCGCTCGAGGGATTGACCTGCGACCGCGGCCCCAGGAGACCCTGAGCGCCGTTGAGGGTCGCCTCGTAGGTGTCAGAGCAGCCCGGCCCAAGCGTCTGCCCGTCGGTCGGCTGGCAGGTGCCGCATCCCGGCAATTCGTCGTTGAGGGTGGCGAAGCCGTGCTTGAGCCATGCCATACCGATCTGCTCGAACCGGCCTGCTTTGAGACGGTAGATGTTCTGAGCGATGACCGGGTGGTCGGGGGTGTTGGAGAACCACGCGGCCTCCATGTCACCGATGTTGCACGAGGTCGTCGCGAAGGAGAAGGCGGTGATTCGGCCGAGCGGTCCGTAGCGGTTGATGTTGTTGAGGATGGCGATTTCGCCGACGATGATATCCGGGCCCGTTGCCAATACGGGGGCGGAACCCGTGACGATGACTCCGGCAAGCAATGCCGCGAATGCGAATTTCCGCCCCAAACCCATGCGCTGGCTCCCCTCGGCTCTTCGCTGAAACGACAAGGGTCGGTGATGCGACCAGGTGCGGGGTCGGTCGCCCGAATCGTCTGCTTCAGTATAATCCCCCGGGCCGCCCGAATCCACCGGACGGCCGCGGTTATTGGGCGTGTGGCGGAATGGCAGACGCTGGGGATTTAAAATCCCTTGTCCGTAAGGACGTGTGGGTTCGAGTCCCACCTCGCCCATCAATTGGCATTTTTTTTTCGGGAGCATCGCTGGGGTTTGCTGGTGCGATGCGCCCCGGTTGCGTCAGCGCGGGGCGAGGTCGTCGGTGAGCCAGGCGACTGACGATTGCTCCACTTGGTTAAATCGCTCGGCGATCCAGCCGAGCATTGAGCGTTCAAGCCGCCGTTGGAAACTGCTTTCGAGTCGCTTGACCTGGAAGCGGCCCGATCGTTGATAGTCGAGGCCGCGATTGAGGCCAGCGGCGCAGCAGAAACGCTACGACCGAACGAAATCCGCTCTAATTCGGATTCCTGAAGAACATTGCCGTCCACCAGCTTGTGTCTCCGCTCTTGCGCACGCCGATGCCGCAGTGCGTCCAGGGTGGCATCGTTTGTGCGCCGGTGACGGGCATCGGCGCGTCGATCTGGGTGTGATGGCCGGGCGAGCCGACCCAGGCGTCGGTCGCGGTCTGGCCGGTGGCGCTGCCGTCGGTGGTCATGTAGAGGTTTTCGCCGACGAATGGATTACCGCTGGTGGGGTCGATGGAGCCCTGCGGGTCGTGCATGATGCCGGCATTGAGGGCGCGGGTGGCGGGGTCGGTGCCGGTTGTCGGGTTTACGTGCGCGAAGAAGTTACCGTTCTGCATGGCGAGGCTGTGCTGGAAGGCGGTCTGAGCGCCGACGGCGTGCCAGGTGAGTGCGGCGAGGCCCTTGCCGGCGCGATGGGCGTTGATGGCGGTGAGGGCATCCATGGCGAGCTGCATTTCGGCGGCCGACATGGTGGTCGTGCCGCCGGTGGTTCCGCCGGTTGTCTGACAATTTCCCATGCCCATGGTGAAACAGCAGGTCAGCAGGACGATCGCGATTTTTGCGGAGATTTTTTTCATGGGCGGGCTCCTTTCGAGATTGGGGCGAGTGCTTTGTGCATGATACAGGGCTGGGGGCGTGATTCCAGCGCGTGCGACAGAGCGGGCTGGGGGCGTGTGACGAGGTGCGATTTGCAAGATGACAATAGGCGAAAAAAAAGGGGCCACGGGCGCAGGGGCCGAGCGATCGAGGGTGAAGACAAGGGCGATGATCGCGCGCAAGTACTGCAAAATCGAAGGTGACATAAGGTGACACACGCGATTTTTTTGGTTTGCAAGTCTTGTGGCGGGCATGTGTTGGGGCATGTCGCGTTTTAGGTGGTTTTTGGGTGAAAATGGCATGAGCCTGCGGCATGGGGCCCAGAGGCGCGGTGGGGCCGAGGCGTCGTGGGGTCAACTGGGAGCGGGGGTTTTGGTTTTGCCCGATGCACGGCCTCGCGGATGCATAGTCAAATTGATCTCCATTTGAGCATTCTTGCTCCGCGCTCGCGCGGGGAACGATGATCGCGCGTGCCGAGATGCAACCCCGATGGGGTTGGTTTATTCGAGGGGGCTCATTAACAGGGGCGGTGCCCCTGCCTACTTAATGTCGGCCCTTCAGGCCGAACGGGGTGCAGAGAACCCTGCCGAACGGGACACGACGGTGTCGCCTGAGTAGTGCGATAATGAACAGCAGCGTGAGCGTGGTGGGCTCGGGGACCGGCGTGCCCCAGAATTCGTAGGAAACGGATGCAATGACGTGAACACGCTGGCCGAATTCCGGATGGACAAACGGGGTGATGGTGATGTTGTCGACGATGAAGCGGATGAAATCGATTTCATTGCCAAACAGATCGGGAGCGATTCCATGTTGAATAGACTCGGGCTGAGGAGAACCGACGCCGGACGATCCCGCGATGAGCATTGAAAACAACTCTTCATCCTGGCCATCCGTTAGCCGTGCTGCCATTTCCAAGAAGTCTGAATCGTTGGACTCGTTGAGGTCCAGGCTTCCTGGCTGATTGTCAATCCACGAAACACTTTCGCCGATTGTGAATGGAAAGATCTCTCCCGCATGTAAATGGGCCAGCGGAAATTCGACGCGATCCGTCGGCGGCCCCCCGGAAGGGCCTCCCGGCCAGTCTTGATGATAGATTGCAAGCAGTATTGGCGATCCCGCAGAGTGGTTTGTAACAAGCATCAGTAAAATCGACGCGCAGAAAATCGTTCTTAGCCAATTCCACATGAAACACTCCCTCATCAAGGCGGTTCGTTTGGGTCGGGTGCAGTTCTAAATGTATCGGCTGAATCGTCCGTTATTCCAATCTGTGCTAACACGCTCACATGGAACGAGCCTGTCTGAGTTGGACGATAACTCGCCTTCATAGGAGCACAGTTGCTCATGGTGCGAGACATTCTTGGTGAAAAAAAAAAAAACGATTTCCGCGGTCCGGTGAATTGGTCCTGCACCGCTACCATGCATTTGAAGTACCGTAGTTCTCAGATGATTGGACGATGCTCCAAGTACGAAGCAATTCGCACCGCTTCCTAAGATGCGCGGCTCTGATCGTCCGCTGACCCGGGAACCACTCTAATCGTCGGCGAGGTAGGCGAGGGCTCGGTCTTCGTCGCCGTCCATGACGACGCGGACGCTGCGGCCGCCGGTTACGGCGGCGATGTCGATGACGCGCACGATGTCCTCCATGTCCTTCGCTTCGGGCAGCAGGTCGAGCAGGATGCTGGGCGAGTCGTGCAGAAACGTCTCGTTGAAGCGGTTGCGGCGGTCGTTGGGATAGAGCGGCAGGTAGGCGATGTTCGCCTCTACGAGGTCCTGGAAGAAGTGGGTGCCGTAGGAGACCTCGGGCACGTAGCCGTCGCGCTCGTAGGCGACTTCGATGAGCATCTTTGACTTGTTGATGTCGGCGTAGGTGACCGGGACGCCGAGGCGGATGTCGTTGCTGCCCCACCTGCCCGGTCCCATGAGGATGAAGTTTCGCGAGGCGAGGGCGTCGTTGACCCGTCCGACGACGCGGGCGACGGCGGACCTCTGGTTTCGCGAGGGCAAGGCGTCGTAGGCGCGGCCCTCGACGAAGACGATGAACTCCACATTATCGACGACACGCGAGCGCACGAACTTGTTGGCGGTGAAGATTGTTCGCTCGTCGGCGACGTCCTGCGGAATGGTGATGTTCTCGAAGACCTTTCCCTGACTGAGGGTGCGGCACTGGAGGAGATAGAGCTTCTCGCCGTCGTGGGCGAACTCGACGTCGATGGGGACGCCGTAGGCGCTCTCGAGTCTGCGCAGGATGTTTTTCATCTGGGCCGGGAGGCTGCCTTCGGCCATCAACTTGTCGAAGGTGATGCAGAGCTGCGAGGCCTCGGCGTCGATGAAGGTGCCGGTCGGCGGAGCCAGCATGCCTTCATTACTGACGGAAACGATTCGATCGAGGAGCGGGTAGTCCGCGGCGTGCTGGAAGGCTTGGGCGAGGGTGATCGACTCCAGACGGTTCTTGTCCATGTTGATGACGTCGAGGGTCTTCTGGGCGTGAGCCTTGATTTCGGGCACGCTGGACTCGTGGCGGAGGGTCGGCATGCCTAGGGCGACCATGCGCGGGAAGTCGGCCCCCACGCGGTCGACGGCCTTTGTGCCGAGGCCGGCGACGATGCGCATCAGGCCGTCCTCCTTTTTGATGCGCGGGCTCCAGCGATATTCGTTTCGGCTGAAGGCGACGCCGGCGAAGGCCGGGGCGAAGTACGGGCCGAAGCGGGAACCGACGACGCGCTGGATCAGGACGGCCATGTCTTCGTCGTAGTCGAGCAGGTCGTGTGCACGACGATACAAGAGCGGGTCGGGGCCGAGGGCGCTGGCGAAGACTTCGGCGATGGCGCCGAGGAGTGCCTTGAGGCGCTTTTCAATCGTCCCACGATTAGGAACGAAGATGCTCGCGTACTTGCCGCTGAAGGCGGTGCCGAAGCGATCTTCGAGGAGGCTGCTCGAACGAACGATGACCGGGGCGTCGCCGAGCTTTTGCAGGACAGTGCGCAGACGCTCGACGATTCCGGAGGGGAACTCGGCGTTGCGGAAGACCGACTTGATCAACGGATATTCCTTGCGAATCTCCTCGGGCGACTTGTACTTTTGATTCTGGTATTCGCCGAGGCGGTTGAAGGCGATGAAGTCCTCAATCACGTCGGATCGCAGGTAATGCGACTCTGGGATGGCGATCGGCGCTGCCGCGCTTTCGACCGGCGTTGAGAGTCGCGGCATGTCGCGGGCGGGCGTCGCGGGTTCCAGGAGCGGTCTGCCCCCCTGCCCACCGACGATGCGGTAGGCGAGGAACATGCCGGAGGCTTTTCCGCCGATGCGACCCATTCCGGATTCGGCGCCGATGATGCGCGAGACGATGTCCTCGAAGTCTCTGATTCGCAGGTATTGCTTGGCGATGGCGATGAACTCGAGCTGATCGCTGATGAGGTGGCGGATGAGGCCGACGCGGACGCCCATTGCTTCGTCGGGGGAGAGCTGTGTTTCGCCTTCCGGCAGTGAGCAGAATCGGCGGATCGTTTCGGAGAGCAATCGAAAGGAGACGGAGCCGAGGGAGACGATGGCGCGGAGCTTGTCGGCCTCTTCTCTCTTGAGGGCGAGGTTGACGATCTCGTCGATTTCGTGGGGTGTGAAGTGTTTGCCGGCGCTTTCGCGGGTGCATTGGTTCACATAGTCGCGTTCGCGCTGATCGCCGCGCGGGGCCTCGGCGACGTTGGGATTGCCGGAATTTTTCTCGACGTTTCCGGCGGATTCGCGGGCTTCGTCGTAAATCTTTTCGATGGAGATGGCGCCGCGTTCGTGGAGCTCGATGAGCAATTGGCGCAGGATGCGATCGACGAGATGCGGATAGAGCGTCAGATACTCGTCGAGGCGGTCCGCCGATCCGCCGCCTTTGTTTTGGGCACCCTCTGACGTCATTCGAGTTCCACTCCTGCTGAAGTTGGGGCGACCGCCATTCTACGATGTGCTGTCCACGATGCACCGCCCCGGCTGGAGGGGCGTGAGTGAATGGATCGCGGTTAGAGGCCCCGCCTCTAACATCTTACGGGGACAGACCTTAGAAGTCCCGGTTAAAGGGGGCGGGTTCTGAGGAATCCGTGCGTTGCAAGCAAGCCGATACATGTTTACACTGACGGGTCTTGCTGAGTTGGTTGAGTCGCTGGCGTACCACCCTCATCGAGACGAGCACCAGAATCGGGAAGGAGAGCTTCCGGCACACATGATTAAAGTTCGACCACGCCCCAATGAGCCCGTTCAGCAGCTGATGCGCCGACTCAAGAAGTTGTGCGAGCGCGAAGGTGTCTTGCGCGAGATGAAGCGAACGGCCTATTACGAGAAGCCCTCCGATCGCAAGCGCCGGAGCATGCGAAAGTCCAAGCGGCGCGTCGTCAAAGCCGACGAGTAGTCTGCTTGCTCCCGGCCGGCTAACCCCCATTCACATACCAGTAATTCCAGGCAAATAGAGTGCGCAATTGGGTTCCGCAAGACGGAGCGCGTCTTCCGCTGCGCCAAACGACTTCGCCAGCAAACTATCTCTTGAAACGACCCAAGTCCGCGGACGCCGCCGAGGCGTTTGTGACCGGCGATGCAGCTACGCGCTTCAAGTCGCCGTACGTCGGTAGAACGCCGAGAATTGACGGGAGCTATCTCTTGAAGTGTAACAGGTGTGATGAAGCTGAAGGACTGCTCAACCCGCCGTTGCAGTACGCCGACGCGGCCGGGAACAGTAGTAAACCCCGCCGGGCGGGATGTTGAGCCAGACCATGCGGAAGTCCACAGAGTCGAACAATCGACGGTAAAACCGCTGGTAGACGAAGGGCACGACGGTGATCTGAATGAAGACGCCGGTGGGCGAAAGTGACTTTTGCAGCCAGCGAAACAGCTCGATCAATGACTTGCGAGGCAGGGCCGGGGTCGGCAGGCCGCTGAGGACGTATTCGACGCGGTTGACGCCGAGATTCTCAAGCGGCTCGGCGATCTTGGTGGCGTCGGATTGAAGCAAGGTGAGATTCGGAAAGCGGCGGCGGAGGATGTTGCAGAAATCCGGGTCGTTCTCCACGGCGATGAAGCGATGGTGGGGACGGAGGACTTCCATGATCTGTTCGGTCACCGGGCCCGTACCGGCGCCCAACTCGACGATCGTGCCGGGGCGACTGAAGTCGATGCGATCGAGAATGCGGGCGACCATGGCCGGGCTGGATGGCACGGCCGAGGAAATCTGGCGTCCCTTGGCCATGAACTTGCTGAAGAAGAGACCGAAGTCCGAAAGCCGGGCGGACCGATCATCTTGTACAAGGCCGGCTTCGACCACGTTTGCGTTCGACGGATCGCTGTTCACGCGCTCTCCAGATCAAGATGTTCGGTGAAATAGTTGGTCGACAACCGGAATGTATCGACCCGAGACAGGCCGACTCTTCCGGGAAAGCGGGACATTCTAGAGAAATATCCGGTCAAGAAACCTCGCTGGTCGGCGTGCCTTGATCCCGATTTTTCGGGGGCAAACGCTACTAGCCTCGGGGACTGTCGCCGCGCCGCGTCAGGTCCCAGAGGGAATGGGCGTTACAGGACTCGAACCTGTGACCTCCTGCATGTCGAGCAGGCGCTCTAGCCAACTGAGCTAAACGCCCTCATTCGGCGCCGAGGCCTTTTGTCCCCGGTTCATCACGGAGGCAATGGTCCTTCCAGCTTGATGGATTGTCAAGCACGCCACGCGCCCCGCTTTCGGCGGAGCCGATGCCGCCTTGACTCCGCAATGAGCCTAACTATGATAGCCCCTTGACCCTCTAGAGGGGCGTTAAAGCGCGACTAGCTCAATTGGCAGAGCAGCTGACTCTTAATCAGCGGGTTCGGGGTTCAAGTCCCTGGTCGCGCATTACTTTTCATTCATCGGGTGGGCATTTCGGCGCTCCCGAGCATGCCCGCCATTGCAATCAATAGTTGCGAGCCACTCCCGAATTCGTCACAATCGCAGGTCGGCTCAATCACCCGGACTGGCCGCGATTTTTCTGACCTCGACCCGACCTGATAAAAGAGACAGCGACACCGCATGAAAATCCACAATAGCGTTCTCGAAGTAGTCGGCCATACGCCCCTCGTGCGATTGAATCGGGTGACCGCGGGCCTCGCCTGCACGGTCGCGGCCAAGGTTGAGTATTTCAACCCAGGCGGCTCGGTCAAGGACCGCCCGGCCATCAAGATGCTGGAAGAGGCCGAGAAGGCCGGGAAGCTCAAGCCCGGCGGGACCATTGTTGAACCGACCAGCGGTAATACCGGGGCCGCGCTGGCCATGGCCGCGGCGATCAAGGGGTATCGCTGCATACTTGTCATGCCTGACAAAATGGCGCCTGAGAAGTTTGCGCTTTTGCGGGCTTACGGCGCGGAGACGGTGACCGTGCCGACGGTCGGCGCGAATAATCCCGAGAGTTATTACAACGTCGCCAACCGACTCACCGCGGAAATCTCCGGGGCTTTTCAGCCCAATCAGTTTGAGAATCCGAACAATCCGCAATCACACTACGAGACAACCGGCCCAGAGATCTGGGAGCAGACCGACGGCAAGATCGACTACTTTGTCGCGGGCATCGGGACCGGCGGCACCATCAGCGGGACGGCCCGATACCTGAAAGAGAAGAACCCGGCGATCAAGATCATCGGGGCCGACCCCGAGGGATCGATCTACACGCCCGGGAGCATGCCCAAGCCCTACAAAGTCGAGGGCATCGGCGAAGACTTCATGCCGAACACGGTCAATCTCAAGATCGTCGACGAGGTCGTCAATGTCAGCGATAAGGACTCGTTCACGATGGCTCGACGGCTGGCTCGGGAAGAGGGGCTGCTCGTCGGCGGCTCGTGTGGAACGGCGACCTGTGCGGCCCTGAAAGTCGCCGCGAACCTGCCGGCGGAAAAGCTCGTCGTTGTGCTTTTGCCCGACAGCGGGCGGGGATATCTGAGCAAGATTTTCAACGACGACTGGATGCAGCAGTTCGGCTTCCTCGCCGTGGCCGGTCAGGGGTCAACCCTGGGCGATGTCCTTGCCGGCAAGGGTGACGTGCCTCCGCTGATTACCGTCGGCACCAAAGAGTCCGTGCGAAAAGCAATTGACCTGATGCGTCGAAACGGCATCTCTCAGGTTCCTGTCGCCGATGCGAACGGCGTGATTGTCGGTTCCATTCAGGAAGTCACGGCCATGCAGCTCGTCTTCGACCACGTAGACATCGCCCAGAAGCTGGTCGGCGAGGTGATGGGCTCGCCTTATCCGAAAATGGACAAGAACACCGAGATCGAGAAAGGTTTTAAAGCCCTCTCGCTTGGCGCACCGGCTATTCTCGTGCGGGAAAACGAACGCTCGGTCGGACTCCTCACTAAGAGTGATTTCATTGCCTACCTCAGCGGCGACATGGCCGACCCGGAGACCGCCGCTTAGCTCGATTCCTTCCGGCACATTCGAATGCAACTCCGTTTGGTTTTCCAAAACCATCTGGAGCATTCGTCATTTTTTGCCGGCGCACTGCGTCCACGATCTATAACGGGATTGCCATGAAGTTAAGAAATTGGGAGTGCGCTACGCACCCACTGGGGACGGTTTCTGGGGACTTGTTCCCAATCGGGCCCTTTCGCACGGCGTGCAACAGGACACAGACTTTTCGGAACGCGTCATAACTCACGGTGTGATAATGTTTAAGCGGTTGCAAGAATTCTCGCTGAAGAAGGACATCCCCTGCTGGTACGGCACGTGCTTATAGGTTCCAGCGATGCGGTGACGAAGGCTGCGTCGGGCAGCTTGCTGGGGGAGGCCCGTCGGAGATTCGTGCTCCTGGGAGAGGGAGTCGCGGGTCTTTCGGAGGGCTTCGCCCAGCGGGTTGCTGCTTTCAGTAGCAGTGGGGCCGTGCCGAGGGGAGTCGGCGCGGCCCCGAATTTTTTTTACATCACAAGTCGCGTCGCGTTCTGGTGTTTAGACTCGATGCGGATCGCGCCTCATGCACTATTAACTTGACACATCATGAGGCAAAGGATTAAAAGGCCTGCATCGAGTCGGCGGATTCATCGCCTTCAGCGCGTCGGCTGCCGCTCGTTTGACAAGTGAATATCGCTCGGCCCTGGCCTCCTGTGTTGGAGTAAAAAGGGAAGGTGGTGCAAATCCACCGCGGTCCCGCCGCTGTAATCGGGGACGAACGCCGCAAATGCCATTTTCGCCATGTGCGAAGAGAAGGCGCGGTCAGTAGGACGATCCGAGAGCCAGAAGACCTGCCTGTGCCGTGTTGTCGTTTCCGCCCCGGATCTGGGCGTAAGTCGGCGACATCGTGACCGTGCATCTTCTATCGCACCCAACGAGTCTCCAACCTCCGTCCCGGAACCCATCCGGCTGGCGGAGGTTTTTCTTTTCCGGCGGCGAAAGACGGCCGGAGAGAGGAGATGGATTGTGGTGTCATTTCGTTCGCACCGTGCGAGGTCTCGATTTGCAGGCGGCCTCTTCGCCCTGACGGCGCTGGCCGTCATCCCGATTCCCAACAGCTTTGGCCAAAGCGTTCAATGGACCGAGACATTCCAGGATGATCCGATTGTCGCGGATCGCTTCTCCGTTCCACCGGGCCACGACGATCTGCGATTCACTTATGACGGCGGATCGCAGCGGCTTACGGCGCACTTCGATTCCTTTGAGCCGACGGCGTGGTATGTACGTCCGCTCGACTCGCAAAGCCCCGTTGCCTTCGGTGCCTGCGATGAGTTTGAGTTCACGGTCACGTTTCGTGTTCTTTCCGCGGGTTTCTTTGCCGATCCCGATCAGTTCGCTCAGATCGGCTGGGGACTTATCAACTCCGCCACGACCGGAACCGATCGGGCCGGCGGCGCGGGACCGGACTTCGCATTCGACAATGTTGCGTTCGATTACTTTCCGAATGTCAGCCCGCTGTTCGGCGGTCCGACGCTCGGCTCGACGCTGATTCACAGCGATACGGGCGCGGGTTACTTTTCGGAGTTTGAGTTTCCGTTCGGCGCGGAGTCGCGGATCGACACGCCTTTCGGTGACGAAGACATCGCACTGGATGTCCTGACGACGGCGACCGTCCACTTCAACCCGCAGACGCAGGTGCTGACACTGACCGTCTCTCAAGGCGGCAATGACCTGGCGATCAATGCCGACGGCACGGGCGGGCCCGGCGGGACGGACGCGAATGTGACGACAATTCAGACGGCGCTCTTCGTGGACCATCCATTTTCCGTCGATTCGTTCGCCATCACGCTCTGGCAGGATACGTTCAATCCGTTCGGATCGAGCGTGATCGCAGATGTGGAGTTTTCGGAGATTCAGTTTGCCGGGCAGCTTCGACCAGCGGGCGATATGAACGGCGACGGCGCTGCGAACGGATTGGACATCGCGCCCTTCGTCGAGGTGCTACTGGGGAGCGTGCCCAGCTCGTGCCAGACGGCGTCGGGAGACTTTGACGAGAGCCAGAGCGTCACGATTGACGACGTGGGCGGGTTTGTCGCGGCACTCGTGGGATCGTAAGGCATGACGCATCACGTACTCAGAAACATGGGGCGGGGTGGACGCGGGAGAGGGGCCGCGTTCACCCTGCTCGAACTATTGGTCGTGACGTCGGTCGTCGGCCTGCTGGCGGCGGTGCTGATTCCGGCGCTGGGGGAAGCGCGGTCGGCCGGTCGAAGCTCGGTGTGCATCGCGGCGCTGCATCAGGCCGGGCTGGGCATGACGATGTACCTCGATGACAACGACGGCTGGTTCTGGCCTTACTACAAGGACGTCAGCGGGCCGGACGGCGGGCGGCGGTGGTGGTTCGGGTTTGAACCGGGCGGGCCGTCGAGCAACCCACTTCAGACCGGGCGCAGGCTGGATCGTGCGGCGGGATTCCTCGGGAAGTACCTCAGCGCGGGGGCGGAGGACTTTCGGTGTCCGAGCTTTCCGTCTCAATCGGGCCTCTACTTTCGCAAGTTCGAACCTTCGGCGGGCGGGTTCGGCTATAACACCGGCGCGCTGGGGGGCTACAACTGGATCAGCAGCGCGACCTCGGGGACCGGGCGGGCCGCGGAGTTCGCCGGGCGGAGTGCCGACGTCTTTGCACTGGCGGACGGCATTCACTTCGACCGGCTCGATTACTCATCGGGCGGGACGCTCGATCAGCCGTTCAACGAGCCGGCGTACATCCAGTGGCAGGAGCCTTCGCTTTTCGATCGCAATGTCGGCGTGAACGGCGGCTTTGCGCACTTCCGCCACGGCAAGCAGGCGCAGGTGCTGTACCTCGACGGGCACGCGGCGCGGCAGCCGCTGCGGCGAGCGAATCATCCGTACGGCAAAAAGGGCTTCGGGCCGATCGGCAATCTCGCGGATGAGACTCTCGGCGTGACGGAGATTCGCAAGGGGAATCTGACGCTGCGCGTCGATCGCATATACGGGCTGCGATAGCCGGTTTGGTGCAGTTTGCTTCGCGGCCATACAATCACCGCGTGGACGCGCACACGCTGGAAAAACTTGAGTTCGATCAGATCCGACGCATCCTGGCGACCTGTGCCAGTTGCGCCGTCGGCAAGGAGCTGGCCGCGCGGATCACGCCTTCTCGAAAGGCGTCGCAGGTCGCGCTGTGGCGCACGCAGAACATCGAGTTCGCGGCGTGGACCGACGCGCACGGGCTTCCGCCGCTGGGCGGGGTTCGAGATGTTCGCGGGCACATTCGCCGGGCGATTCCACCGGCCAAGCTGGAGCCTGAGGAATTCGCCGAGGTTGCTTCGACCCTTGAAGCGATCATTGCCCTTCGTCGATATCTCGGTGAGGCCGGCGAACCGAACGAGACGATTCAGAAGCTGGCCGGCCGGGTGGGCGACTTTCAACCGATCGTGGATCGCATTCGCAAGGTGATCGACGATCGCGGCTGCGTGGTGGACCGGGCGAGCGACCGGCTGTGGCGGATTCGCCAGGATATTGATGACGCGCGGGTGCAGATTCGCGCGGTCTTCGATCGGATTCTTCGGCAACCGCATGTCAGCCGTTACCTGCAATATCCCAACGCGACATTTCACGCCGATCGGATGGTGCTGCCGCTTCGGGCGGATCAGCGCGGGCGGGTGACGGGAATCATTCATCGCAGCAGCGACAGCGGCCAGACGCTTTTCGTTGAGCCGGCCGAGGCGGTGGAGCTGAACAACACGCGGGTGAATCTGTTGCAGGCCGAGTCGGAAGAGATCGGGCGCATCCTCTGGGAACTGACGCATCTGATTCACCTGAATCAAAAGGAACTCCTGCGGACGCTGGAGACAGTGGCGCTGATCGACCTGCTGACGGCGAAGATTCGATTCGCGAAGAAATACGACCTTGTCATTCCCGGATTGTCGGAGGAGCCGAAGCTGCTGCTGCGCCGGGCGCGTAATCCCATTTTGTTGACCCAGGGCCAGGATGGGGACGGACAGGCCGATCGCGTCAATGTCGTGCCGATCGACGTGCGGCTGGGCGATGACTTCGACATCATGATCATCACCGGGCCCAATACCGGGGGGAAAACCGCGGCGCTCAAAACCGTCGGACTCATTGTGGTGATGGCCCAGTCGGGTTTACCGATTCCCGCCGATCCGGGCTCGACGCTGCCGGCGTTTGACGGCGTGTGGATCGACGTCGGTGACGAGCAGAGCCTGCACCAATCTTTGAGCACCTTCAGTGCGCACATGCGGCGCATCCTTGAGATCGTAAAGCGGGCCCGACCGGGGACGCTGGTGCTGCTGGATGAGCTGGGGGCGGGGACGGACCCGGACGAAGGGGCCGCGATCGGCCGGGCGATTGTCGAGCATCTCGGGCAGACCAAGTGCCTGGCGATGGTGACGACGCACCTGGGAAGCCTGAAGAGCATGGCGCTGGAGTTGCCGAGAATCGACAATGCCTCGGTGCAGTTCGACCTTGAGACGCTGCGGCCGACCTATGAGCTTTGCATCGGCGAGCCGGGGATGAGCAACGCCATTGCGATTGCTTCGCGTCTGGGGATGCCGAAGACCATGGTCGAGCGCGCCAAGCGACACCTGAGCAGCCAGCATCGGGCTTTGAACCGGGCGATCGGGCAGACGCTTCGGTCGCGGCGCGATGCCGAGCGGTCGCGGAAGGATGCGGAGGCTGCCCGGGCAGAGGCGGCGAGGGCGACGCTGGCGGCGATGGATCGGGCCAAGGCGCTGGAGAAGGAGCAGCTTCGCTATTCGACATGGCTGGAGCGGGTCTTGACGCTGCGGCCCGGGGATCCGGTGCGGGTGGCGAAATTCGACAATCCAGGTCGGATTGTGCGCGTGCGGTTGGAGAAGCAGGAGGCGTCGGTCGATCTGGGGACGATGGAGGTTCAGGTGCCGCTGTCGGAGTTGATTTTTCCGTCTTAGGTTGCTTCATCCCCCCCACCATGATGGCCGCTACGTTTTGCACACATCGGGGCGACTGCGCGATATAATCAGTACGCAGCGGCCGACGGACTTCGATGGCTTGGCGAATGAATCGCGGGCGGACTCGATGTCGGCGGACACGCTCGAAGGGGCGACGGTTGGATCCATGCAGATCACCGTTCTGATTCTGGTGGGAATCGGCTTCGCGGTGGCGATCGCGCGCTATGGCACGCCGCTGTGGGTTGCACGGGTATTGAGCGCCTCCCCCACTTCTCGTCTGGGGCTTCATGCGCGCGGCGAAGACGCCGTGTGGGTGAATCATTCCTGTCGGCTGATTGCGCGGGGGATTTTCACGCGACTGATGCATCCATCGCGGCGATGGATCGACGACTGCGAGGCGGCGGCGCCGGCGCAGCGGGCGCTGGTCGTTGAGGGGGCGACGATGACCGAGGCGGCGCTGCGGATCGACGGGCGATCGCGATTGCATCAGGCTCCTGAGACGGCCGGGCGATGGGTGTGGCCGGCGCACTTCGGGCTGGGGGTGTGGAGCGCGCTTCGATTCGGGAGGAACTTTGAAGAGGTGCTTCGACTGGCGCAGTCGGTCGACGCGTGGCACCGATATCTGGTACTGGACGGGTACGGGTTCAAGTTCGGCCTGCTGGACTTCATGCATCGGACGACCTCGGTAGCGCACTTCCGGGCGATTCCGGGGTACTATCGGCGCGCGGCCTTTCACGGGCTGGGGCGGGCCATGTACGCGGGGTTTCTGAGTGATCGGCCGGCGCTGTTTGAGGCGATCGGCGAATTCGCGCCGGACCACGACGGCGATCTGGTCGAGGGCGTGGCCTTTCAGGCGGCCTATCTGCACATGGACGATCCGCGACGGGCGATTCGGCTTGTGCGGGCGATGCCTTATGAGTGGCGAAACCACGCTCATCTCGGGCTGGTCCTCGGGTTTCACGCGCAGCGGACGCTGGATGCGGGGCAATTTGAGAGCGCCATGTCGCGGCTGCCGAAGTCCTGTGCTGAGGCGATTCGGCTGGGGCTGGCGCGATGCGACGAGACGCAGAAGCGGGCGCGGGACCATCATCCGGTGAGCGGGTATGGGCTTTGGCGGGAGCTGCTTTCGGCGCAGCTGGAGCGCGAGCAGGTTCTTGAGCCGATGTACACGGCGTTTTCCGAAGAGGGGCGGGCGGAGAACAAGGGGCTGGTTTCTTAGAGTCATTTTCTTTTTCGCAAGCGATGAAAAAAAAGGGGCCGAGGGGCTGAGGGGCCGAGGGGCCCAGGGGTCCAGGGTGAATGTAAAGGTGGTGACACGCGGCGATGCGGAGGCCGCTGGTGGTCCATCGCCAACCCACTTCGCTGCGCTCCATGGGCAAGCCGGCAAGCCTCGTCGTTTCTCGTGCGCAAATCGTGCAAACTCGAAGGTGACATAAGGTGACACAGCGGAAAATTCTCGATTGCAAGTCGCGTGGCGGGCGTGTGTTGGGGCGGTTCGTGATTTGGGTGGTTTTTGGTGAAAAGGGACTGAGGCTTGAGACCTGAGGCCTGGGGATTGGGGGCTGCGGCTTGGAGGCGGATTCCGAGCGTGGCGTGCTCTGATTGTTTGGGCGCTGGGCATGGGTGGATTGGCCTCCATTGATGCACACTTGCTCCGCGCTCGCGCCTTTGGGGGGCGCATTTCGCGGCGCGCTATGCAATGGGGCTGGTCAATCGGGCCAGAGATTGCCGGCGAGGAGTTCGATGGAGTTTGCGGCGGGGTCGCGGAAGTAGAGGGACTTGGCGCCGGTGGGCCAGGTGGTTTCGCGCTCGATGGGGACGGCGTGGGCGGCGAGGTGGGTTCGCCAGGCATCGAGGTCAATGTCCTTTGGTAATGTGACGAAGACGTATGTGCACATATAGCTTCACAGTGAATATACGAGAGAACTCGAATAGGAGGCGAGCCCGGTCCTCGCTTGCGCTTCGGGCTGGTGTGGGCGGCGCTGCCATGTCATATGGTACGGGGGACCGGTTGAACGGCGAATGCGATTCTTCAATCAATGAACGATCGACGGCGGCGTTAGCGGCGGGCGAGCCCGCCGGCTAAATGGGATGGCAGGATCGTTCACTCAATTGGGAACCGCTCTATGGCAGATTGCGCGTTTATGCAGCGTTGTATATCAGGAAATGTTCCTTGCGATTCACGTCCGGCAGAGGCGCCGGACGCTACGCAGATGCGCAGGCCGCTTTAGCCGCGGGTGGTGACGAATTCGCCGGCGCGGCTGTCGGGGTGCCAGCGGGAGAGGATCATGCGCTGCTGGGTGTAGAAGGCGATGCCTTCGCGGCCCTGCATGTGGAGGTCGCCGAAGAAGCTGCCTTTGACGCCGGTGAAGGCGAACATGGCCATGGGGGCGGGGACGCCGACGTTGACGCCGATCATGCCTGCGCCGGCGCGGTGCTTGAACTCGCGGGCGACGTGGCCGTCACGGGTGTAGATGACGGCACCGTTGCCGAAGGGGCTCTGGTTGGTAAGGGCGATGGCCTCGTCGAGCGTTGCCGCGCGGCTGACACTGAGGACCGGGCCGAAGAGCTCGGCCTGGGAGACGTGCATCTTCGGGGCGACGTGGTCGAAGATGGTCGGGCCGAGGTAGTAGCCCCCTGCCGCGCCTTCGACCTTCACGCCGCGGCCGTCGCGGGCGAGCTTGGCGCCTTCCTTGACGCCCTTGTCGATGTTTGTGAGCAGGCTGTCTAAATGCTGGCGGGTGACGACGGGGCCCATCTGGGCGTCGGAGGCGACGTCGGTGCGGCCGACCTTGAGCCTGGTTGCGGCGGCGGAGAGCCTTTCGACCAGCGGGTCGCCGGCGGAACCGATGGCGACGGCGAGGCTGCCTGCCATGCAGCGCTGGCCGGAGCAGCCGAAGGCGGAGGACTGGAGGGCGGAGACGGCCTTGTCCATGTCGGCGTCGGGCATGACGAGGATGTGGTTCTTCGCGCCGCCGTTGGCCTGACAGCGTTTGCCGTGCTTGGTGGAGGTTTCGTAGATGAGCTTGGCGATGGGGGTGGAGCCGACAAAGCTGACGGCCTGGACGTGGGGATGGGTCAGCAGGGCATCGACCGCCTCGCGATCGCCGTGGACGACGTTAAAAACGCCCTTGGGGAGGCCGGCCTCGACGAGGAGCTCTGCCATGCGCATGGCACTGAGCGGGACCTTTTCGCTGGGCTTGAGGATGAAGGTGTTGCCGCAGGTGATGGCGATGGGGAACATCCACAGGGGGACCATGAAGGGGAAGTTGAACGGGGTGATGCCGACGCAGACGCCGAGGGGGTGGTGATAGGTTTCGCAGTCGACGTCGACGGCGATGTTATGAAAAGTGTCGCCCATGGTGAGGGTGGGGATGCCGCAGGCGAACTCGACCATCTCGATACCGCGGCGGATGGAGCCGACGGCCTCTTCATGGGTCTTGCCGTGTTCGTAGGAAATGGTGCGGGCGAGGGAGTCGGCGTTCTTCTCCAGGAGCGCGACGAGGCGGAACATGACGCGGGCGCGTTCGACCGCGGGGGTGTCGCGCCAGGCGGGGAAGGCGGCGTGGGCGACGTCGATGACGCGATTGACCTCGTCGGCGGTGCAGAACGGCACTTCGGCGATCTGCTCGCCGATGGAGGGGTTGTAGACGGGGCCGGTGCGGGTGGCCTTGGACTCGACGAATTCACCTCCGACGAAGAGGCGGACCTTCTGGCCCTTGGCGGGAACGGCGGTTGCGGTGGACATGTTGCTTACTCCCAATGAGAAATCTAATCCAACCATGATAAAGCGGCTGCCATACCGGCGAAAGCCTGACGTCGGCGGACACGGGTTGACGGTCGGCCATCGGAAGCCCACCGAGGGTTTGATAAATTCCCTTGCACGCGAAGTTATGGTAAAAAGCGGGCTTATTACTTGTTCCGGAGGTATCCATGCCACGCATCATTCGAGGCGGTTTGATTCAGGCGACGCTGTCGGAACCGGGGAACTCCCCTATTGAGAAGATCAAGAAGTCGATGATCGACAAGCACGTCGCGCTCATCGAGCAGGCGGCGAGCAAGGGGGCGCAGGTCGTCTGTCTGCAGGAGCTTTTTTACGGCCCGTACTTTTGCTGCGACCAGGATACGAAGTGGTACAGCATGGTGGAGAAGATTCCCGACGGGCCGACGACGAAGCTGATGTGCGACCTGGCGAAGCGGCTGAAGATGGTGCTGGTCGTGCCGATGTACGAGGAGGATATTCCGGGGGTTTATTACAACTCTGCGTCGGTGATCAACGCGGACGGGCAGTATCTGGGCAAGTATCGCAAGATGCATATCCCGCATGTCGCGCCGGGGTTCTGGGAGAAGTTTTTCTTCCGGCCGGGGAACCTGGGGTATCCGGTGTTTGATACGGCGGTGGGCAAGGTGGGCGTCTATATCTGTTATGACCGGCACTTTCCCGATGGGGCGCGGTGTCTGGGGCTGAACGGCGCGGAGATTGTGTTCAACCCTTCGGCGACGGTAGCGGGCTTGAGCGAGTATCTGTGGAAGCTGGAGCAGCCGGCGCACGCGGTGGCGAATCAGTACTTTGTCGGGGCGATCAATCGGCCGGGGGTTGAGGAGCCGTGGCGGATGGGCGAGTTTTACGGGCAGAGCTACTTCTGCGATCCGCGCGGGCAGATCGTCGCACAGGGGAGCCGGCTGGAGGACGACGTGGTGGTGGCGGATTTGAACCTGGACATGATCCGCGAGGTGCGGAATACATGGCAATTCTTCCGCGATCGGCGACCGGAGAGCTATGGGGAGATTGTGAGGCTGTAGTGCCGGGTACCCAGCGCATCACGATGGTTGATGACGCAATGGCCGAGGTGCTGCGCCGAAAAAGCGGGCAGGAGCGTCTGCAAATCGCTTTCGGCCTTTACTCGTCCGCGCGGCGGATGCTGCTCTCACATCTTCGCACGCAACACCCTGAATGGGACGAGGAGAGAATCAATTGCGAAGTGGCCCGGAGGATGAGCCATGGAGCAATCTGATCTGCTCCGGTTCGTCGTCGGCGTGCTCGATCGACATAAAATCCGCTATTTCGTGACCGGCTCCGTCGCGGGCATGTTCTATGGTGAGCCTCGTCTTACGAACGACATCGATATTGTCGTTCAACCGTTTCAAAACCAAATTCGCGGTTTTTGTGATTCATTCCCAGAAGGTGAGTATTATCTGAGCGAAGAAGCCGTCCGCGAGGCCATCACGGCGCGAGGGCAGTTCAACATCATTCACCCCGCCTCGGGTCTCAAGGTAGACGTGATCGTTGCCGCGGACACGCCGTTTAATGAGAGTCGCTTTTCGAGGTCAGTGCGAATAAAGCCCGGGCCCGAGTTTGAGGCGGTATTCGCGGCCGTTGAGGATGTCATCGTCAAGAAGCTGGAAGCGTATAAGACCGGCGAGTCAGAGAAGCACCTTCGCGATATTGCAAGCATGCTGAAAATCAGCGGCGAAAGTGTGGATCGAAGCTATATCACTTCGTGGGCTGTACGACTGGGTCTGGAGAGTCTTTGGAACGCCATTGAGTCTGGGAGCCGGCCTGCGTAATCTGTCCAGGTCGATATTGGGAGTCGAATGAGGCCTTACTGATGAGCGCTCCAAACTGAGTTGCATCTGTGGTATGATCTGCGTCCGCAGGGTCGATGGTGAGCCGCGGCGGGTCGGGCATTTCTGACAGGTCGACCGACGCCGAGAACTTTCAGGCAGAGGAGGCGTACACATGTACACGCGCCCTGCGGATCGACCGGACGACGGATTCGGAAAATGGTTCAATTCTCGACGGCGCGGCGCGCTTTGCACGGCGGGCGCGCTCCTTGTCTTCTTATCCTATTGCGAACAACGACTGTTGGCGGTTGAGGCCGCGGGCGAACTCGGCGGCGGGTGCGTTCCGGCATCGATCGTCGATTTTCCGGGTGATGTCTTCCCGTGCCTGGGGGAGACGATCGTACTTCAGGTGGTCGTGAACGGCGAGCAGCCCATCTCTTATGAGTGGCGGAAAAACAAGGTCACGATTCCCGATGCCACCGGCCCGACACTGACGATTGATTCGGTCGGGTACTCCGACGTGGGCGAGTACGACGTATTGGTGAGCAACGCCTGCGGGCAGGATCAGAGCGGCGTGCTGGCACTGGCCCTTCAGAGCGAAGAGGGCTGGCTGGAGAAGACGCCGCCGCCGGGGCCGCACCGATTTCACTCGATGGTCTATGACACGGGGCGTCAGCGCGTGGTTTGTTTTGGCGGAAGCGACGACGAGGGTCCGCATCGCGAGACGTGGGAGTGGGACGGCAGCGCGTGGCGGCTGGCTTCGATGTTCGGACCGTCGGCGCGGACGTCTACGGCGATGGCGTTCGACAGCCTGCGCGGCGTGACGGTGCTGTTCGGCGGTTCGGCGTCGGGGCAGAGCGGCGAGACCTGGGAATGGGACGGGGTGCAATGGCGGCTGCGCAGCACGCAGGGGCCGCCGCCACGGTCTCGGCACGCGATGGCGTTCGATGCGCAGCGCGGCGTGACGGTGCTTTTCGGCGGGATCGGCGGAACGATTTACGACGACACGTGGGAATGGAACGGAGTTTCCTGGCGGCCGATCACTGATGCGGGTCCGCCGGCGCGCTTTCGCCATGCGATGGCCTTCGACGACGTGACGGGGTCGATCGTCATGTTCGGCGGGGAGTCGTTCGGAGGAACTATTTTGAATGATACGTGGGTGCTTTCGGGCGAATCGTGGCAGCGGCGGACGATTCCCGGTCCGACTGCAAGGGCGCTTCACGCGATGGCGTACGACCCGGTGCGACGCGTGGTAATGCTGTATGGCGGCAGCTCGTCGGGAAGCACGCGGAGCGATACGTGGGAATACAAGCAAGGCGAGTGGGTGCAGCGATTTCCCACGGGACCGCGGGCGCTTGACGGGCACGGTCTTGCCTATGACGCGGCCAGGCAACGGATGGTGATGTTCGGGGGCGGCAACGGGACCGAGTACCTCGCGGAGACCTGGCTCTTCGATGACGCGACGTGGAGCAATGCGGGATTGCAATCGCCGCGTCCGCGGTCCGGGCATGCGATGGTCTTCGATGAGAACCGCGGGGTGACTGTGCTGCACGGCGGCAGGATGAGCTCGGGAGTCAGCCCAGAGACTTGGGAATACGACGGATCGACGTGGACCCTGCGAACAAGCCTGGGACTTCCATCGCGAAGGGGACACGCGATGGCGTACGACAGCGATCGTGGGGTTTGCGTTCAATTCGGCGGCATGAACTTCCTGGACCAGATCAACGGTGAGACGTGGGAGTGGAACGGGACGACGTGGACGCTCGCGGCGACGACGGGGCCGAGCCCGCGCATTGAACATCGCATGGTTTATGACTCTGCCCGCAAGGTGACGGTGCTCTTCGGCGGCAACGATCCGAACGTTCCATTTTCGAATCGAAACGATACGTGGGAATGGGACGGTTCAACGTGGACGCAGCGCAGCTTCGCGGGGACGGTGCCGACGGCCAGGAGCTTGTTCGGCATGGCGTACGACGCGGGCCGGGGCCGGACGGTGGTGTACGGCGGCATTGCGACGCAGATTTATTACGGGGACACGTGGGAGTACGACGGGAATGCGTGGGAACTGGTTACGCTGGCCGGGCCGGGGGTGCGCAGGTCTCAGGGTATGGCGTACGACCCAACGCACGGGCTGATTCTCATGTTCGGCGGCGGCGGAACGCAGGCGACGGACTCCTTCTGGACGTGGAACGGGGAGGAGTGGCAGCAGCGGTTCATGGAAGGTCCGGCGGCAGTGTTCGACGGCGCGATGACCTACGACACGGCGCGGGATTCGGCGGTGCTTTTCGGCGGCCAGGGGTCTTTTGCGCTCTCGGGGCGGACCTGGGATTTCGGATTCCGGGAAACGACCTTCTTCGAAGAGCCCGCATCGCGGCTGGTCTGCGCGGGGCGGAATGTCAGTTTCGTTGTTCAGGCGAATGGTCTTGCGCCGCTTACTTATCAGTGGCGAAAGGACGGCGAGCCGATTGACGGCGCGACGCAGCAGGTGCTGCAGGTGATGTCGACGACGGTAGACGACGCGGGGATGTACGACGCCGTGGTGACGAATCTCTGCGGGACGCCGGCGATTACGCGGCCCGCGACGCTGATCGTTTTTGAGACCGCTTCGGGCGACGGAAATGTGGACGGCGTGGCGAACGGGCTGGATATCTCACCTTTTATTTCCGCGCTGATGATGGGGGTGAGGCCGTCGGCGTGGTATTGTGCGCTGGACTTCGACGCCGACGGGGACGTGGGCGTGTCGGATATTGAACCATTTATCGAAGCATTGCTTGTTTCCAACTCGACGGTCCCTTAGCCTAGAACCATGATTCCACCGAGGGCTGTCTGCGCGAAGGGTGGCGTGGCGACTTCGGAGTGACACCTCAAGCCGACACTGCGCCGACCGCGCAAGTGCCCGGCGACGAAAATGGAGGCTGTGGAAGGCCTCCGAGGCGAGCATGGGTTCTGAGGCATTGCCGGCGCGCCGAGTGCGCGCGGGGGCGAACGCTGCATCCGCTGCGCGAGCAACGGTCTGGGACCAGCGGTTCCTCGCCGTGCTGGGGTGTTTCTTTCTATCGGGTTTTGCGGGCCTACTTTACGAGACGGCGTGGACGCGGCAGTTCGCGCTGGTGTTCGGCACGTCGGAGCTGGCGGTCGTCACGGTCCTGGCGGGGTACTTCGGCGGTCTTGCGCTCGGGGCGGCGCTGGCGGGGCGCTACATCGACCGAATCACGCGACCGATACTCACTTACGGGCTACTCGAACTGGGCATCGCTGTTTCGGCGATCGGGCTTCCTTATGCGATCGGCGCTTCGACTCGGCTGTATGTTTCGATATTCGGGGGCGCTGCCGATTCGATTGAAACGGGCGGGCTGGTGACTGCGGGGTTTTACCTCGTCTGCTCGTTTGTCATTCTGCTTGTGCCGACGGCGATGATGGGGGCGACGCTGCCGCTTTTGGCGCGCTATGCGGTGACGGACGAACGGCAGATCGGTCCGCGCGTGGGACTGCTGTATGCGGTGAACACGCTAGGGGCGGTGGCGGGCACGCTGGTGGCGGCGTTCATGCTGCTGCCTTCGATGGGCCTTGCGCGCACGATCTGGGTCGGCGTGGCGGCGAATCTGCTTGTGTTTCTTGTTGCGGCGTGGATGGCGAGGCAATCCACCGGGGCGACGATGCAGCGTCCATCACCGGTGAAGGTCAAACCGGGCGCTATCAGCGATAGTGAGCTGCCGCGGGCCAAGCTCATCCTGCCGATCATGCTGGTGTCGGGCGCTGCGTCGTTTTCATATGAGGTGTTGTGGACGCGGCTGCTCGGGCATGTGCTGGGGGCGAGCGTGTTCGCCTTTGCTACGATGCTGGCGAGTTTTCTGACGGGGATCGCGCTGGGGTCGGCCGCGGGGTCGCGGCTGGCGCGATCGCGCCGCGGGAGCATGATTGCCTTCGGCATCGTGCAGTTCTGCATTGCGACGGCCTCGCTTCTTAGCTACGCGCTGTTGGCGCAGTTACCTGACCTTGCGAGGACGACGGGGGCGGGTGTCCATGCGGGGCTGGCAGCGAACGCGGCGATCTGCGCGATGATCCTTCTGCCGGGGGCGTTTTTCATTGGGGCGACATTTCCGCTGGCGGTTCGCATCCTGGCGCGCGAGGCCGGTGACGCCGGGCCGTCGAGCGCGCGGGTTTATGCGTGGAACACCATCGGGGCGATTCTGGGATCGATCGCGAGCGGATTTCTGCTGCTGCCCATGCTTCACTTCGGCGGGACGATTGTGGCGACAGTCGCGGTGAATCTGGGCCTCATGGCGATAGTCGCCCTGCTGATGAAGCCGGTGGGCAGGCGGAGCCTGGCGGTGTGCGCGGCGGGCGTCGCGCTGCTTGTTTTTGTGCGCCCCGATGAGCCGTGGGATGTGCTGCGCAACTCGGCGCTGGGCCGCGACGCCGCCGGGGGCGAGGTGAGCTACTACGGCGTCGGGCGCAGTACGACGGTGCTGCTGGTTGATGACGGCCTCGGGTGGGACCTGCGCACGAGTGGACTGCCGGAGGCGAACATTCGGCGCAGGGGCGTGCCGCTGGGACGGGTGCTGATTCAGCAGTGGCAAAATGCGCTGCCGGTGCTGGCGCGGCCGAACGCCAGGACGATGATGTTCGTGGGGCTGGGCGGCGGGGTGGCGGTCGAGTCGGTGCCGAGTTCGATCGAGCGCATCGACGTGGTTGAGTTGGAGCCGGAGGTGATTGCCGCGAATCGCTTTGTCTCGGATCAACGGGCGATTGACCCGCTGGCGGATCCGCGCGTTCGACTGATGACCAACGATGCCCGAAACGCCCTGCTGCTTTCGGAGAGTCAGTATGACATCATCGTGTCGCAACCGTCACACCCGTGGACGGCGGGCGCGTCGCACCTGTACACGCGCGAGTTCATGTCGATGGTGCGGGACCGATTGGGGGCGGAGGGCGTGTTTCTGCAGTGGATGTCGCTTGCGTTTGTCGATGAGCCGCTTCTGCGGAGCCTGGTTGCGACGCTGAGCGATGTGTTTGCGCAGGTGGAGATGTATGCCCCCTATCCCGGGGCGGTGCTTTTCCTGGCGTCGTCCGGGCCTTTGCGGGCGTGGGAGAGCGCTTCGGCGGCGATTGCGGGGCGGCCGGGGGGCTTTGCGGCGGCGGGCATTGTTTGCGCCGAGGACGTGCTGGCGGCGTTGGAACTGGATGCGGATGCCGCACGGCTGTTTGCGGACGGGGCGATGCTCGTAACCGACGACTTCAATCTGCTTCAATTGCAATCGCGGAGACTGGAGAGCGAGCCGCGATCGAGCTGGCAGATCACCGATGCGGCGCTGGCGGCGTCGGACCCGGCGACGAACCCCGAGGGGCGATTCGATGCGGCTTATCTGGTGCGGAAGCTGATGACGCGGACGAACTCGCCGCGGGCGCTGCGCGTGGCGGAGTCGGTGAAAGACCCGGCGCTGCGGGCGCTGTGTCTGGGTCATGTGCGCGACTGGGAGGGGAAGACGGCGGAGTCGATCGCGCAGTTTGAGACGGTTTTGCGCGAGAGGCCGGATTTCGCGCCGGCGGTTTTTGGAAAGCTGCGTGCGCGATCGGCGGAGCTGCTGCGACGGCACCCGGCGGAGACGGCGCTGGCCGAGCGTCTCGGCGATCCTGCGCGGGCGGTGATCGACGGGTGGCAGGCGGGGTCCGGCGGATCGTGGCAGGCGCTGCGGGCGCTGGACGAGCGGCTGGCCCTTGCGGGGCCGACCGAGGACTGGTACGTCGATGCTCAGCGACTGCGGGCGCGGTGGCGGATTCAATCGGGGGAGCCGGCGCTTTGCCGCGAGGCGATGGGCATTCTGGACGCGTTCATTCCGCGTTTCGGGAGCGCGGATGACTTTCTGACGCGAGCGGATGCGTCGCTGGGGGCGGGCGAGGAACTCGGGGCGCTGGGGGCGCTGCACGAAGCGGCACAGATGCTTCGCAAGAACAGCGCGGGGACAGCGCTGGCCAAGAGGATCCAGAAGAAACTCGACGGACTTGCCCCGCACGTGCGCGCCAGCGAGGCGGGACGCCGCACCGTGGCGGCGATTTCGCTGATTCCGGGGATGACGCCGAGCCTGCCGAAGTTTTACGGGAAATAGCTACTCGGGATCGGCGGCGGACATGTCGTAGATCCACTTTTCGCCGGCGCGGTCGAAGCGGAGCAGCTCGTCGGACTTGAAGTAGAGGCCCATTTCGAAGGCCGCCGCCTCGGGGGAGTCGCTGCCGTGGATGAGGTTGAAGCTGTTGGAGAGGCCGAAGTCGCCGCGGATGGTGCCGGGCTCGGCCTTGGAGCCGAAGGTGGCGCCCATCATTTTGCGTGACACGGCGATGGCATTGACGGCCTGGAGGACCATGACGAGGACCGGGCTGCTGGTGATGTAGCTGACGAGCCGGGGGTAGAAGGGCTTCTCCTTGTGGACGGCGTAGTGCTTCTCGGCGAGTTCGCGGGGCACCTGCATCATCTTCATGGCGAGGATTTGAAAGCCCTTCTCCTCGAAGCGGGTGATGATGCGGCCGGTGAGACCGCGCTGGAGGGTGTCGGGCTTGAGAATGATCAGCGTCTTTTCCATGTTGCACGTCCTTGGGTGGGTTTGTTTTACCGTTTGATCTTTATTCCATCATCGGGCGCACGGGGCGCCGAAATCGTCATCAATCGAGACCCGTCGATCGGAGCCGCAAAGGCCCATTCCCGCAAAGACAATCTGAGGGAGACGGATGAGTCGCAGAGTTTAAGGCGCTGGGGCCTGGCTATCAACCTGCTCCTGGAGCGTGGCGGCGATCTGCCGGTGGCGCGGTGCGTCGGGCGAGCCCTGATCGGCGAGGATGTCGTGGAGGGTGGCGAGATAACGCAGCAGCGATTCGTCACAGGGAGAGAGCTCGTTGGCGATGCGAAGGGCGTCAAGGGCGGCGCGGTAATCTCCGGCGACGGCGCGTGCGATTCCGAGATTGAGGAATGCGTCGGCGTCGTCGGGCGTGATGGTGGTGACGGCCTCAAATGCGTAGGCGGCCTCGAGCGGCAAATCGAAGTCTACATAGGTGACGCCGAGATTGAACCAGGCGCTGGCGACATTGGGGCGAAGGCGGGTGAAGGCTTCCCAGGATGCGCGGGCCTCGTCGATGCGGCCCTCGCGTTGGGCGAGGCTGGCGAGATTGTAATGGGCGTTGGCGTGGCCGGGATCGCGGCGGATCACCTGGCGAAGCTGATGAGCGGACTCCTGAAAATCGGAGAGGCGATAGAGGACGACGGCGTAGTTGTAGCGCACTTCGGGGTCTTTGTCGTTCGCCTTTAAGACCTGTTCGTAGGCGTCGCGGGCCTCGAGGAATCTGCCCTGGGCGACGAGGACATCAGCCTTGGCGGCGAGGGCGGCATGGCCGGCGGGATTCCTTTTGAGGGCGTTATCGAAGTGTTCAAGGGCGGTGTTGAAATTTCCTTCGCGGGCGGCGAGCGCGCCTTTTGAATAAAGGCTGACGAAAGAGGCGTCCGCATCGTGGCGCAGTTCGACGGATGCCTCGTCCAACCGGCGGGCGACCTGATCGATGATCTGACCGAGGGCGGGACCACGAGGGCGGGGCTTCAGATTCGTCGTTCGATTTTGCGTATGGGAGCGGGCATCAGAAGGAGGAGCTTGCAGGCGCAACTCGCGTTTGGCGGGCGATGTTCTCTCGGCCAGGTGCACGAAACCGGGATCGTCGAGGACGTCGAGCCGCCCCACCGGAGATGGGCGCAACGTGGATTTCTCGGTCGCGGAGAGATAGAGCCATGCGCCGCCGACGAAGACGACGAAGATGCCGAGGCTGATGGGAATGAACGATCGGGGCGACATGCCGACCATCGTGCGACCGACACAGGCTTGTGTCAATTCGGTATCGCCGCGCCAAGGTTTGGATGGAACGGCGCGCGGGGGTGACGGGCGCTGGTGCGTCGACAAAGGTAAATTGTCCGATGTCGCGAACTTCGGTACGATCCGAGGATGGATCGCAGCGGATGAAGAAATCGATGAATATTCTGATCATCGGCGCGGGGCAGGTGGGCAGCCATACCGCGGAAGTGCTCACCGGTTCGGGCCATGACGTCACGATCGTCGATGTGGATGACGTCAAGCTGCAGACGGTGACGGACACACTTGACGTACGCACCCTGGAAGGGAACGGCACCAACGTCGACGTGCTTCGCGAGGCGGGGGTCCGTGAATCCGACCTTATCGTCGCGGCGACCAGCTCCGACGAGGTGAACATCGTCTCCGCCTCCATCGGCCGGGCCCTGGGGGCGAAGGCTTCGATCGCCCGGGTGCATCACAGCGCCTTCATCGGTCACGCCGAGCTGCGCTATGAAACGCATTTCGGCATTAACAAGCTGATTTGTCCGGAGTATTCGACGGCCAAGGCGATCGCGCGGTCGCTGCGGAGTCCGGCCGCGCTGGAGATCGAGGAGTTCACCGGCGGGCGCATCGAGATGCACGAATTCCCGGTGGCGGACACGGCGCCGGCGATCGACTGCACCTTGTCATCCATCGCGATGCCGCCGGGCACGCGGCTTTTGGGCGTATCGCGCGGGACCGACTTCATTGTCCCGGCTGCGGACACGGACATTCTTCGCGGCGATCGAGTCGTGCTCATCGGCGACAACGATGTGTTTGAGGATGCGCGCAAGCTATTCCGGGTGGAGAAGCCGGGCCGCAAGTCGGCGGTGCTGATGGGCGGCTCGGCGATGGCGGTGTGGCTTTGCAAGGCGCTGAAGAGCCGGGCGTGGTCGATACGGGTCTTTGAGGCGAATCGCGCGCGGGCGGAGGAACTTGCGGAGAAGCTTGAGGGGGTGACGGTTCTGAACGCCGATCCGACGGACAAGAGCGTGTTCGCCGAAGAGCGGATCGGCATGGCCGACGCATTTGTGGCGCTGCACGACGACGACGAGGACAACATTGTCGGGGCCGTGCTCGCCAAGGCGGGCGGCGTCAAGGAGGCGATCGCCGTGGTGCAGCGGCCGAGATACCTGGACCTTTTGTATCACATCGGCGTGGATCGATCTTACAGCCCGGGCATTTCGGCGGCGAAGGAGATCGCCGCGCAGATCGACAAGAGTCCCATCCGTCAGTTGGCCACGCTGGTGACGGGGCTGTCGACGGTGCTGGTTACGGTGGCGGCGGGCGCGGAGGGCTGCGAGAAAAATCTTCAGGAATTGCCGCTTGCACCGGCGTGGGTGGTCGGGGCCATTCGCCGAGGCGACCGGGTGTTCGTGCCGGGGGCGACGAACCAGATCGAGGCGGGTGACGTGCTTCTGGCAGTGGGCAAGGAATCGGATCAGGGCGTCCTGGAAGACATCTTCGTGAAGACCTGAATTCATGAATCACCGAATCATCATGCAATACGGCGGCGTCGTCATGGTTCTCGTCAGCGGGATCATGATTCTGGTCGCCGCGGGTGTTTACCTGATGGCGCTGATTCGGGGTTCGACGCTCGACGCCTTTGCGCATCAGGCGCTGTCGATTACAGGGCTGGGCGGGCTGCTGATCGGCGTGCCGACCTGGCTGCTCAATCGCGGCGGCTCGAAGTTTCTCTCTCGGAAAGAGGCGATGCTGCTGGTGGCGGGCACGTGGGTCGTCGGCGCGGCACTTGCGGGCATGCCTTATTACCTCTGGGCGAAGTGGAAGGCCACCGGGGTGAATCGCCACGTTTTCCAGCATTTCGTCAGTTGCTACTTCGAGGCGATGAGCGGCCTGACGACGACCGGCGCGACGGTGCTGAGCGACATCGAGTCCATGCCGCGTTCGCTATTAGTCTGGCGGGCGATCACGCACTGGCTGGGCGGGCTGGGCATCGTGGTTTTGTTCGTGGCCGTGCTGCCCGGGCTGGGGGTGGGCGGGAAGCGCATGTTCATGATTGAGGCGCCCGGCCCGGCGCCGGAGGGTCTTGTTCCGAAGATCCGCGAGACGGCGAAGAGCCTTTGGTACATCTATCTGGGATTGACGGCGGTGCAGGTGCTGGCGCTGCTGCCGTTCATGAGCCTTTACGAATCGATCTGTCATACATTCGCGACCCTGGCGACGGGTGGATTCAGCACGCGGAACGCCAGCATAGGGGCGTTTCACGATCAGCCGATGGTGGATGTGATCGTGGTGTTTTTCATGATTCTGGCGGGCGCGAATTTCGGGCTTTACTACCGGATCACCCACGGCGACTGGCGGAGCGTGCTTCGAGATCCTGAGCTCCGCCTTTATCTTCTGGTTCTCGCCGTATCCGCGGGCATCGTGTCATCGGTCGTTTACTTCGATCGTCAGCCCATCGAGCTTACGGACGGGACGGTTCTCGAAGCCACCGCGATTGAGGCCGCCCGGCAGGGTGTGGTGACGACGGTCTCCGTCCAGACGACGACCGGTTTTTGCACGAGCAATTACAACGGTTGGCCGTTTCTCGCGCAGGGGATGCTGGTGCTGCTCATGTTCATCGGAGGCTGTAGCGGCTCGACGGCCGGCGGGATCAAGGTCGTTCGCGTTTGGATCGCGTTCAAGGTGCTGATTTCCGAGATCGAGAAGATTTACCGCCCGGATGTGATCCGTCCGGTGCGGCTGGGGAAGGCGACGATGGACCCGGAGCTGAAGCTCGGGACGGTGTGCTATTTTCTCGGGTGCATTCTGATTTTCACGGCTGGCGCGGGAGCGGTGATGCTGCTCGAACAGCTCCGGCCGAACAGCCCCTGCGATTTTACGACGGCGGCGACGGCGAGCGCGGCGACGTTGTTCACGATCGGCCCGGGCCTGGCGAAGGTGGGCGCGATCGAAAATTATGGGTGGATGTCGGAGTGGAGCAAGGCGGTCTTGTGTGTGCTGATGGCGTTTGGGCGACTGGAGATTTTCGCGATCATCGTTCTGTTCACGCCGAGCTTCTGGAAGTCGGATTGATTGCAGGCGCCGGGTCTTGATCGACACAGATGGGAGCAGAATTTTTTGGTTTGTCAGATTAAGTCCATGTGAGTTTTTTTCGTCGAGTAACGCTCTGCCGCCCCATTCGGGGCTTAGAATTCTCGTTGCACGTTCTCCACGGGCTCGCGCCCGTGGCTACGATCTGTCGCCCCCTTCGGGGCTTCGATCCGGCGTTACATTCGGGAGATGATCCGGCGCTTCATTCGAGAGGCGATCCGCCTACCTTCGGGATGTGAACCGACACTTCGTTCGCGACGCGATCCGACAACGCCTTCGGAATGCGATCTGTCATTATGTTCGAGATGTAAATCTGACGCTCCTGTTGGGGTGGACGACACATGCTTTATTGGGCGGCGACTCACACACAAACGCAAGATTTCTTTTGAAGTTTGCGCGCCGACTTAGATTCGGTGGACCTTCGGCTTTCTGGATTCGGCGCATCGGTCGACGGACGCCTGCACTTCGGCAATGGCTTCGGAGGCGGTGCCCCATCCTTCGGTCTGAGTGTGGGTGCCTTCGAGTTGCTTGTAGGTGGCGAAGAAGTGCTCGATTTCCTTTAAGAAGTGCGGCGGCACGGCGGTCAGGTCGCGATACTCCGCGAACAGAGGATCGGTGTTGGGCACCGCAAACACTTTGTAGTCGTTGGCCCCCTTGTCTTTCATCTTGAAAAGCCCGATGACGCGGGCCTCGATCAGGCAGCCGGTGAATGTGGCTTCATTGACCATGACCAGGACATCCAGTGCATCGCCGTCCTCCGCGAGCGTCTGCGGGATGAAGCCGTAGTCCCCCGGATAGTGGCTGGAGGAATACAGGTAGCGATCGAGCCGGAACAGGCCGGTCTTCTTGTCCAATTCAAACTTGCTTCTTCGCCCCTTCGGAATCTCGATGATCGCATTGACCACCGCGGGGATGTTTGTTCCCGGAGAAACGTCAGAATAGTCCCGATGATTCATATTGAGTTCACCCGTGGCGCCGGCTGTTATCAATCCATGACCGAGAAGCGAGCCAAGTCCACTTCCTGGCCGAGAACGATGAGGATGTCGTCTTCGGTGAGGACATCGTCCGCCCCGGGCATGAAACGAAACTGCCCCGTCGAGGCGGATTTTGTCGCGAGGAGCAGCAGATTGTAACTCGACCTGATATTGGAATGACCGAGCGTGACGCCGACCAACTTCGGGGGCATTTTCAATTCCATAATTCGGTAGTCTTCGGCGAATGGGAAGTAATCCAGCAGGGTCGGATAGGCGATGCGGCGCGCCGTTCGCTCGGCGGTTTCCTTTTCGGGGAAAATCAGATCGTGGGCGCCGACGGCCTTGAGAATGAGGGCGTGGTCCTCGTTGACCGCCTTGGTGCGGATGCGTTTGACGCCGATCTGGCTGAGGTGCAGGGTGCAGAGGATGCTGGCCTCCATGCTTTCGCCGAGACTGACGACGGCCTCATCGATGGAGGAGGAGACGACGGATTGCAGAACTTCCATCTCCCGGGCATCGCCGATGAGCACGCGATGCACGTCGTCGCGCAGCTCGGCCACGCGCGCCTCGTTGCTGTCGATGGCGAGGACTTCGCAGTGCAACTCGGTGAGCACCCGGGCAAGATTCGTGCCGAACTGACCCAATCCGATGACGGCGACTTGTCGCATATTGAATCTTCCTATCCGATCATGATGCGTTCTTCGGGATAGCGAATCGCGCCGGGATCACGCGGCAGAAGCGCCAATGCGGCAGTCAGCGGACCGACGCGACCGATGAACATCGTGAGTATGATCCACGCTTTTCCGGCCATCGACAACTTCGCGGTGATTCCGGCGGAGAGGCCGACGGTGGCGAAGGCGGATATCTGCTCGAAAACCAGTTCCTCGAAACGGACGCCCGGCGTACCGGCCTCGGAAAGGGACAGATACATGCACCCGATCAGATTCCAGAGAACGGACAGGCCGATGACCAGCGTGACTTTCGCGGTGACCTCATTGGAAACGCGACGCCCGAACAGCACCACTTCCTTGCTTCCCCTGAGTCTGGCGCGCACTTCGGCGAGATAAACCGCGGCGGAGGTCGTCTTGATGCCGCCTGCGCAGGAAGCCGGCGAGCCGCCCACGAACATCAGGAGTATCAGAAACAGCAGGGCGGCGACCGGAACCCTTGCGATGTCGATGCTGTTGAATCCGGCGGTGCGCGCGGTGACGGACTGAAAGACGGCGGTGAGCATGCGCTGGAACACCGAATCCGACCGGTCGCCGAGACCGACACAAAAGAGGCTCACGGCTCCGCCGAGAATCAGAATCGCGCTGGTGGTCAGGACGACTCTGGAGTGGAGGGTCCAATTCACGGAATCAGTTCTTTCGCCGGTGATTTGGCAACGAAGGCGGCGCAGGGACTCCAGCAATACCGTGTGGCCCAGGCCGCCGCAGACAATGAGGCAAATAACGACGCAGAGGATCCACGGGTGCTGCTTAAAGGGCATCAGGTTGTCAGAGTAGATGGAGAAGCCGGCGTTGCAGAAGGCGGAGATGGAGTGAAAGGCCGCCGAGAAGAGGGCGGGCTCCGGTTTGTGCTCGAATCTCAACTGGGCGTAGATCAGCAACATGCCGATCGTTTCGATCACGAAGGTGAGGGCGATGATCCGCTTCAGGTCGCGGCGCACGGAGGATGCGGCGTCGCCCTGCCAGAAGGTATCCGCGATGAGGGCCTGTGAACGAAATGACATGCGGCGACCGAGGAACTGCGAGGCGAGGGCGGCGAAGGTCATGATGCCGAGGCCGCCAAGCTGGATGAGTATCAAAATGACGACCTGACCAAATCGCGAGTAAGCCTTTCCCGTATCAACCACGGTCAGCCCAGTGACGCAGACCGCCGAGGTCGAGGTGAAGAGCCCCTCCATGATGTCGATGTCTTCGTCGCCCGCGGAGATGGGCAGCGTGAGCAGGATGGCGCCGATGATGATGAGGAAGATGAACGAGCCGACCAGGACGCTTTCCGGGCGTTCAAAGAAGAGAGATTCCGGTCGGTACTTCCGCGCCATTAGTTCAAGTGCCTGGTCGTCGGACAGCGCGGGATCATGCGGGCCCAAAGGCCGCCACACAACCTGCGCCGCTTCGCTTTACGAGGGTCGGCGATCGAAGCGGGGATATATACAGGCAGGAACAGTCCCACGCCAGTCCCGTGGAAACGGCCGCAAGGGACAACTCCGCGGATACGCGGCCCCTTATACATTAAATCGGAAATTGATGATGTCGCCGTCTTTTACGATGTAGTGCTTGGGCTCGAGGCGGACCTTGTTGGCGGACTTTGCGCCGCGCATGTCGCCGGCGGCCTTGAGATCGTCGAAGGCGACGGTCTCGGCACGAATGAAGCCCCGCTGGATGTCGCTGTGAATCTTGCCGGCGGCCTCGACGGCCTCGGTGTCCTTGAAAATGGTCCAGGCGCGAACTTCGTCTTCACCGCAAGTCAGAAAGGAGACCAGACCGACGGCTTCGTAGCAGGTACGGATGAGCCTCATTCTGGCGGGCTCGGTGAGGCCGAGGTCGGCAAGAAAGGTGGGACGGTCGGCCTCTTCCAATTGGGAGATCTCGGCCTCGATCTCGGCCGCGAGGGCAATCGTGGCGGCCGAGTGGTCGTGGGTGAAAGGCGGCGGCTTGCTAATGGCATCTTCTCCGACGTTGACGACGACGATGACCGGCTTGAGGGTGAGAAAGCCGAAGCTGCCGGCGATGCCGCGCTCTTCGTCGTTTTGGATGGCGCCGGAGACGGGGTGTTCTTTCTCCAGGGCATCCTTGACGCGCTGCATCATGGCCAGTTCGCGGAGCTCGGCGTCGCGGGTCTTGGTCGGCTTCTGGGTGGACTTTTCAAGTTTCTCGATTCGATTCATGACCTGTTCGAGGTCGGCGAAGATCAATTCGGCGTGGAGCTCCTCCACGTCCGCCTTTGGATCGATGCGATCGCGGTAGGTCACGACGCTGTCGGACGCGAATCCGCGAACGACCATGACGATGCCGTCGCAGCGACGGACTGAATTCATCGTCTTGCGAAACTCCTGCGGGCCGTCGCTGCCGGCCAGAGAGACGCCGGGGATGTCGACGAACTCGAGGTGCGCCGGGGTGTACTTCTTGGGCTTGTAGATTTCGGCGAGGTAGTCGAGCCTCGGATCGGGCACGCTGACCGTGGCGATCTGCTCGAGCCTTGCGTGGGCCGCGTCCAGGGGCTGGCCGGTGATCGCGGAGAACAAGGTGGACTTGCCCGACTGGGGCGGGCCGATGATGGCGAATTTCATGAGTCGTTTGATTCCCGGTGAGTGATTTACACAGTGAGGAGGGAGAGTGTAATTCTGGGCGCGGAGGAAGTCGAGCGACGAAGGGCCGGCGGCCTTGAAGCGGACGAAGCGCGTCAGATGTACTCGGCGAATTCGTGTTCCCGGCGTCTGAACCAGTGCCAGCCGACCACGAAGAGCAGGAGGGAGACCACCGCCGCATTCCAGAAGGCCCAGTCGCCGGGCCAGCGGCCGAAGAGGAGGCAATCGCGGTAGGCTCGAATGATCGGGGTCATGGGGTTCAAGTGGATGAGGGCGCGCTTCCAGCCGGTCGCGGAATCGAGCTGGTAGACAACGCAGGTGACGAACATCCAGAGCTGAACGACGGCGCGGAAGAGAAAGTTTACGTCGCGATAGAAGAGATTCGCCATCGACAGGATCATCGCCATGCCGGCCATGAAAAGGATCTGCACGCCGACGACGACGGGCAGGAAGAGGATCGAGGGGTGAAGCTCGTAGCTCCAGCCCTGATGCTGAAAATGAAAGCCGATCCCGAGGACGACCAGCAGGGCCGACGACACCAGGAAGTCGATGAAGGAGCTGATCAGGCAGGAGAGGGGAAACACCTCGCGCGGGAAGTAGATTTTGGTCACGAGCTGCCGATTGGCGACGAGCGAGATCGTGGCGCTGCTCAGGCTGTTGGAGAGGAACATCCACGGGACGAGTCCGCTGAAGGCGAACAGGGCGTAAGGGACGTTCGGGTGGCCGGTGAGTTTCTGCTGGTCGATGTCGGTGACGGAGCCGAAGACGAAGGTGAAGACGAGCATCATCATCAGCGGCGGAATGACGGCCCACGCGGCGCCGAGGATTGAATGCTTGTAGCGGACGCGGATGTCGCGCCAGGCGAGCATCCACATCAACTCGCGATATCGCCACAGGACGACGAGGCGCGAGGTTGAATGCTCGTGTCCCGTGGCGCCCTGGGCGGTCATGATGGTGGCCATCGACGTCATTGCGGGGTGAATCCTCTCCGAATGGCGAGTCGCTCGTACTGCGCGGCGAGGCGCGCGTGCGAGGCGGACAGGGAAAAGTCTGTGCAGGCGCGTTCGCGGGCAGTGCGGCCGAGGCGAGCGCGCAGCTTCGGGTCGGCGATGAGCAGATCGAGCGCATCGGCGAGCGAGTCCGCATCTGCCGGGGGCGCGAGCAGGCCGGTGACGCCGTGTTCGAGAACATCCGTTGTGCCGCCGGCTGATGTCGCGACGATGGGCAGGCCGCAGGCCATCGCCTCGAGCAGCGAGTTCGACATTCCCTCCCAGGTGGAAGGCTGGACGTAAATGTCGGCGGCGGATAGCCAGGGGAAGACGTTGTCCCGAGGACCGACGAAGGAGATCTGAACTTGTCCCGAGATAGCGGCGGCGCGGCGATGCAGCGCTCCGTCGCAAAAGTCGCGGCCGACGCAGACGAGGGAAAACGCTCGCCCGAGCGCGGCGAGCCGTTCGACGGACGCGAGCAACATATCATGGCCCTTGATGGGCTTGAGATTTCCGACGCAAAGGATGACAGGCCGATCGGTCAGCAGGCCCAGGGAGAGCTTGGCGCGCTGCGGATCGTCGCAGGGAACGAATCGGTCGAGGTCGACGCCGTTAGTTACCACGTCGAATCGGGAGCGATTCAAATCGAGCAGGTCGCAGATCATGTCGGCGGCGGCGCGGCTGACGGCCCAGCAGGCATCGCAGCGCTGCAGCGCCCCCGAATACACTCGACGCCGGAGCCGGCCCATGCGCGGCGGGTAGGTCTCGAAGCCGTGGAAGCTCATGGCCAGTCGGACGTTGCCGACGAGTTCGACCGCCTTCAATGCATCGAGGAGCATGGAGAAGCCGCGGACGTGCAGGACGTCGACGCGATGTGTCGCGAGGACATCGGCCAGGAGCGACGACAGATCGTTCGAATTCGCGGCGCTCAAACGGCGAACCGTCGTCGCGCCATCGGGAATGAGCGCGTCCAGTTCGCCCATCTCATCGCCTGTCACGATGACGTGATGAAATCGCGCCCTGGAAAGGCCGGCGACCGCGGCGAGCAGTTGCTTCTCCAACCCGCCCCGCTCCAGCCGCCATACGGGATGACAGACGGTCACGCGCCGGGAGTCGGCGCATGACCGCGAGGGCGCGACCGTGCCGCGCTCGTGACGCTCCGCGATGGCCGGGCGCTCTATTGATGATGAGAGACAGGTCGGCATGCCTGATCGGCGAAACTCCCCCACCGCTTGTGGTGGCTCGAATCGAAAAATAAGTGTCGACAACTCCAGTAGTTATCGGCCGATCGAGGGCCGCCGGTTCAAAGCGTCACGGGATGTGGTAATTGAGACGGAGCGAACCTGATTATCGGCCGGTCAGCCGGTGATCTCCGGCGTTCCGGTCGGGGTGTTTCCGACCAGATGAATGAAGATGGCGTTGGTGGAGCCGACCTGGTGGAGGCGGGTCCCGGCGACCACGACGATCATGTCGCCGCTGACAGCGAGGCCGCGCGAGAGGAGCGCGGCGTCGACCTCTCCGAGCATGGCGAGCACGTCTTCATCGCGGGTCATCTGAACGGGCTTAATGCCGTAGTACATCGCCATGCGCCGGCAAACGTGCTCGTCGGGTGAGAGCCCGATGACGACGGAGGGGAGCCGGCACTTGGAGAGGAGCCGCGCGGTGTTGCCGGTCTGGGTCCAGACCGCGACGAGCTTCGCATCGAGCTCGCGGGCGAGGAGATTGGCGCCATGCGCAACAGCCGTCGGAACGCGGGGGACCAGCGAGTTGACCTCGGCCGAGGCGGCTCCGGAGCGATCGAGAAAGTCCTCCGTCTGCTCGGCGATGCGAACCATCATCTTGACCGATTCGATTGGATATGACCCGATCGACGTCTCGGCGCTGAGCATGACCGCATCGGCTGCATCGAGAATGGCGTTGGCAACGTCGCTGACCTCGGCACGGGTGGCCGTCGGGCGTTCCACCATGGATTGGAGCATTTGGGTGGCGATGATCACCGGACGACCGGCGAGGCGGCACTTTCGGGTGATCTGCTTTTGCAAGAGCGGCACGCGGGCGAGGTCCAGCTCGACGCCGAGGTCGCCCCGGGCGACGAGCACGACATCGGCCGACTCGATGATCTCGTCGATATGCTTAATCGCGAGCGGCGTCTCGACCTTGGCCACGATGCGACAGCGATCCTCGGAGAGCGGCAACAAGTCGCGCAGCTCGCGCAGGTCGGCGGCGCGACGCACGAACGACATGGCGATGTAGTCCGCGCCGTGCTCGACCGCCCAGGCGAGGTCCTCGTGATCCTTCTGAGTCAGCGCGGACATTTCCAAATCGCTATCGGGCAGGTTCACGCCTTTGCGCGTGCTGATCATGCCCCCCACTTCGCAGACGCACCTGAGCCGGTCCGCCGACGCGGAAATCACGCGGAGGCGGACGAGCCCGTCGTCGATCAAAACGCGATGTCCGACGGCGACTTCGCGGACGAGTTCCGGTCGATTGGTCGAGATGCGGGAAGCGTTGCCGACGATGTGACCGCCGACGATGTCGATCTCGTCGTCCTTTTGGATTTCAAAGGCGTCATCTTCAACGGGATCGACGCGAATCTTGGGCCCGCACAAATCCGCCATCACCGCGGCCGCCACGCCGCGCTGGCGGCAGATGGACCGGATTCGATTGTAGGTGATCTCGTGCTGCTGGATCGTGCCGTGAGAAAAATTCAGACGAAAGACGTCGACGCCGGCGTCGAGCAGGTCGCCGAGTATCTGCACCGACTCTGTAGCGGGGCCGATCGTCGCGATGATTTTTGTTCTTATCATGGATGCCTGCACCGATGCCGGCGCGCATCATCGGCGGGCGCGCCCTATCTCGCAAGTCTTCCGCGGGCGCGGCCACCAGGCCGCAAGGGGTGCGAGGCTCCCCGGACGCCCGTTACTTGCGAAGGAAATACTCCATCAGTTCGTGCCCGGCCTCGATGTGAAGCCCGCTTCCTTTCGCGGTCCGCTCGCAAAACTGATCCACGATCGCCGGGCCGCTCGGAATGCCGGTTCCGGCCATGCAGAACGGCGGCGGCGCGGCCGTGTGGGTCTTCTTTCCGACGGGGGTCGGGTGGTCCGGGGCGACGAGAATCCGCCATTCGTCGAAGGTGCGGAGCTTTTCGAGGACCGGCTCGACGACGAGGCTGTCAATTTTTTCCAGCGCTTCCAGTTTGGCGGCGGCATCGCCCATGTGGCCGGCTTCGTCGGTGGCCTCGACATGGACGGCGACAAAATCATACTGGTCGAGGGCCGCAACGGCGGCACGACCTTTGGCTGCGTAGTCGGTGTCGAGATAACCCGTCGCGCCGGGCACGTCGATCACCGTCCAACCGAGGAGCTTGCCGAGACCGCGAATGAGATCGACGGCCGCGATGACCGCCCCGCCGACGCCGAATCGCTGGCGAAAACGCTTGAGAATCGGCGCGACGCCCTGTCCCCAGAGCCAGATGTCGGTGGCGGGCATTTCGCCGAGGTCGGTGCGGACGTGATTGACGTCGTGAGCGGTGACGATTGGCCGGGCCTTGTCCATGATCTCGCGAATGCGTTTGCCGCCCCTGCCCTTGGGCAGGTAGTCGGCGACGGCCTCGCCGGGGATGTCGTGCGGCGGCATGCAGGCGGCTTCCAGGGTTTCCGCGTCGCGGAGGATCATCAGGTTGCGATAGGAAACACCGGTGTGAAAGACGATCCCGTCGCCGGAGAATTCCGCGTTCAACTCTTTCAACACGGCCTCGGCTTCACTTGTGCGGATGTGTCCGGCGGTGAAATCGGCCATCAGGCCGTTGTCGATGTTCACGAAGTTGCAGCGGAAGACGACGTCCTCCGGGTGTAGCGGGATGTTGCGGGCGACGGCTTCGATGGGAGCCCGTCCGGTGTAGTGGTTTCGCGGGTCGTAGCCGAAGAGCGACATGGTGGCGACGTCGGAGCCGGGCACGAACCCCTTTGGCACGGTGCAGACGGTTCCGACGCGGCCCATCTCGGCGATGGCGTCGATGTTGGGAATCTTCGCGGCCTCGAAGATCGTCTTTCCACCGAGCGAGGGGATCGGCTCGTCCGCGGCGCCGTCGGGCAGAATCATGACGTATTTCATGCTCATCGGAGGAGAGTCTAGAAACGTCGGTCAGATTTTGCCAGTGGCGGGGAAAGGCATCGCCGAGTTTAACACGCCAACGCGGCGCAAAACGCGTCACGCAGGAGCTCCAACTCGTGACCAGCGAGCGAGCGAGCATCGAAAAGAACGGCGGCGTCCTTGATTCTCGCGAGCACGGCAGGGTTGCCGGTGCGCATACGGCTGACAATCGTCTCGGCGCGATGCGCGGACGAGGGCTGCCAGCGGACGACGGCGGTGGGGATCGGCCGGGCGGGCAGCGATCCGCCGCCGGCAAAGCTCTCCAGGCGCTCGACGGTGAAACTCTCCGATGGCGCGGCGTCTGAAAGGACTTTCGCGAGGCGCTCGGCACGCAAGGTGACGGATTCGAGAGACTCGGACAGGGCGGCGAGGGTTGGTATCTCCGCTTTCGGACGATCCGGCGACAAATAGATTTCGAGAGTCGCTTCGAGCGCGGCGAGGGTCAGCTTATCGACGCGAAGGGCGCGGGCCATCGGATCGCGCCGCAGCCGGTCGATGGTCGCCTTGTTCCCCAAAAGGATGCCTGCCTGCGGACCACCGAGCAGCTTGTCGCCGGAGAAGGAGACGAAGTCAGCCCCCGCCTTGAGACTCGCCGCGACGGTGGGCTCATGCTCTCTCGCCCACATCTCGTCGTCGAGCAACGCCCCGCTGCCGAGGTCGTCGAACATGATCAGATTGTTGTCGTGGGCCAATTGCGTGAGCTCAGCAATGCCGGGCGACTCGGCGAACCCGACGACGCGATAGTTGCTCGTATGCACGTGCATGATCATGGCCGTGCGGTCGGAGATGGCTTCCTCATAGTCGGAGAGGTGCGTCTTATTGGTTGTGCCGACCTCCTTGAGGATCGAACCGCCGGCGGACATGACGTCGGGCAGTCGATACGAACCGCCGATCTCGATGAGCTGGCCCCGTGAGACGATGACTTCCTTGCCCGCGGCAAGTCCGCGCAGGGCGAGCATTGTCGCGGCGGCGTTGTTATTGACGATCATGGCCGACTCGGCGCCGGTCAACTGGCACAAGAGGGCCTCGGCATATCGGCCGCGCTGGCCGCGCTCGCCGGTGGCCAGGTCGATCTCCAGACTGCAATAGCCCGACGCAACCTGGGTGAGCCGCTGCACGGCGGCTTCCGAGAGGACGCTGCGACCCAGGCCGGTGTGCAGAATGACGCCGGTCGCATTGATGACGCGGGTGAGTCGCCGGGCTCGCTGGGCGGCAATCTGCGCGGCTGCCAGCGCAAGGATGGCGGCGACGGTCAGGGCTCCACTGGCGAGCGGCTCATTCTTACGAAGCTGATCGCGCAGGTTGTCGACAACGGCGCGCAGGGCATTGGAAATGACTGCCCGAGGAAGCGACGATAACTGCGCGTCGGACTGTACCGCCGACAGCAGTGCCGTCATGGAGGGGATGCTCGAAAGATCGGATGGGTTGTGTTCGCTCACGCCGATTTCTCAATCAAGATTCGTTCGTCGCCGACCCGGCGCGTGAACTGAATCTTATCCAGATATTCAAGGAGCGGTTGAACCGCCCGGCGAGACAGTTTCAGACGGTCGCGAACGTCCGCCAGCTTGAACGGTCCCTGGCGGCCTAATTCGTGGACCGTTTTCTTGAATGCACTCAGGGCCTCCTGGGATATGTACTGGCCCGGGGCGAAGGAGACGAGTCGCGGCTCGGTCCGGGCGATGTCCTCCATCACTTTGGCCCGCTGCTTCGAGAGCAACGCCACGGTTTTTAGGGCGATCCAGGCCGGGGGATCGAACTTCGCCGCCGAGATTTCCGCGACCAGTCGCTCCACCAGCGCGGCGTCCTCCGGCGACAGGGCCGGGCGGAATTCTCGATGGGCCACGTAGGGCCCGCGAACGACTATGTCACCCGATGACTCCAGCCGGGCGCACATGACTCGACCGATGCCGGCGGCGCTGCGCTTATCGAGCCAGCCGATGTATCGATCGCGCAGCAGGCCCGGTTCGAGCGGGTTGGTGGCGTGTTGACGGCGCAGGTAAGCCAGTGCCCGATCGGCCAGGGCGCTTACGGCGGCGATGTGGACGGTGCGACCGGCGACCAGCTCGATGAGGCGGCCGCTTTTGCGAAGCTGGTCGAGGATGCCGGCGATGGCATCGGTCGCGGCGCCGGCTCTTGCGGCAAGGGCCAGCGGGGACACGGATTCAAACCCGGCGGATTGCAGGCAGGCATCGACGCGCGTATCGACCGTGTCCGACATGGCGCGGTTGATCGCCGTCAGTTCCTGCGGATCCATCGGGCGCAAACGGCGCGACACCGGCCGGACAACCTGCCCCCCACCGAGGGTATGCGTCGCCGTTTCATCACGGATGATGAATCGCTGGCCGTACTCCGCGACGACCGGCTCGCTGCAGCGCAATTGCGCGAACGCCAACTGGCCGGGGGCGATCTCCGCGGCGCCGATCACGACCAGGACGCACATGGTTTCCCGGGTGCCCATGCATAGTCGAACGCGTCGATGCGACTTGATGCCGTCCCAGACGAGCGAACCTGCCGCGCCGGGCATGCGCGCGCGCAAAACGGGCATCACCTGCGCATCGAGGTAGCGCGTGGCCGTGAGATAGCCGGGCGACGCCAGCTCCATGCCGCGATCAATCGCTTCTCGATCCACACCGGTGAGATTCAGGGCCGCGCGCCGGCCGACCATCGCGACATCGGCCGCCGCGCCGTGCGATTGAACCTCGCGCACTTTGCAGGCGACTGGGCCGGGATGGAGTTCCATGGAAGCTCCGGGAGCGGCGCTGCCGGCGAGGACGGAGCCGGTGACAACGGTGCCGCGGCCTTTGACGGCAAAGACGCGGTCGATGGCTATACGAAAGACGTCTCCGGTATCGCGCAGTGGGAGCGATCGGACGAGATGCGCGATGGCGTCGCGCAGGGCGTCCAGACCCTGACCAGTGCGCGCCGAGCAGGCCAAGGTCTGCCACTTCGCGAGGCCGGTGTTTTCCACGACCTCGCCGAGCTGCTGACGAACGATCGCCAGGCGTTCTTCGCCGACGAGGTCCTGCTTGCTGATGACGATGAGGCCGTGACGGACGCCGAGAAAGTTGAGGATGTCGATGTGCTCAAGGGTCTGGGGCATGACGCCGTCGTCGGCCGCCACGACGAGCATGCCGATGTCGATGCCGGTTGCGCCGGCGACCATGGTGCGTACAAATCGCTCGTGGCCGGGGACGTCGACGATGCTGACCTCCAGGCTTTCACCATCGGCTGCGGGAAGCTGCAATCGGGCAAAGCCCAACTCGATGGTCATGCCGCGCTGCTGTTCTTCGGGGAGGCGGTCGGGGTCTGTGCCGGTGAGGGCCTTCACCAGGGCGGACTTGCCGTGATCGATGTGGCCCGCGGTGCCGAGGATGCACCAGCGACGATGGGCATGCGCTGCGTTCATGCGCCGACCTTAGATGCCGAATGCATAAAAGATGCTGGTGAGAATGACGTCGGCGGTGATCAGGGCGACGATGCACTTGACGACGGTGTTGGTCGTGGCGCGGCCGACGCCTTCGGCGCCGCCGGTGACGTTGAGCCCCTCGTAGCAGGCGATCATGGAGATCAACAGGCCGAAGAGCGGGGCCTTGCCGATGCCGGTGAGATAGTCGGTGGCGGTAACGGCGGTCTGGGTGACGGCGAGGTAGCGGTCGGCGTCGATGCCGAGAATGAGGGTGCCGGTGATCATGCCGCCGAGGACGCCGACGATGTCGGCGATGACAGTCAGCACAGCGAGCATGATGACGGTGGCGAGGAATCGCGGCATGACCAGGAAGCGAATTGGATCCAGCGCTGATGCGCGAAGCGCCTTGATCTCTTCACCCTCGACCATGGTGCCCAATTCGGCGGCGATGCTTGCGCCGGCGAAGCCGGAGAGAACGATGCCGGAGAGCAGCGGACCCAGTTCACGGGCCATGGCGATGGCGACGATGGTGGCGATTTGTTCGAGTTGGCCGTAGCGGATCATGGTCGGGGCCATCTGCAGGGCGAGGATGATCCCGATGAAGATCTGAACCAGGGCGACGATCGGGATGCTGCGCAGACCGACGCGCACCATCTGGGCGAAAAGATTGGGGGCGCCGAGCCTGACTTCGCGCTTGATCGTCGCCCGGTAGATGCACTTGCCGGTATCGACAAGCAGATAGCACAGGCCGCCAATGAACTCAAGGAAGCCGGACCAGGACCGGGCCTGACCGATGACGCCGCGGCCGACGGATTCGACGGCGCGGACCATCGCGCCTTCACTGCCGTTTTGTTTTGTGGGTGCCTCACTCATGAGAAATCTGGTTCAGGCAAGCACGCGGCAAACAGCGGCGCATGCCGAATGTCTCAGGCCTGCGTGGCCTGATCCTCGTTCTGACAGATCACGAAAAACTTGTCGAGCTTGGTGATTTCAAAGACGCTGCGAACGCGATCGTTCAGCCCGAAGAAGATCATCTTGCCCTTGTAGGCGGTGACGCGACGAAAGACCTCGACAAAGGTGCCCACGCCGGAGGAATCGATGTACGGGACGCCGGTCATGTCGAGGACGAGGCGCTTGGGCCTCTCACCGGCCACTTCGACCAATGCGGCGTGCAGCGCGGGCGAGTGGTGCAGGTCCACATCGCCCTCCAGCGACACGATCGTCGCCTCGGGCGCCTTTCTAATTTCCTTGACCAGATTATTTGTATTCGTTGCCATCGTTACTCGCCCTTTTGCGCCAGGCCCCCGGCCTGCCCCTCCTTGGGCTCGCCTCCAAACGCGGCACTCGTATCGCCGCCGACGTACTTGACCATGCTCAGGAGCATTCCGCCGTCCGGCGGACAACTGTACTGCACTTCATCCATGACGGACTTGATAATGTGCACACCCAGCCCGCCGGGCCGCACTTCGTCGAGCGGTCGACCCTTGATCTTTTCGGGAGAGACCTGGCGACCTTTGTCGCGGACGGTCACCGAAATGCCAGGGCGGCCGTCCGGGGACTTGACCGGCAGAAGGGTGATGGAGATCGGCTGATCGTCCTTCCCCTCGTAGCCGTGTTCGATGACATTGGCCAGTGCCTCATCGATCGCAAGAGTCAGTGCGTGCGAGTCCATCTCGCCGAAGCCTTCCACGTTGGCCATCTTCTCCACGGCGCCGCGCACGACGGGCAGGCACTTGGCACTGCTGGTGATGTTCAGTTCGATGGGAACAGCTCGGGTCATCCGGACTCCTGTCACGCCCCGGGACCGCCGGATGGCTCGCCGTCCTCCAGCTCGGCAGCGGCCGCCGCCGTCTGGTAATCTCCACCCTTCACATACGATCGCCAACGGGACACGCTGGCCGCGCGTTCTCTTGCGGACCGGGCATAATCATATCCAAATCGCTCGCCGGTGATTCGTTCGAGTGCAAGGATGGAGAAAAAACGTACCGCGTCGTCTTCATCCTCAAGACGATCGACAATCAACGGGACCGATCTCCAATCCTTCGCCTCAGCCGCGGCCCGAACAGCGAGTATTCGCTCGGCAGGCTCTTCGGAGGAAATCTGGGCCCGGTATGGGCCGATCGACGTACATCCGCCCGCCAGCGACAACGCGACCAGGAAGCCAGTGGAATGAGCACCCATGCACCGCATGAAGTTCATCCTATCGTGCTGGCCGAGCGGCGACAACAACGGACCTCCCGGGCCGCCGCCCCCCCGATGCGGACCACCGCCCGCAAAAAGGCTATTATCCACACAATAGACCGGACCGGCCGGATCAAGAGCACTCCTTATCGCACGAAGGAATCGAACCTGCATGGCAACGAGCGAGCTGGACATCATCTTCACGGCGCCACACCCGGACGATCTGGAAATCGGTAGCGGCGGCGCCATCGCCAAACTCGTTAAGCTCGGCTATCGCGTCGGCATGGTCCACATGACCAACGGCGAACCGACGCCGCTGGGCGACCCGGAAACGCGCTTAAAGGAGATGAGGGCCGCCGCCGACATCCTCGGCGTACAGGTCTGCGAGATGGTGGGCATGACGAACCGGATGCTGATGGACGGCCCCGAGGCGCGGTTTGCGCTGGCGAGCGTCGTGCGAAAGTATCGGCCGCGCATCCTCGTCGGCATCGCCGGCAGGACCGTCGCCGCCTCGCCGGACCATTACCAGGCGCAGCTCATCACCGAGGCGACGCGGTTCTACTCGCAGCTCACCAAATGGGACGATCGATTCAGCGGGACGAAGCCGCACCGGGTGGATCATCTGATATACCGGCCGATCGCCCGATCGGCGGAGATCGCCCACTGGCCCGCGCAGTTTGTCGTGGATATCACCGACACCATCGATCAGAAGCTCGCCGCCATCGAATGCTACAAATCGCAGTTTCCTCAACAGCGATTCGAGGGGCTCAAGCACTGGGTCCTTTCGTCGGGCGGGTACGAAGGTGGAATGTGCGGATACAAGTATGGCGAGCTCTACGCCGTGCCGCGGCCTTTGGGAGTATTGGACCCGATGCCCCTTTTTGGAGAGTGGCCGGTGCCGTCTCCGATCGACCCACCGAAAGTGTGATACGGCCGGAAAGACGGATCAAATAGTGCTGCACTGCCGGCGGCCATCGCGCAATTGGGTGTGCAACCCTGGGCATATGTCCCCAAATACATTTCACTGCCTAATAATCCGCCAGACAAACGTGCTATTGCCGCCATGGCACGCGACTTGTCAGGTCATTCACCGCCGCCGGTTCGCACGCCGCGGCGTGAGAGCGAACCTGATGAATTCCGCCGATTCTTTACACCCCAAAGAGTTGATCCGCCTCCGTTGAGGCGCGAGTTGGCCGCATGGCGCTCATGAGAGCAGAGCGCCGTCCGCGGCCTGATGACAACGACTCAAGCACCGATTGCACCCCAAAAAATGGTTTTGAAACACGAGTGCAATTACATGCGCAGAATCCACCCTCGCCTCGGCCGTTTCCTGTCAAGCGAGTTTGTTGAGGCTCTGACAACGGCCGACCAGGAAAAAAGGAGAAGACCGGATGACAAATCAGGCAACATCACCCAGACGGCTCAAGAGAATGTCGGGAAGGCGGGCATGCATGGCATGTTCGGTGCTGAGCATGTTGATGCTGCTGCCGACCATGGGGCCGCAATGCATCGAGGAAGAATCAAACAACGATGCGCTGTCAGCGAATCTGCTTCGTCCGGGCGAGTTCGGGCTGGGAGACATCACGCCGGTCGGCGATCACGACTTCTATTTCACCGGGCCCGTTGTAACCGGTGATCTCGTTTTTGCCTGGGCCGACTCAGTCGGCTCGGCGCCGAGCGTAACCATCGACCTGAATGTCTGGGCCAACGACGGAGCGACGCTGATTGAGTCGGACAACAACGATGGGCCGGTGTCCTCGGCGGTGGTCGCGGGAGCGATCGCTCCTCAGACCGGCAGCGTCTACTTCGAGGTGAATGAAGACGGCGACAACTCGGATCTCAACGACTACGAGCTTTACCACGCCGTGGTCAACCCTGCTCTCTCGGCGAACGAAGTCGAGGGCAATAACTCGTCGGCATTCGCCAACATTATCTCCGCCCCGATCATGAACGGCACCGTCGTCGACGGCAGCGGAGACGTGGACTTCTACCAGTTTCGCGCAACGGCCGGCGCGGTCGTCGCGGTCATCGTCGACCTCAACCCCGATGACGATGCGACCAGCACCGATGCCGAGGTCCAGATACGAAATACCGACGGGGCCACGGTACTGGCCAATGGAGACAATGGAAACTCAGGAGCCTTTGCGGGCGACGCGGCAGGCGGAATCACTCTTGCGGCGGACGGCGTTTACTTCGTTCGCTTTAATGAGGGCACCGGCCCAACGGACTCCGAATATCGCTTTGTGCTGCTGGTCAACGGCGTCGTCTACGTCGACACCGACGGCGACGGGATTCCGGACGCCGATGACAATTGCCCGCTCATCGCCAACATGGCGCAGCTTGATTCCGACGGTGACGGCGTCGGCGACTCGTGCGACGGATGCCCGGCAGACGTCCTCAAGACCGCGCCCGGCGTCTGCGGTTGCGGTCAGCCCGATGCCGACGTGAACGGCGACGGCACGCCGGACTGCGGCCAGGGCGCCGATCAGATGCTCTCCACGACCGGCATCCTGCTGGTTCCGGACCTCACCAACAACCGCGTGATGGCGTTTGATCCGCAGGACGGCAAGCCGCTCGACGCGAACTTCATCCCGTCGGACCCGGCAAACCTGCCGCTTCCCTTCGCGGCGATCCTCGGACTCGACAACAACAGCATCCTGGTCTCCGACCAGACGGCCAACGTCGTTCAGCGCTATGACCTCAACGGAAACTACCTCGGCGTGTTTGCGCCGGCCGGTGGCGCCAACCCGGCAGTGATGCAGCAGCCGTTCGGCATGGCAATCCGACCGAATGGAAACCTGCTCGTCGGTATCGGCAACGGCGGCAACGCCAACGCCGTCGCGGAGTTCGACGCGGGCGGCAACTTTGTCGGAAACTTCATCGCCCCGGGCGCCGGCGGCATCGTCGATCCGGCGGATATCCACTTCCGCCCCAACGGCAACGTGCTGCTGAGCGGCAGCGGCAGCTCGGCGATTCACGAGTATGACGCGACCGGCGCGTTCATCGCCAACTTCGACGCCATCACCGCCGTGCCCATGCAGCTCATCGAGCCGGGCGCCGTCATGGTCATCGATCAGTTGCTCGCGAACCGCGGCATCATGGAGTTCGCGAGCGGCGGTTCGTTCGTCGCCCACATTCCGGTGCAGAGACTGATGATCTTCGCCGGCATCTACCGGCTCGGAAACGGAAACCTGCTGATTACGTCGTCAAACCTGATGGCCAATGCGACCGGCATCAGCATCCTGTCCGGCCTCAAGAACGGCGGCGTCTTTGAGGTGAATACCTCGGGCGCCCTGCTGCAGACGGAGATATCCGGCATGGGCGCGCAGTTCATCGAGTTCGCCCTGATCGATACCGACGGTGACGGAATCGGCGACGCGGCAGACGGCTGCCCGGCCGATCCGGCGAAGACCAGCCCCGGCGTCTGCGGCTGCGGCACGCCGGATGCCGACACCGACGGCGACACGGTGCCTGATTGTCTCGACGTCTGTCCGGCCGGCGACGACACGGTCGACGCCAACGGCAACGGCATTCCGGATTGCACGGAAGCCATCGTTCCGCCGCTGCCGGTCCCAGTGCCGGTCCCCGGCTGCTGTGCACCGGGCGTGTTCCCAATGGTCGGCATGTTCATGCCGGCGTGTTTGATCGGCTGGCGGTTGAAGCGACGGTCACGGCGCCGCTGATCGCGAACGATCGGATGATGTGATTCTCAATGGAGCCCATCGCGCACCGCGCGGTGGGCTCCTCTTTTTCTAAGGAGCGGAGATCGTCAGGACTCGGACTCCGTTGCCGCGGTCTGAAGCACCTTCGCCAGTTGCTCGCCGTGGACCTGGTCATTCGTGCGAAACCAGAACGAAAGCTCCGCGCCGCTCGAGCCCGGCCTGGCGAATTGCTGCCTCATGCCGAGGTGTTCCACCTGTGTGGGCGTGAGCTTGCCGCGCGGGACATTCACGTCCACGCGAATCGACTCGCCCTGATGGGTGATGATCTTTCCGATGCGCCGGCCCGACTCGGTGAGCAACTCCACGAAGACCTTGCCGCTCCAGTCGATCTTCACCCGCGGCACGGCCTTGGATGCCCGGCCGATGAAGGCCATCAGCTCCACCGGCTTCCACTGCTTGGGCTGGGTGAGCGGAACACACTGTTGGGAGAGATGCCACGCCTTTCCGTCCACCTTCCACGGGGCGACGGCTTTCTTGTCGGTCGCCATGTCGGCAAGATGCTTCAGGTAACTGCCCACCGCCTTCTTGAGAAATGCGCGAAAGGCCGGCGTGGCGATTTCCTTCTTGTCGTGCACCGTGATGCGAACCTGATCCATGCCCTCACGAGGCGGACGAAATTGTACCCGGGAGGCCTGGCCGTAGGCATGAACGTCCTCACGATCGTCCAGCGGCTTTAGGCCCAGGCTCTTCGACAGCGCAGACTCCTGGAAGCATCCCTCGGGAATCCGGAAGTAGAGGTCCAGCAACCACCGGCCGCCGGTCAGCGCGTGCAGGAACCATTGCACCGACGACTGCGCGACGCCCCTGGGCGACTTGCCGACGATCTCCACGCGCGCCCGATCGTTCCAATCCGTCGGTTGCAATTTGCCCTTGCCCAGCTTTTCAATCTCGCGCACGACGAACTGAAGGGCCGCGCCTTCCCATTCGACTGTCTTGCCCTCGCGACTGAGTCGCTGCTGGATGTGCCACTTCTCGCCGTCGAGCTCCCACGGCATCTTCGCCGGACCGGCATCTGTCTTGACGGCCTTTTCGACATTCAGCTCTTTTGCCGCGGCCTTCTTCGGGTCGAAGACCTCGCGCGCACTGCGCGGCCCGGCAGCCAGAACCTTCCTCAACAATCGCCCGGTATGCGAGGCCGTCACCGCCGCAATGTCCTCGGGTGTTCCCTCGGCCACGATGCGGCCGCCCTCGTCGCCGGCCTCGGGCCCCAGGTCGATCACCCAGTCCGCCGTCTTGATGACGTCGAGATTGTGCTCGACCAGAATCACGGTGTTACCCATGTCGGCGAAGCGGTGCAGGACATCGAGCAGTTTGCGCAGGTCGTCAAAGTGCAGGCCGGTCGTCGGCTCGTCGAGGATGTAGACCGTCTTGCCGGTCGATGGTCTCGCCAGTTCGGCGCCGAGCTTCAATCGCTGCGCCTCACCGCCGGAGAGCGTCGGCGCGCTTTGCCCAAGCGGGAGGTACCCGAGCCCCACGTCTTCCAGCGTCTGCAGGAGTCGCCGCACCTTGGGCACGTTGGCGAACAGCTCCTTCGCCTCGCTGATCGACATGGATAAGACGTCGGCGATGCTCTTTCCCTTGTAGCGCACTTCCAATGTCTCGCGCTGGTAGCGCGTTCCGCCGCAGGTTTCGCACGGCACCCATACGTCGGGCAGGAAGTGCATCTCGTGACACACCTGCCCAAGCCCCTCGCAGTCGTCGCAACGGCCGCCGGCGCGATTGAAGGAGAACCGATTGACCGTGTAACCGCGAACGCGACTGTCGGGCAGTCTGGCGAAGACCTCGCGCATCACGTCGAAGACGCCGCAGTAGGTCGCCGGGTTTGACAGCGGCGAATTGCCGATCGGCTGCTGATCGACGTTGATGACCTTGTCGACGAGGTCGAGCCCCTTGATTTCATCGTGCGCACCGGGCGACAATCGCGCGCGATGCAGCCTCGACGCAAGGGCCGGATAGAGAATTTCGCTGATCAGCGACGACTTGCCCGATCCGGAGACGCCGGTGACGCAGGTCAGCTTGCCGAGCGGAATGGCGATATCGACGCCCTTGAGATTGTTCTGTCGCGGGCCGACGACCGTAAGAAACTTCGTCTCCTCCGCTTTCTCTGGCTGGCCGACGGGCCCGGCCATTTTCCGCCGGGGCACGACGGACTCATCCGGGATGATCTCGACGCGATCGAATGCCGGGATGGTGACACCGCGCCGATTTGTCGGCACCGCAACCGCCGCACCTCCTGAAAGGTACTGGCCGGTCAGTGATTCCTTGACCCGTCCAACCGCCTTCGGAGTGCCCGATGCGACGACGTCTCCGCCGAGGGCGCCGGCGCCAGGGCCGAAGTCGATGAGGTGATCCGCCGCCTCGATCACCTCCCGATCGTGCTCGACCATCAGCAGCGTGTTGCCCAGATCGCGCAGCTTGCAAAGGGCGGCGATCAGTCGGGCATTGTCTCGCGGGTGCAGGCCGATGGTCGGCTCGTCGAGCACGTACAGGACACCGGTCAGACCGCTGCCGATCTGCGAGGCGAGTCGTATCCGCTGCGACTCTCCGCCGGAAAGCGTCGGGGCGCTGCGCGACAGCGACAGATAGTGCAGTCCGACGTCGAGGAGAAAGCGCAGTCGCGATCGGATCTCGTGCAAGAGCTCACCGGCGATCTTTGTCTGCCGCCGATCGAGCTTCATCGAATCGAAATACTTCGCCGCCTCGCCCAGCGGCATTTCGCAGACCTGCGTGATCGTCCTGCCGGCCAGCCGCGCCGCGGCCGACTCGGGATTGATGCGACCGCCGGCGCACGACTGACAGGGCACGTCGGTGACCAGGTCCTGCATCAGCGAGCGATAGTGCCACGACACGCGCGTCGCCTCGTCGATGGCCGGGAAGAAGCCTTTCCACTGGAAACGCAGCCCGCGCGAGTGCGGCGTCGGCTCCGCCTCGATCCATTGGTCGCCGAGCCCCCACAGCAGGGCGTGCTTTTGCTCTGCAGTCAGATCGGTGAGCGGCGTGGTCAGCTCGAACCCGATGGCCCGGGCGAGGGATGCGAGCATCGCCTTGAGAATCGGCCGCTTGCCGACCTGCTCCCAGCCGCTGATCGCGCCGGAGAGAATCGACGCCCCCGGCTTGACGATGATGCTGTCGGCGCTGGTGCCCCGCTGGATGCCAAGGCCTTCGCACTTCTGACACCACCCTAGTCGGGCATTGAAGCTGAAGTGATGCGGCGTGAGCGGCTCGTAACTGGTTCCGCACTTGTCGCAGGAGAGGTGCTGACTGAATCGCGCCGACGTCGCCTTCTCCCCCTCCTCAGCCGGCGCGACGATCATCACCCCCTGCCCCATCGCCAGACAATGCTCGATAGACTCGGCGATGCGCCCGCGCGCCGCCGATTGAATTGATACGCGATCGACAACCCACTCCACGTCATGCTTGCGCTTGGCGTCGATCTTCGGGATCGTCGCTAACTCAACAACGTGCCCGTCAATGCGTGCCCGGATGTATCCCTGCGACTTGCCGCGCTCCAGGACCTGTTGCCACGTCTCCCCCTGGCCCAGATCGATCGGCGCGCACAAGAGCCACCGGCTTCCGGCGGGCAGCGCCATCAACTTGTCGACGATCTCATCGCTGGTCTGCGTGCCGATCGGCAACCGGCATTTCGGGCAGTGCGGGGTCGCCACGCGCGCCCAAAGGACGCGCATGTAATCGTAGATTTCCGTCACCGTGCCGACCGTCGATCGCGGGCTCTTCGACGCCGCCTGTTGTTCGATGGCGATGGCCGGCTGGAGGCCGTAGATGTGATCGACCTTTGGCTTTTGTAGCTGGCCGAGGAACTGCCGCGCGTAGGCGGAGAGCGATTCGACGTAGCGCCGCTGTCCCTCGGTGTAGACGGTATCGATGGCGAAGCTCGTCTTGCCGCTGCCCGAGACGCCGCTGCACACCGTTATCGCGCCGCGCGGGATGTGCACCGTCACGTCGCGCAGGTTGTGCTCTTTCGCGCCGACGACGTTGATACCCGGCGTGGAAAATTGGGCGTTAATCGTAGCGCCCTTCCGATCGCGCTTGCGCGAAACCGAGCTCTCGACGTTTGAACTCGCCTGTCGCTTGCTCTTCCCGTTCGTCTTCCTGATGCCCAGCACATCTGCCAATGCCTGACCCGTGTAAGAATTCTCGCATCTCGCGACCTCCTCCGGCGTGCCTTCAACGACGATGAACCCCCCCGCCTCGCCGCCCTCGGGGCCCAGGTCGATCACCCAGTCCGCCGTCTTCACCACGTCCAGATTGTGTTCGACGACGAGCACGGTGTTGCCCGCATCGACGAAGCCGTGCAGCACGGCGAGCAGTCGACGGATGTCTTCGAAGTGCAGACCGGTCGTCGGTTCGTCGAGGATGTAAAGCGTTCGCCCGGTGGAGCGCTTCACCAGTTCGCGGGCCAGCTTGATGCGCTGCGCCTCGCCGCCGGACAGCGTCGTGCTGGACTGGCCGAGTTTGAGATAGTCGAGGCCGACTTCGTGCAGCGTGGCCAGCATGCCGCGAATCTTGGGGATGGCCTCGAAGTGAGCCAGCGCCTCCTGCACGTCCATGTTCAGCACGTCGGAGATCGTCCGGCCCTTGTAGAGAATCTGAAGCGTCTCACGGTTGAAGCGCTTGCCCTGACAGACCGGGCACGTCACCCAGATGTCGGCGAGAAAATCCATCTCGACGCGGTTGGAGCCGTTGCCCTCGCAGGCCTCGCATCGACCGCCGGACTTGTCGCCGGTCGGCACGTTGAAGGAGAATCGCCCGCGCGCGTAACCGCGCACCTTGCTGTCCGGCAGCTTCGCGAAGAGATCGCGTATCTCGTCGAAGACCTTGATGTAAGTCGCGGGGTTGCTGCGCGGGGTGCGGCCGATCGGGGATTGGTCGATGTCGATGATCTTGTCGAGATGCTCGTGGCCGGTGATCGCATCATGCGCGCCGGGATTTGCGCTCTCCGCCCCGTTGAGCAGCATGACGAGTTTCTCGCGGAGGATGTCGTTGACCAGCGAACTCTTCCCGCTGCCGGAAACGCCGGTCACGCAGACGAAGCGGCCGAGCGGGATGTCGACGGTGATGTTCTTGAGATTGTTATGCCGCGCGCCGCGCACGGCGAGCCAGGCATGCTCGGATCGCTGCGGTTCCATTGCTTGGTCGCGGGCACGACGTTTCATGGGCGAGCTTCGACTTCCGTTCCTTGTTTTGGCCGACGATAGACGTCGGTACTCAGGTACTTCAAACCTGAATCGATCATCAATGTCACGACATGCCCTTTGGGCCCGAGTTTGCGACCGACTTGGATCGCCGCCAGCACGTTGGCCCCGGACGATGTCCCGGCGAAGAGGCCCTCCTCGCGCGCAAGGCGGCGCGTCATCTCCTTCGCGTCGGAGGTCGAGACGGGAATGATCGAATCCACGAGGCCCGGCTCCCACAGGGGCGGCGTGTAGCCGATGCCCACGCCTTCGATCTTGTGCGGACCGGGCTGTCCGCCCGAGAGCACGGCGGACTCGGCCGGCTCGACGGCGACGAACCGAACGTCGGGCTTGTGACGCTTCAGCACCGTCGCCACGCCGCGAAGCTGCACGAACGACGTGTTACCGATTGCCTCCAGGATGTTGCTTCGCATGATCACTGAGCGCCCTTCGCCGCGCGCTTTTTGCGGCCGGTGGAACTCCGCACCACCGGTCGCCGCGCCTTCGGCACCTCGATCTCTCTCCTGCCGCTCAAGTATTGCCCGGTCAGCGACCGCTCGCTTTTCGCGATGTCGTCCATCGTCCCCTGCACGACCACCTCCCCGCCGCGCACACCGGGCCCCGGGCCGAAGTCCACGATCTCGTCGGCAGCGCGCATGGTCGCCTCGTCATGCTCGACGACGATGAGCGTATTGCCCATGTCGCGCAGGGTCAGCAGACTCTCCAGCAGCATCTCATTATCCCGCGGGTGCAATCCGATCGACGGCTCGTCCAGCACGTACAACACGCCGACGAGCCCCGCGCCGATCTGCCCGGCCAGGCGAATGCGCTGAAGCTCGCCGCCGGAAAGCGTCGGGGCCGTGCGATCCAGCGCGAGGTAGTGCAACCCCACCTTCATCAGAAACTCCAGCCGCGTGCGCAGCTCCTTGAGCACTTCCTCGGCCACGATGGCCTGCACCGGCGTGAGCTTCAGATTCGCCAGTGTCTCCCCCGCCGACGCGACGGACATCGCGCACAATTCGTGAATATTCGGGCCGCCATTCTTGCCCGCGGCAATCGGAATGCGCACCCCCATCGCCTGGCGATTGAGCCGCGACCCCCGGCACTCCGGGCACGGCCCGCGCCGCATGTATTTCTCGTAGTACTCGCGGACGAACGCCGCCTTCGCCTTGCGATACTTGTCGCGCAGTTCGGCGATGACGCCTTCGAAGGTGCCGCCGTGCATCCACAGACCGCCGGACCATCGCCACTCGTAGGTGATGTGTCGATCGCCGGTCCCATGGAGCAGGGCATCGCGGGCCTTCTTCGGCAGGTCCTTCCACGGTTTGCGAATGTCAAACCCGACCGCCCTGGCTACGCCGTCGTAAATATGACGCCGCCACTTGCCGACCTTCGTCCGCATCGGCGCGACACAAGGCGCGTAAAAATTCAGCTTGGGATCGGGCACCAGTAACTCGGGATCGAAGTCGATCAATTCCCCCAGCCCGTCGCATCGCAGGCACATGCCCGTCGGCGAATTAAAGGAGAAAAGCTGCGGCGTCGGCGGCTCGAACGAGATGTTGCACTGGGTGCAGGCGTACTTCGAGGAAAAGACCTTTTCGCCGGCCTCGGAACGCTTCCCGCCCGGCTTGCCTTCGACCTTTCCGGCATCCGGCGCGACGATGAGCGTCCCTGCCCCGACGCGAAGCGCGCTTTCCACCGCCTCGGCCAGTCGCGGCCGCACCTTCTCATCGAGCGTCAACCGATCGATCACCACTTCAATGTCGTGGCGGCGGTTCTTCTGAAGCGCCAAGTCCTCGCGCAGGGTGACGACCTCCCCATCCACCCGGGCCCGCACGTAGCCCGCCCGAAGCAGGTCATCGAACAAATCGCGGAACTCGCCCTTCTGCCCCCGGGCAACCGGAGCGAGCATCAAAACGCGCGACGACTCGCCCCCGAAGGCGGCAAGTATCCCCGCGGTGATCTGCTCGCGCGACTGCGCCGTGATCGGCCGGGCGCACTGCGTGCAATGCTGCGTGCCGATCCGCGCGAACAACACGCGCAGGAAATCGTAAATCGCCGTGATCGTCCCCACCGTCGATCGCGGGTTCCAGCCGGTCGTCTTCTGCTGAATGGCGATGGACGGCGAAAGCCCGGTGATCTGATCGCAGTCGGGCTTTTGCATCTGGCCCATGAATTGCCGGGCGTATGACGAAAGCGACTCAACATAGCGCCGCTGCCCCTCGGCGTAAAGCGTGTCGAAGGCCAGACTGCTCTTGCCGCTCCCCGAGACGCCGGTGAAGACGATCAGCTTCCCGCGCGGCAGGGTGAGCGAGACCGAGCGCAGGTTATGCTCCCGCGCATTTTTGATTTCAATCGTGGTGGGTTCCATCGGTGCGCCGCTAAGTCCCTCCGTGGCGCTATTGTAGGCGCGTCCGAACGAACGTCGAACCGCGTGTAGCCGAAACGGAAACGGGCCGCGCTCGCTAGGCCATGGCCTCGGCAAGCTCCGCCGCCGACTCGCTTTCGTCATCGTCGGGCAGCGGCGTCCGATTCGGCTTCGCGCGGCGCTGGCCCACGACATCAACGGCGCCGGGCCCGAGGATCGTCTCTATTTCCGACACGAAGGCATCATCCGGCTTCACGCACATGTCCACCCCGCAGCGCAGGACCGTCACCATCTGGCCCGGCGTCTGCACGCGCAGGAATAGGTTGCGATCCCCCCGATGAGCCGCGCAGACTTCGTGAAGCCGTGAAAGCGACGAGCCCTCCATCCCGCTGTTGCGCACGCTCAGGATCACTGCGTCGGCCAGCCGCGCCGGGCCTTCCTCCATCGACATGACTTCCGACACGCGAAGCGACGGGTCCTCGCGGCGGCGATCCACCTTGCCGCGCAGAAATACCAGCCGATCCGGGCCGATCAGGTCGCGGTACTTCTCAAGGTCCTCACTATAGACCACCGCCTCGATGGAGCCGGTCACATCTTCGAACACAAGGACCGCCAGTTTCGAACCGGCGTTTCGCCCGGACTTGGTCGTCACCAGGCGCACGCGGCTGATCATCCCGCCGACGACGATCTCGGTCTCTTCTGGCAAATGCTGAATATCCGCACAGTCCGCGGAGGCAAATTTGCGAAGCATCTCCGCGTGCGTCGAGAGCGGATGACTCGTCACGTAAAAACCCAGCACGCTCTTTTCCTGGGCGAGCATTTCGGCCTCGGACCATTCCTGCGTCGAGAGCGCCGGCGGCGGTTCTTCCGCGCCGCCCCCGCCGAACATGCTGAGCTGTCCGCTCGCCTTGTCCCGCTGCGCCTCGACACCCATTTGCAGGGCCCGATCCAGCGCGAGAATCAGCGCCTTGCGCATCGCCCCGGTGGTATCGAACGCGCCGGCCTTGATGAGCGCTTCAACCACGCCGCGATTGACCGCCTGCGCGTCGATCCGCTCGCAGAAGTCGAAGATGTCCCGGATCGGCCCGCCGCTTTCGCGCGCCTCGATGATGCTCTGGACCGCCCGCTCGCCGACACCCTTGATCGCCGCGAGGCCGAATCGGATGAACGGCTGCCCGGTGCCGCCCTTGGGATGGACCACGGTGAAATCCGACCGGCTGCTGTTGATGTCCGGCGGGCGCACGTCGATGCCGATGCGGCGGCACTCCTCGATGTAATCGACGACCTTGTCGGTGTCGCCCATTTCAAAGGTAAGCAGGGCCGCCATGAACTCGACCGGATAGTGCGCCTTGATGTATGCGGTCTGGAACGCGACCAGTGCGTAGCCCGTCGAGTGGGCCTTGTTGAAGGCGTACTCACCGAACGGGAGAATCTGATTGAAGATTTCCTCGGCGACGTCCTTCCTGAGACCCTTCTTGACGCTGCCCTCGACGAACGGCACGCGCTCCGCCTCGATCATCGAGGTCTTTTTCTTGCTGATCGCCTTGGCCAGCCGAAATGCCCGCTTGCGCTCGATGCCGCCGAGCTGATTCACCAGCCGGGCCACCTGCTCCTGATACACGATGATGCCGTAGGTCTCCTCCAGCACCTCATCCATGATCTTGTGCGGCGTGCCCCATTGCTCGCCATGCTTGCGGGCGATGTACGCGTCAATGTTCACCATCGGCCCCGGCCGGTAAAGGGCATTCGCGGCGATGAGGTCCTCGATCCGGTTGGGCCGCATCTTCATCACAACGTCGCGCATGCCGCCGGACTCAAACTGGAACACGCCCTTGGTCTGGCCGCTGGCGAAAACGGCATAGACCGTCTGATCCTCAAGGTCCACGCGGTCCAGGTCGATCTTCACGCCGTGATTCTGCTCGACCAGCTTGCATGCCAGCGTGATGACACTCAGGGTCCGCAGCCCCAGGAAGTCCATCTTCAGCAGTCCGACCATCTCCACGGTCGGCCCCTCGAACTGCGTGATGATCGCGTCCGAGCCCGATGCCTTGTAGAGCGGCAGCAGACCGTCCAGCGGCTCATCGGCGATGACCACGCCCGCCGCGTGAACGCCGGCGTGCCGGGCCAGCCCCTCGACGCGCCGGCCGATGTCGATCACGCGCCGCACGCGATTGTCCGACTCGTAGAGCCGCCTCAGCTCCGGCTCGCGCGACAGGGCCTTGTCGAGCGTCATCTTCAACTCTTCGGGAACCAGCTTGGCGATCTTGTCCGCCTCGGCCAGTGACACGCCGGTGACACGGCAGACGTCGCGAATCGCCGCCCGGGCCTTGAGCGTCCCGAAGGTGATGATCTGCGCGACGTGGCCGTATTTCTCGCGCACATACTGAATGACGCGCTCGCGGCCGTTCTGGCAGATGTCGATGTCGATATCCGGCATCTCGTCGCGGTCCGGGTCCATGAACCGCTCGAAGTACAGCCCATACCGCAGCGGGTCCGGCTGCGACAGGTGCAGACAATAAGCCACGACCGACGAACATCCGCTGCCGCGCGCCCCGCAGGGAATCCCGTTGTCCCGGGCATAATGGACGAAGTCCCAGCAGATGAGGAAGTAGCTGGAGAAGCCCTTGGACTGGATGACCTCCAATTCGTAGTCGATCCGCTCGCGCAGCTCGTCCGTCACCTCTCCATAGCGCTCAATCGCGCCGTCAAACACAAGCTTCCGAAGGTACTCCTCCGCCGTTTGCTTGTCCGGCGGACGATAGACCGGCGTGTGGCGCTTGGTGAAGTCCAGGTCGACGTTGCACATGTCGGCGATGCGCACGGTGTTTGTCATCGCCTCGCCGATCTGCGGGAACAGGTTCGCCATCTCGTCCGGCGACTTCAGATAGAACTGGTCCGTCGGGAACTTGAAGCGATCGACGTCGTCCTGCATCGCCTTCGTCTGAATGCAGCACAGGACGTCGTGCGCCTCGGCGTCCTCATGCCGCAGGTAGTGCACGTCGTTCGTCGCGATCAGCCCCAGGCCCTTGCGCTTCGCGATGTCGATCAACTCCGGGTTGATCGTCCGCTGCTCCTCGATGCCGTGATCCTGCAACTCGATGAAGAACCGCTCCGGCCCGAACAGCGACAGGTACCAGTCCGCCATCTTCTCGGCCGTCGCCCGATCGCGGTGAATGAGCGCCTGCGGAATCTCCGCGCCGAGGCAGGTGCTGGTGCAGATGAGCCCTTCATGATGGGCCGCGAGAACTTCGCGATCGATGCGCGGCTTGGAATAAAACCCTTCGCGATAGCCGATCGACGAGAGCTTGAGCAGGTTCTTGTAGCCGACGTTGTTCATCGCCAGCAACAGAAGGTGATAATTGCTTTCGCCCCAGTGGTCTTTCTCCTTCGCGCGTCGATCGCCTGGCGCGAGGTAGGCCTCCATGCCGAGAATCGGTTTGATGCCGGCGCTGATCGCCGCGCGATAGAACTCGATCACGCCGAACATGTTGCCGTGGTCGGTAATCGCCACGGCCGGCATGCCCATGTCCTTGGACGTCTTAACCAGTTCGTCGATGCGATTGGCGCCGTCGAGCAGGCTGTAGTGCGTGTGGACGTGCAGGTGAACAAAAGGGGCGGCGGCCTTGTGCGACATCGAGAAATGCGCCTCCATGCGATTGAAAGTTCCTGAGACTTGCAGCGAATAATACCCGGTCGAGCAACATCTTGAACGTAAGTTCCTGATGCGACTGTGAAATGCGGCGAGTGTGGATGGCTTCGTTGGGTCGCGCGAAACGGAATAAGACGCACCGGGATGGGACACCCAATCACGCCAATCGATGCGGCAAATCGGCGTCTTTCATCCGACACGGCCCTACATCGCGAATTACGGCGATTGCAGCGATTATCGGACGACTCAGACCCGCGGACCGGAGAATTCGAGTCCTGGCCATTCACCCTTTTCGCCCCCTTCCTCCGCGATTTCGCGGCCTGCGGATTTGCGATTGACCGCCCCATATAAGGACTTATAATCCCCTTTCTCAGAGTCGTTACGCGATCCGCGGTATAAACCTATGGCACGTGTGACTTTAACAAATGTCACCAAGGTTTATCCAGGTGGCGTGACGGCGGTGGACCGGGTCAGCCTGGACATCGCGGACCGGGAGTTCGTCGTTCTCGTCGGACCTTCCGGTTGCGGAAAAAGTACGACTCTGCGCATGGTGGCCGGCCTGGAAGACATCAGTGCCGGTGCAATCGCGATTGACGGAAGAGTGGTCAATCAGACCCCTCCCAAAGACCGCGATATCGCCATGGTCTTTCAGAATTACGCCTTGTACCCGCACATGACGGTGTACAAGAACATGGCCTTCAGCCTGAGCCTTCGTCGAAGGCAGCTCGGGCTCAGCAAGGCGGACATCGATCTTAAAGTGCGTGAGGCCGCGGCACTGCTCGGTATCGAGAATCTGCTCGATCGCAAGCCCAAGGCCCTTTCCGGTGGTCAGCGGCAGCGCGTCGCGGTTGGTCGGGCAATCGTTCGAGAGCCGAAGGTGTTCCTCTTTGACGAACCCCTCTCGAATCTCGATGCGAAACTCCGCGTGGAGATGCGCTCCGAAATCAGACGTCTCCAGAAGCGGCTGAATACGACCACGATCTACGTCACGCACGATCAGGAAGAGGCGATGACCCTGAGCGATCGGGTCGTCGTCATGAAAGACGGCGTGATCTTCCAGGCGGCCTCGCCTCTGGAAGTCTACGAAAGCCCGGCGAATCGGTTTGTCGCCGCCTTCGTCGGAACGCCGCCGATGGGTTTCATCGAGGGCAGATGTGTCGGCGAAAACGGCGACGCCGCCTTCGAGCACGGCAGCGAGCGATTGCCGCTGCCGCAAAAGCTGGCCAGGGCCGCAACGGGTTTTTCCCAGCGGCCGCTGGTATTGGGAATCAGGCCGGACGCCTTTTGCGTTCGGCAATCCGGCGAGAACCTGCCCTACGCGAAGCTGAAGGCGCGCGTGACGCAGGTTGAGCCGCTGGGTGATCGGAAGGATGTCCACATGACCACGACAATGGGAACGAAGCTGGTCGGGCGTGTGGACCTGCGTGCCGGTGTTTGCGAAGGGCAGGAACTCGACATGTTGATCGACATGACGCGCGTTCATCTCTTCGAGCCGGGTGAGACGGGCCGCAACATTTCCGTCGTCCCCGTACGGAGCGCGGCCGGTGAACAATAAGCCGGCTGTCAGCTTGCGCGGGATCCGATGGGATCGAGCGGTCAGGGTCGCTTGCGGGAGTCAGCCTATGCGCTGAAGCATGCTCCTCAAGAATCGACGACTCGCCCGAGACGTCCGGCGTCTTGTGGTATGAAAAAGTGGGCTCGCCTGGTCGCCCGCTTTTTTTGTTTTTAGAGAGCGTGGAGCTTGTTGCCTCCCCGCGGAAACGAAACTCAGGCGGGCGTGGACGCCGGCTTACCACGCAAGAAAAACGAAACAGGAAACTCGAAACGTGAACGCAGAACTCATCAGAATCGTCGACGGCCTGGCCCGTGAGAAGAACATCGACAAGGACATTGTCCTCGGCGATCTCGAACTGGCCATGGAATCCGCCATTCGGAAGAAATACGGCCCGGAGGAAGAGGTCACCGTCACAATCGACCGCCTCAGCGGCGAAATTGCCGCCGTCCTCAACGGCGAGCCCATCTCCATGAACGACCTCGGCCGCATCGCCGCCCAGACGGCCAAGCAGGTCATGATCCAGAAAATCCGCGAGGCCGAACGCGGCAGCATCTACGAGGAATTCGTCGAGCGAAAAGGCACCATCCTCACCGGCACCGTCTCGCGCTTTGAAGGCGGCGCTTTGATCGTCAACATCGGCCGCACCGAGGGCTTCCTGCCCCGCAGCGAGCAGATCTCCGGCGAAACCCATCAGCCCGGCGAGCGCATCCGCACCCTCATCCTCGAAGTGCGCGAAGCCCCCCACCAGGTGAAGATCATCCTCTCGCGCAGTCATCCCGACTTCATCCGCCGCCTCTTTGAAGTGGAAGTCCCCGAAGTGGCCGAGCGGATTATTGAGATCAAAGCCCTGGCCCGCGAGGCCGGCTACCGCACCAAGGTCGCCGTCTCGTCGATCGACACCAAGGTCGATGCCGTCGGCGCCTGCGTCGGCGTCCGCGGCAGCCGCATCAAGAACATCGTCGAAGAACTCGGCGGCGAGAAGATCGACATCGTCCGCTGGAACGAGTCTTCGCAGATCCTCATCTCCAACGCCCTCAAGCCCGCCGAGGTGCAGGATACGGCGCTATGCTTCGAGCTTGGACGCGCAACCGTCGTCGTGCCGGAGGAGCAGCTCTCCCTCGCCATCGGCAAGCGCGGACAAAACGTACGCCTCGCCGCTCGCCTCACCGGCTGGGACATCGACATCCTCACTCCCAAGGAATACAACAAGGGCCTCGATCGCCTGGCCACCACCCTTCGCACCATTGAAGGCATGGACGAAATGATCGCCGAGCGAATCTCGCTCCTGGGCATGATCAGCGTCATGGACGTTCAGGAAGTCGGCCCGGATACCCTCGTCGCCGAGCTCGACCTCACCAAGGAACTCGCCGAGATCATCGTTAATCGCTGCACCGAAGAGGCCAAGCTCGTCGAGGTGGAGCGAGCCGAGGAGAAGAGCCGCGCGGCCGAGGCCCTGAAGGCGGGCGCAGCAGCCCAGAGCGAAACCGAGTCGAGTGAATCCGAGTCGAGCGAAGTCGAGTCGAGCGAAGCTGTGAGCGGCGAAGTTTCGGAGGCCCCCGCGGCTGATTCGTCTGATGATGCGTCAACGAGCGCCGAGGCAACCGACGCGAGTGAACCCGAGGCCGTCGAAGAAAAGCCGTCCGAACCGGCCGCGGACGACAGCGCGATGACGGAGAAAACAGAGGAGGCGACCCCCGGGGTGTAGGTCGTCCTTCCTGAAAGAGATTCAATGCGAGCGGAGCGATCCGCCGCGAACTGTGAACCGTGGTTTGGAGAGATTATTTGTCTGAGAAAAAAGTGCGAGTGCACAATCTGGCGAAGGAACTAAGCGTCAAGAGCCAGACCATCATTGAAAAATGCCGCGCCGAAGGTATCGAGATCAAGAACCACATGCACGTGGTCTCGGCCGGCCTCGAAGCCACGATTCGCGAGTGGTTCACCCCCGGTCTGCACGCCAGCGCCATCGAGGACTCCAAGCCCGTCGACATCAAGGCCGTCACCGTCAAGCCCAAGCGATCCACCAAGAAGACGGAATCCTCCGACCGCGATTCGGACTCCCAATCCGGCGTCGCCGTGATGGAGCCCCCCACTGAGGATGTCCCCGCCCCCCCGGCTGAGACAAAGCCCGCCGCGAAGGTCGCCAAAGAGGAGACCGTCGTCGAGCAGCCGACCGTCGTCACCAAGGAAGCGCCGCCGCAGGAAGATGCCGCTCCGCCGGCGCCACCGGAGGAGCCCGATGTGGCCGCGCCGCCCGCCGAGCTGGCCCCGGCGGCTCAACAGACCGAAGCTAAACCGCCCGTGGTCCCGAATGTGGCCGGTCCGCAGAACGTCCCCCAGCCCGCCAAGCTCAGCGGCCCCAAGCTCATCCGTATCGACAAACCGGACGAGGTCCACCGTCCGCGCCCGACCTACCGCCCGCCTCCGCGTCCGCCCGCCGGCGGATCCGCACCTGTTCGCGGTCTCACCGCGGAAGAAGAAGAGACCCGCCGTCGCAGTCGCGGTCCTGTGGTCCGCGGAAAGGAAGGCGCTCGCGCCGGCGACGCGGCCGATGCCCGCGCCAATCCGAGGCGCAGCATTCGCGATACACGTGAAGACGTCAACGAAAAACTGCGCGAATGGCGCGATCGCGACCTGATCGAACGCAAAGACCGGCTGGCTCACGCCTCCGGGCGCGGCATCGGCGGCCTGAAGGCCATCGAGGGCAAGCACTCCACCCGGCGAACCGTCGGCCGCACCGCCCAGACCCATGTCCGCAAGGACAAGGTCGAGCTGACGGAGCCGATCATCGTCAAGGACTTCTCGCGCGAAACCGGTATCCCCGTCGCCGAGATCGTCAAGCGACTCATTCAGGAGCACGGTCAACTCGCCAATATCAACAGCGCGATTTCCACCGAAATTGCTCAGCTCATGGCCCTTGAAGTCGGCATCGAGCTCGAAGTTGCTCAGGCCCGCTCGGCCACCGAAGTCCTTCGCGATGAGTTCGCGGCCCTCGAGCGCAAGAAGCTCGTCACCCGTCCGCCGGTGGTCACCGTCCTCGGTCACGTCGACCACGGAAAGACCAGCCTCCTCGACCGCATCCGAAACGCAAAGGTCGCCGCGGGCGAGGCCGGCGGCATCACCCAGCACATCGGCGCCTACCGGGCGAAGGTCGACGACAAGTACGTCGCCTTTCTGGATACGCCGGGCCACGCCGCCTTTACCGCGATGCGTGCCCGCGGCGCTCACATGACCGACGTCGTCGTTCTGGTCGTGGCTGCCGATGACGGCGTCATGCCGACGACGATCGAGGCCATCAATCATGCCAAGGCGGCCAACACCACCATCGTCGTCGCCCTGAATAAGATCGACCTCCCGCACGACATTAACAAGATCTACGGCCAACTCACCGAGCACGGCCTGACGCCCAGCGGCGACTGGGGCGGTGACATCGACGTCGTCAAGACGTCCGCCTCCACCGGAGAAGGCATCGACGAACTTCTCGCCCACCTGGCCACGCTCTCCGACGTTCTCGATCTGAAGGCCGATCCCACCATCCCCGCCACCGGCTCTGTCATCGAGGCCGAGCGAGACGGCGGACAGGGGAATCTCGCTCACCTGCTCGTTCAGGAAGGCACCCTCAAGACCGGCGACATCATCGTCTGCGGACCGGCATTTGGTCGCGTTCGCTCGATCAGAGACGACCGCGCCAAGGTGCTGAAGTCCGCCGGGCCCTCGACCCCCGTCGAAGTCACCGGCCTTTCCGATATCCCCCAGGCCGGTGATCGCTTCTACGTCGTCAACGACCTTCAGCGGGCCAAGGAAATCGCCGCCGACGAGGCCATGCGCCGCCGCGAGTCTCAGTTGCTGCGCACCGCCAAGCCCACCAACCTCGAATCCCTCCTGGCCGGCGCAGAGGATGGCCGGGTCCCCACCCTCCCGGTCATCATTCGCGCCGACGTTCAGGGATCTGTCGACGTTCTCCGGAAGACCCTTGCCGAGTTCCCCACCGATCAGGTGCGCCTCGAAGTGCTGCACGCCGGCGTCGGTACGGTCACCGAGTCAGACCTGATTCTGGCCCAGGCCAGCAAGGCCATCATTCTCGCGTTCTACGTCGTGCCGGAGCCCGCCGTCCAAAAGATGGCCGACGGACTCGGCGTCGATATCCGCAGCTATCGCGTGATTTACAACGTCCTGGACGACATCAAGAAGGCCCTCGAAGGCCTGCTGACCCCCGACGAAAAAATCGAGTCACGCGGTCGGGCCGAGGTCCGGGAGGTGTTCAACATCTCCAAGGTCGGCAAGATCGCCGGCTGCTTCGTCCGCGACGGCGTCATTCAGCGCTCCAACATGGCCCGGGTCATTCGCGACGGCGTCGTCATCCGGGACAAGTCCGCCATTGAGTCCCTGCGGCGATTCAAGGACGACGCCAAGGAAGTTAAGAACGGCTTCGAGTGCGGTATTCGCATCGCCGGCTTTGACGATCTCAAGCCGGGCGACATCATCGAAACTTTCGAGGTCATCAAAGTGGCGCGGAAACTGTAGGTCCGCCCGGCATGGAGTGTCGTATAATTGTCACCGGGCGCCGTGCCGGGTCGTCACGGCCGGCACGAAGTCCTGGGTCAGGATGTCGAATCCCTAACCACGAAGTGGATCGGTGTGGTCATCGGTGTATTGACGATGGAGTTGACGATCCCAGGGGCCATGTCGCTCAAGGACAAACGTCGAGTCATCAAGGGACTCAAGGACCGGATTTTCCACCGGCACAACGTCTCGGTCGCCGAAGTCGGAGACCTCGACGAGCATCGCCGATCGGTCATCGGTCTGGCCATGGTCTCCAACGACCGGCGATTCACAGACTCCTGCCTCTCCAAAATCGTGGACGAAGTACGACAGGTTCACACGCTTTCCCTGGTGGATTATGACATCGAGCTTTTCTAAACGCGCCCGCCCCGGATCGACGCCGACTCACTCACGCCCACGAGGTCTCGAATGTCCTTCCGCCTAGAGCGCATCGGCCATGTCGTCCGCGACGTTGTCAGCGACGCCATCGCCTCAAAAATCTCCGACCCGCGCGTCAGCCGCTTCACCAGCGTCACCCGCGTCGAGATGTCCGGCGATCTGCGACATGCCAATGTCTATGTCAGCGTCATGGGCTCCGATGCCGAAGCCGTCACAACCCTCCGCGGCCTCGAAAGCGCCCGCGGAATGATCCACAGCCGACTGGCCAAAAGCCTTGATATTCGACAATGCCCCATGGTCTGCTTCCACCTTGACCACGGACTGAAAATCGCCGCCCGCACCATCCAACAGATCAACGAGGCCATCGCCGATACGGCCCCCGCCGAGCCCGGCGAAGCGCCGGAGTCTTCGCCGCCGGGTCGGCCGACCGAACCCGATTCACACGACGGAGTCGATGAATGAAGAACGCTTCGATGCACGCACGCGAGTTCAAGAAGCTCCTCAAGAAAATTCGCAAGGAGAGTGCCGCCGCCCTGCCGCCGGTCGACGAACCGATGGAGCAGCTTCTTCGCGGCATCCTCACTGACCACGCCGCCGAGGCCCGGGCCAATGCCGCCCTCGCCAAGCTCCGCGAAGCCGTGGTCGACATCAACGAGCTGCGGGTCACGCCCGTCTCCGAAATCGTCGAGATCATCGGCGCCGACTATCCCTCGTGTCGTCGTGCCGCCGAGGACATTTGTCGCGCCCTCATCGTCCTCTTCAACAAGCTGCATCACCTGGACCTCGCCTTCCTCAAGAAGTCCGCCCGCAGAACCGCCGAGTCCTTCCTGAATAGTCTTCACGGGATCAACGCCCACGCCCGCGCCACCGTGCTGCTTCGATGCTTCAAGTCTCACTGCGTCCCAGCCGATGTCGCCATGTGCGAGATTCTTCGCCGCGAAGGGTGTGTCGAGCCCAATGCCTCGGTCGAGGAGATCCAGAAATTCCTCGCCTCGCAGATCAGCGCCGCGCAGGCCCCCGGCTTTTACGCGCAGTTCAAGAAATACGCCTCGGTCCATGCCCCGCGAAAATCTTCCAAGCCGACCCCCGCCCCCGTTGAAAAACCCGAGCCGGCCCGGAACGCGGACCCCGCCGTCGCCGCCAAGTCCGCCGCGCCCAAGACCGGCAACGCGAAGAAGGCGGCGTCCAAGGTGGCCCGCAAGGCCAAGCCGACCGCCACAAAGTCCAGGTCCGCCGCGACAAAATCTGTCGCCCGATCAACGCGAAGTTCGAGCAGTCGCCGACGCCACCGCTAGAATCCGTAGATTGCATTCGCAGCCGTCCCAGACAGGAGATGGATCTCGCCATGTTGACCGGCTTGAATCTTAAACCGCTTCTTCTGAGCCTCGCCTCGGTCGCACTCCTGAGTCTCTCCCACTGCACAAAACCACAAACCGACGCCACGGATTCCGCCGCCGCGCCGGAAAGCGCCAAGGCATTCCTGCCCTTGGAGAAGATCACCCCCATCCCCACACTCCCCGAAGAATCTGTGCAGCCGTCGCCCGAGCCAAAGCCTCAGGCCCTGCGCTATCTGGAGACCGGTCGCCGCCGATTCGATGAGGGGCTCTGGGCAGACGCCGCCGCCGCCATCGAGAAAGCCCTGCAAATAAAGCCCGACCTGCACGACGCCCGCATCATGCTCGCCCGCACGGCGATTCAGCAGGGCGATCTGGCGCTGGCGCGCAATCACCTCGAGGAGGTCGTCCGCGCCCGCCCGCGCGATCCGGCGGTTTATCAACTGCTCGGCGAAATCGCGCTTCAGCAGAACCGCACCACCGACGCTATCGCGCTCTTGCGATTGGCGCTGCTCGCCGGTTCCCCCGACCAGCCGCAGCGCAGTGAGCGCGTCCTGGCCCATCTCTCACTGGCCCTTGCCCTGCGAGAGGAAGGATACCTCGCCGCTGCGTCCGACCAACTTAGGGCGTTTCAGTCGGCCATCCAAGACCCGACGCCGGAAATGGATCAGCGCCGGGAACTGCATGAGGTCGTGATCCTTTATCGCACAAAGGCGCCCGCCCTGCTCGGTGAGATTGAGTCGGAGCTGGGTCGTCACGATCGAGCTGTCGAGGCGTACCGAAAGGCGGTCGATGCCAGTCCCGACGATAAGACCCTTCAAAAGGCCCTCATCCTGGAACTCGCCCGGGCCGGCGACGCCGACGAAGCGCTTCGCATGGTGGATGACTTCGCCGCACAGGACGACAACACCGATGAGGCGATCGACCTGCTCAAGCAAGTCTGCAAGCTGACCGATCGGTCGTCGCAATTCGTCGATCGTCTCGTTTCGATGGCCAGGCGCTCCAGCCGGGTTTCCGCCAAGCTCGCCATCGCCAGAATGCTCACCGACGAGCAGCAATCGAGTCAAGCAGCAAAAGTCCTCAGCGACGTCGTCGAGGCGGATCCGTCACAATCCGAGGCATGGATCCTGCTCGCGCGGCTGCGACTGAAGCTCGGCGAGCCCGATCGGGCCATTGAGGTCCTCCATCAAATCTTAAATGGGGAAGACGCGGCCGATCGCCTCGTCCGTGAATTCATCAGCGAAGCCCGGTCATCCGGCATGTTGCCGCGCCTGGTCGATGCCGCGAAGCGCAGCGCCGCAGCCAAGCCCGACGATGCATCATCGGCCTTCCTCGTTGCGGCGTTCCTCTTCGCGTCGGACCGCACCGACGAGGCTCAACAGGCATGCGACCCGATCGTCACACAGCATCCTGACTTCGTCCCGGCCGTCGTCCTCGACGCGCAAATCGCCCTGCAAAGGCATGACTGGCAACAGGCCCTCGAAAAGGCGGAGGCGGCGATCGATCGGGACATCTCATCGGCCGCATTGCAGAGCGTCGTCGGACAGGCATACGTCGCCCTCGGCGAGCCGCAAAAGGCCGAGACTGCGTTTCTTGAGGCATTCCGTCTCGATCGCGACGACCCCAACCCGTTGTTCAAGCTCGCCGAGATGCACGAGCGCGCCGGCGAATTCCCCCGCGCCGAGAATCTCTACCGTCGCATCCTCGACGATGTTGACCCCCGCTTCCTCCCGGCCCGCGAGCAGTTGATCCGCATCCTGCTCAACACCCGCAAGGGCAAACGCGCCAAAGAGTACTTCGCCGACTTTAAGAGGCTCGGCCTGACGGGCGCACCCGTCGAGCGCTGCCGCGCCCTGATGAATCTGGCGGAAAGCAAGGCCCCATCGGGCAAGCAGCGCCTCGAAGAATATCGCGCCGCCCTGAAGAAGATCATCGCCGACTACCCCAACGAATCGGCCACCCATCTGGCACTCGCCATGACCTATGAAGCCACCGGCGATCTGCCCGAGGCCAGGCGGGAAATCGACGCCGCCGTTGCCACCGACCCGTTCGACATCGGCAGCCTGGAGCGCAAGGCCGATTATGATTCCAAGCTCCTCGAATACGATGCCGCCGCCGAGACACTGACCACCCTCCTCACGCTTCGCCCGCATGACAACACATACAGCCAAAGACTTGCGAGGCTGGCCCTCGCCCAGGGCGATCTGACGACCGCGGCCGACCAGTTCACCGCCCAGCTCCAGCGAGCCGATACCGACGAACTCAAGGCCCCGGTCATCACCCAACTCGTCGCCGTCTTGAAGCTCGCCCGCCGGTTTGACGAGTGCGTCGAGACCGCCCAGCAGTGGTACGACGCGGCGCCCAGGGACATCAACCGCCGTGTCCTGCTGCTCTCCGCACTCAGAGGCGCCGAACGCAACGATGAGGCCGTCAAGCAGGCCGGCGATTGGCTCTCCGACGATCCGACCAGCAGCGAACTACGCCGCATGTACGTCGGTCAGCTCAGCGCCGCCGGAAGGCACGTCGAAGCCCAGCAGCGCGTCCTCACCTGGCTCGCGGCCGACCCCGAAGACTACGACCTCAATGACCTGCTGATCCGCCTCTTCTGGCAGGTTCGCGATTGGGACAGCGCTATCGAAGTCGCCCAGACCGGCATGGAGCTTCCCCGTATGGAAGGCGTCTATGGCCCGCTGCTGGGCCGCAGTTACCGCCTGGCCCGCCGTTTCGAGGAGGCCGCTGAGCTCTATCGCCGAATGGCCGCCGGACCGGACGGCTCCCGCGAAGACCTGCAACTGCTTCAGACGTTGATCGAGGCCCAGCGCTATCAGGAGGCCGAAAAGGAGGCGATGAACCTGCTCAACAGGCAGCTCAACGAGCGCGCCGTTAGCGATGGATACGATCCCCGCGTCGTCATCGACATGCGGCAGATTCTCTCCCGCGTCTATCAACTCACCGAAAGGCCCAGCCAGGCCAATCAGCAGCTCGAGGAAATCCTCGCCCTCACGCCAACCGACCCCGGCATCAACAACGATCTCGGCTACACCTGGGCCGACCAGGGCGTCAATCTCGATCGCGCCGAAAAGATGATCCGATACGCCCTCGGCGAGGAGCCGCTCAACGGCGCTTACCTCGACAGCCTGGGCTGGGTCTTCTACAAGCAGGGCAAATTCGCGGAATCCGTGAAGTACCTGCGCCGCGCGATTCTCCTCGCCTCAAATGAGGATGCCATTCTTCACGACCACCTCGCCGACGCCCTCTACCGACTCGGCAACACCGACGAGGCCCGGGAGAACTGGAACAAGTCCCTCGAGATCAGCGGCCCGGAACAAAACATCTTCCCCTCACCCGACGACGAGGCCCTGCGCGAGCGCGTGCAGCTCAAGCTCGCCGCCCTCAATGAGGGGCAGACGCCGCAGGTCGCCCCGCTGGCGCAGCCCGAGCCCTCGACTCAGCCCGCCGCCGACGAAAAATCGGATGAATAGTCCCGCTGATCCGCCCGCGCGGCAGACGTCTCGGACGATTCGCCCCGGCGCGATATAATCGCTCGCTAAGAATTCGGTGCCGTCCCTCGGAACCCCGGCTCCACTTTTTTGATATTCGTGAGGTGTCGTCATGGCGGGTCATAGCAAGTGGTCGAACATCAAGCACCGCAAAGCAGCCGTCGACAGCAAGCGCGGTAAGCTCTGGAGCAAGCTCGCCAGAAACATCATCGTCGCCGCGAAAACCGGCGGCGGCGATCCCAACATGAACCTGACCCTCCGCTACGCCATCGACAAGTCCAAAGCCGCCAACATGCCCTCCGACACCATCGAAAAGGCCATCAAAAAGGGCACCGGCGAACTCGGCGCTACCGACTACCAGCCCGCCCAATACGAAGGCTACGGCCCAGGCGGCGTCGCATTCATCGTGGACGCCCTCACCGATAACCCCCATCGCACCGCGCCCGAGATCAAAAAGCTCTTCGAGCGCGGCGGCGGCAACATGGGCGCAACGAACTGCGTCAGTTGGAACTTCAAAACCCTCGGCGTCTTTCGCATCAAGGCCGATTCCATCTCCGAAGACGCCCTGATGGAAGTCGCCCTCGAGGCCGGCGCCGATGACGTCTCGCGCGACGATGATGCCTTTGAAGTGCTCTGCGAGGTGCCCGCCTTTGAGGCCGTCCGCAAGGCGCTGGAAGACAAACAGATCGCCACCGACTCCGCCGAGATCACCATGCGGCCGCAATCGACCATCCCCGTCGACGCCGAAACCGGCGCAAAGGTTTTAAGACTCATCGAAGCCTTCGAAGATCACGATGACGTCCAGAATGTTTATTCGAATTTCGACATGCCCGACGAGGTCATGGCCCAGTTGCAGTGACCCCACCGATCACGATTGCTTACGTAAAACCGCCGCGAACCCCCCGCCGCCCCGGCTCGCCCTCGGCAGCACGAGTTCCTGCCGCTCGACCGTCCATCCCTCGTTCGCCTGACAGAACCACGCCGTCTGCTCCTCGTTCTCTTCCTGCTCAATCGAGCAGGTCGAATAGATGATGCGCCCGTTCTCCCCCACGATCTCAACCGCGCGCCCGAGTATGTCGCGCTGGATCGTCACCATCTCCGCCAGCATCGCGTGCGTCGCGCGGTATCTCGCCTCTGGCCGCCGCCCCAGCACGCCGGTATTCGTACACGGCGCATCCACCAGCACCATATCAACGGCTCGTCCAATCGACTTCAGTTCGGCGTCGAGCCCGTCGAGCGTGCACGTGCGAATGATCGTGATCCCCAGCCGCGCCGCGTTGTCCCCGATGCGCCCCAGCTTCTCGCCGTCGATGTCGCACGCCAGCACATCGCCGCGATTGCCCATCAACTCCGCCGCCTGCGTCGCCTTCGTGCCCAGCCCCGCGCACAAGTCAACGACAAACTCCCCCTCCGCCGGAGGGCTCATCAGCAGAACCCCCTGCGCCGTGCCGTCCTGCGGCTGAAACAGTCCCTCTTCAAACCCCGGTAGCGCCACCACCGACGGCGACCCGTGCACGATGATGCCCGGCGAGCCTTCCGACCGCTCGCACGCGTGCCCGGCCTCGCTCAACTTCTCAAACAGCTCGTCCTCACTCACCCGCAGCCGATTCGCCCGCAAGACCAGCGCCGCACGCCCCTGCCCCGCCTCGCAGATCTGATGACACAGCTTCGGCTTAAATCGCCGGTGCCAGCGCTCCACCAGAAACGCCGGATGACTCGTCGCCGCGACAATATACTCCAGCGGCCGTTTCGCCGGATCGGGAAAGACATCCTCTTTCAGCAGCCGTCCCCGGCCCGGCTCCAGCTCGAGCCATCGCCGCGGGTTGACGTCCTCCGGCCGATCGATGACATCACCGCGACACTCCGCCACCTTTCTCAGCACCGCATTCGCCATCGACGCCGCACCGACGCCGTATCGCTTGGCAAGCCGCACCGACTGATCGACCGCCGCATGCGAAGGAATCCGATCCAGCCAGCAAAGCTGATAAATGCCCATCGAAAGAACCGTGCGAATCGACGGCCTCACCCCGCCCCATCGCCCGCGAAAGTAGTACGCCGAAATATGCTCCAGCGTCAGTCGATGCCGAAGCACGCCTGTCACGATCTCCGCCGCAAGCCCCGCATCGGCGCTCGACAGCGCTTCCTCATGGCCCATCGCATAAAGCACGTCGAGCCCCTTGCGGCCTCCGTCGTAGCAAGCCACCAGCGCGCGAAAAGCCCGCTCCCGCGCGTCCGCCTTCGCGTTCCCCCCGGACAAAGATATGTTCAGTCGCTGACTCATGGCGCGATCGGCGAAAACTGATCGCCCTCTTTGACGTGTCGCCCATTCACGAAGTCCTGCCAGCTCATCAGCCGCCCGCCCGACGGCTTGATCTCGCTGATCTCCAAATCCCCATCAGCCGCCTGTACGCGCATCATGTCATTGATCCGCCCGCACTCTTCCGGCGAGGCGGCTGCCCGGGTGCGGATCATGTACGCCCGCGCCCGCGCGATTGTCACCTGCTCATCGCGCTTACCATCCGCCGACCGGTATCGGCACATCGCCCCGGGCCACGACCACAATCCGCAAATCTGGTTCGCCAGACGCCCGGCCGGCAGATCGAACCGAATCGCCCCCTCCGCCTTTGTCAGCTTGGCGGCATAAGTCACCTTCGCCGCGTCCTGCGCCTCGCCGGGCATCGCCGGATTTCTCTCCAGTTCGGCTAGTGCCGCACGAACGGCATCACAGCCGATCCGCGAGAGCCGCTCGTGCAGCTCATCCGCCGTCTCGTCCGGACCGATCGCCGTGCGCCGCTGCACCAGAATCGGCCCCGCATCCATGCGCTCCACCAGCCGAAAGATCGTCACCCCCGTCTCGTCCAGACCGTTCATCACCGCCCGCTGAATCGGCGCCGCCCCGCGCAGCGCCGGCAGAAGCGATGCGTGCAGATTGATAATCCCGACTGGAAAACTGTCGAGCAATTCCGCCCCGATCTTCTGCCCAAACGCCGCCACATAGGCCAGGTCCGCCCCCAGCGATTTGAGCTGCGCCACCGACTCCGGCGCGTTCACGTCCACCGGCGTCACCACCGGCAACCCCAGTCGCAGCGCCTCCTCCTTCAGCGGCGTCGGCGAAAAATCTCTCCCGCGGCCGCGCGGCTTGTCCGGCTGGCTCACCACCATGACGATCTCGTGCCCCTCATGCGAAATCGAGCGCAGCGTCGGAATTGCGAATTCGCCGGAGCCAAGAAACAGAATGCGCATCAGGGCTCCCTCCCTACACCGATGATCGCCGGCGGATTTGTCACGATGCCCCGGCCTTGCGGCTGTGCATTCGCTCCAGCTCCCGGAGCACCTTGCGGTTCGCGATCCGGTCGGCCTCCGACATGGCGTCAATAATCAGCCGGCCGTCGAGATGGTCGCATTCGTGTTGAAAGCACCGCGCCAAAAGACCCTCGGCACGGAGCTCGACCGGTTTGCCCTTGAGATTCTGCCCGCGCAGCACGCACGAATCCGCGCGATGAATAGTCACCGTCACGTCCGGTATCGAAAGGCAGCCCTCTTCCCCCTCGATGTCCCCCTCCAGATCGAAAAGCTCCGGATTGACCAGCACCATGTCGTCCTTCGCCTCGCCGGTCACGTTGCACACAAACACCCGTTGCAGCATCCCCACCTGAGGGGCGGCCAGACCGACACCCTGCGCCTCGCGCATCAGGCCCAGCATATTCTCGGCCAGTTCCGCCAGACTGGGGCCGAACTCCTCCACCCGCTTGCACGCCTTGCGCAGCCGGGGGTCTGGATAGTTGATAATCTTCAAGTCGGCCGCCGACCTCGCCATCAAATCGGGTACTCACTCAAGTTACGGTCCCCGTGTATAATCAATTGTAGCGATCCGACGCCGTCCGGGAAGCGTGGCACCGTGGGCCGCCGCGATGACGCTCGGTCGCATGAATGCCTGCAACGTGGCTTCTCCAATTGATGTTGACCGAGTAATCACCAGCATGACCGAGGGCAACGCCAAACAAACACCTGGATCGGTCGTCCCCCTGTCGAACATTTCCACCGCCAGCGAAGAAGAGAAAGCCAAGGCCCGCAAATTCTTCGAGCACGCGAAAAAGGCCGGCGAAACCCGCAACTACGACTACGCCGTCAAGCTCTACACCGACGGACTGGCCATCTGGCCCGAAGCCGTCGAAGAAGGCCTCAAGCCCCTCTGGGCCGCGGCGATGGCCCGCAAGCTCGACGGCGGAAAGCCCGCCGGCTTCCTGGCGGCCCGCAAGCTCCCCGTCAACGACAAGAACCCCCTGAAAAATCTCGGCAACGCCCTGCACCTTTTCGGTCTCGATCCCTCCTCCATCACCCACATGGAGAACATCCTCTGGCTCGCCACCCAGGCGCGGCGCTATCTCGTCGTATGGTGGATCGTGCGGATTCTCGTCCAGGCCTACGACACCGGTAAAAAGCTGCCGGCGACGAATTATTCCACAGCCTGCCAGGCCATGGACGCCGCCGCCGAACTCGCCATTCAGGGCGGCGATGCACAAATCCAGATGGACATCCTCAGCCGGCTCATTGATGTCACCCAGATCTGGAACCGCCACTATCCCGATTCCATGGAGGCCCCCAAGGTCAGAAGCAACGCCAGCGGCAAGCTCACCATCACCAAAGGTCGATTCACCAGGGAAGGCACCTTCGTGGATTCTCTCCTCGACGGCGAGGCTCAGCAGGACATCCGCGATCGTGACGCCGGCGTGCGACCCGAAGAGCGACTTCGCGCCATGATTGCCAAGGCCCATGCCGAGTGGCAGGCCAATCGCGAAGTTCCCAACAAGCTGCTCGCCGTCATCGACCTCATGACGCGCCTCGACGACCCTCAGTCGGACGGGGAGGCGATCAATCTCCTCGACGAAGAATACAAGTCGAGTAAGAACTACATCTTCAAGGCCCGCGCCGACGACGTTCGCATCCGCATGAGCAATCGTCGCCTCCGCGCGCTCAAGGAGGCCGCCGCCGCCGATCCGGCCAACAAGCAGGCCCAGGAACAGGCCCTGGCTTTCGCCGCCAAACAGAACGACGTCGAAATCGCCATCTTCACCGAGCGCGTAGCGACCTATCCCACCGACATGAAACACAAGTTCCAGTTGGGCGTTCGCCTCTTCAAGGCCAACCGGTTCGACGAGGCCATTCCGCTCTTCCAGCTCTCCCAGATGGACGGTCGCTCGAAGCATGAGAGCCGTCTCTACCTCGGTCGCTGCTTCTTCGAGAAAAACTTCATGGAGCAGGCCGTCTCAACCCTCAGCACCGCCATCGAGGGGATCGACGTCGAGACCGGCAAACTGGCCACCGAGCTTAACTACTGGCTCGGCCGCGGCTTAGAGCAATTGCAGCGTTTTGACGAGGCCAGAAAGGTCTATGGCCATCTGATCCAGATCGATTATAATTACCGCGATGCCCGCCAGCGGCTCCAGAAGCTCGTCGCCGGGTAGAGTTTCGCGGTTCCGGAATAAAGTCGCACACTAGCAGGAGTTAGCGTTGGCTCGTTCACTATCATCGATGAAGCGCATGCGGCAAAACGAAAAGCGCGCCGCCAAGAACAAGGTCCGAAAGACGCTCGTCAAGAATGCCATCCGCGCGTTCAAGGACGCCGTAACCGCCAAGGATCCCGCCACGGCCGAAAAGACCCTGCGCGAGGCATCCAGCATTCTCGATCGCAATTCACTCCGCCACGCCCTGCATCCCAATACCGCAGCGCGGCGAAAGAGCCGAATGGCCAAGCGCCTCAACGCCCTCAAGTCCGCCAAGGCCTGACACAGTGGCGGACCCGTGGCACTGTCTGAAAGACCGTGCCCGGCGAATCATTACCAACGCATATGTCGACGCCGCCTGACGACAACTTCGCCTCCCGCGCGGGGCAGAAGCTCGCTCATGCCCTGTCATCTTTTCGCGTGGACCCCACCGGTTGGACCTGCGCCGACCTCGGCGCCAATGCCGGCGGCTTCACCGATTGCCTACTCCGCGCCGGCGCGGCAAAGGTCTACGCCGTCGAGCGCGGCTACGGCGTCCTCGATTTCCGCGTCCGCCGCGATCCCCGCGTCGTCGTCATGGAACGGACCGACGCCCTGCGTGTGCATCTTCCCGAGCCGGTCAATCTCATCACCATCGACACCGGCTGGACGCGGCAGTCGCTCATTCTCCCCGTCGCCCGATCGCTCCTCGCCCCCGGCGGCCAGATCATCTCCCTGATCAAGCCGCACTACGAAGCCGACCCAACCGACCTCGCCGACGGCGTCCTGCCCGAACAACTCATGGAAAAGACGATCGCCCCCATCCGCGCGGCCCTTCAATCAATGAAGCTCCAACTCATCGCCGAAACCGAAAGCCCCCTCCAAGGCCACGGCGGCAACCGCGAACGACTCTGGCACCTGCGCCCCCTCTAATCCAACGCCCCAAAGTCTCCGCCGCCCCATCCATCGGCTCACTCAAACAAAATCCCCGCATACCCCACCGAATCCTGCATCGGCTCATACCCCGCCGCCAAAAGAACTTCCTCGCTCGTCGTATGCTCCAGCAGCGTGCCCCTCTGCGAACCCATCGCCTTGCAAGCCGCGATCGTCGCCGCGATCGCCCCGCCGCCGCACGCGCTCCGATTCGTCGCCGCCTCGCTCACCGCGTCCTTCTCGCACATCGCCAGCATGAGCTGAATCATCCGGTTATCGTTCACCCGCTTGGCCCATTCCAATCCCTCAGGCCCGACCCCCTGCGGCGTGAACCGATAGCTCGGCCCGTAGTGCGTCAGGTCCGTCGATCCCAGAAAGCACGCGTCAACGCCGAAGTGCTTGCACACCCGCCCCATCGCCGCGCCGAGTTCCGCCGCCTTCTCATCCGCCGGCGTCATGATCGGCACGAAGGGAACGCCCGGCAGCAGGTGCTGAAGGAACGGCACCTCCACCTCGATGCTGTGCTCTCGATCGTGCGCATGAGCCGACGCCTCCAGGATGCCGCACTGGCCGCACATCCGATCGGCCAGCCGCGCCTCGATCTGCGCCAGCCCCATCGGCGTCTCCCACGCCCCCGAAGGAAACACCGCCGCCCGCGTCACATTGGGAACGTGAATCGCTCCGAAGACCACCACGACGTCCGGCGGCTTCTTCGCGGCAATCTCTCGAATGACCCCGGCCGCCACCGCCCCGCTGCAGATCCAACCGGCGTGCGGAACAATCCCGCCGAAAATCTGATCGGCCTCGACCCGCCCCTCTGCCCCGCGCTCCTCGCTGACGCGCACACACGACTCAATGTCCGCCCGGCACTGCTTCGCATCGCGCGGGTAAAACATGCCGGCCACAGCAGGCTCTCGAATCATCATGGTCGTTTCGGCTCCCGTAGATGCTCAAGGGGGCAAGATGCGCCGGATTATAGTCGATGGCCCGGCCAGGTCGTAAAAACAACCGCGGCGTGACCGACAGGCCACGCCGCGTGTAACTGATCATGAATGAAGAAAACGTCGAGCCCTGCGACTCAACCGTCGACCAGGTCCTCGGCAAAGTCCTCGGTATCCAGCAGGAGGTCACCGTTACCGTAATCGGCACAGTTCACCTGGTCGCCGCCGTCCGGCATCCCGAACTTCACCCGCAGGTAGCCCGCGATGTCGTTGCCGTCGAGCACCCCGCTGTCGTCGATGTCGCCGAGCAGATCGCAGAAATCCGGCGCCTGCGTCGTCAAAACGGACGAAGGCCCGTCAGTCGTCTCCACATTGTTCAGGTTTCTCGCCCGCACGACGAAGGTATATTGCGTGTTCGACTGCATCCCCAGTGCCGCCTTGTTGCCCCAGGTCGTGTCAGCCTGCCACACCGCGGCCGCCGTCGGCATGCCCGCCGCATCGACGAATTGACCGTCCCAATTGGCGTCGAACGGAGAAGTCGCCACGCATCGAATCGAAAGCTCGGTGTAACCCGGATTGGCTCCACCGTCCGGATTGATCTTCATCGATACGCTCGACGGATTGGCCAGCGCAGGCGCCGCCGGAACCGCCGCCAGCGTCGTCACGCTATTCGACGGGGAAAACCCGAGCGTCTCGACCGCCAGCCGGTTTCGCGCCCGCGCCCGGAACGCATACACCGTGTTCGGTGTCAAATTCGTGGCCGTGTCCGTCGTCACCTTGACCCATTCATTGAGCCCGGTGTCGCCTCCGTCGTCCTCGCAATCGAAGAATATGCCCGACAAGTCAACGGTAAAGAAGCTCGGCAGCGGCGGAACCAGCATCATGTCCACCGTGGTCGACGTGACTGCCCCGAAACTCACCCCCGCCGGCGTCTCAATGTGAGTCGTGGCCGTCACCTCGGAACTGTACGTACCGGTATTCGGGCCGGGGAACGGCGCGCTGTCCCGCGTCCGCACGCGATAGTTGTAATTGCGATTCGGAAGCAGACCGATGTCCGTGAAATCCCGCGACTCCTGAAACAGACTGTCCGGCCCACCGCCGCTCCCGCCGCTGGTGAAGTCAAACTGGTAATAGATCGGATGCGTCGCGTCCGTCGCCTCGTTCGCCCGCATCGTGATCGATGTCGTGTCCGTGGGCATCGGCGCGATCTCGAAGCCGATCGGGTTCGGCTGCGGCGTACTGACGTCCGCGCCGACCGTCACCACCGACAAATCGATGGTGTACATCTGCGGCGTGTCGCCCGCGTCCTGCTTGGTCACGCGCACATAATAGCTGCCCGGACTATTCGGAAGCACGACGTCGCTGAGGGTCTCCGACTCGCCCACGTCCGACATCGCCGCCGAACCGAGCTGCGTCGTCCCGTTGCTGTCGTAAATCTCCACATTCAGATTCGCGGCCAATCGACTGTCCACGATATTCCCGAAGCAGCAGCTCCCCAGGTTTTTCGAGCACGCCTGCGAACTGCTGTCGTAAATCAACCCGACCGGGTTCACCGTCACGCTCGCCGTGCTCTCGGCGATCACCGTGAACCGATACCAGTCCTCGTCCAGGTCGGCATCGATGCTCAGCAAACTGCCATTGGTGACCGCCGGCGCCGGTACGGCCCCGATCGTAATCGGCGAGCCGAATACAACCGTCCCGACGTTGGTCGCCGTCGCCGAACTGTTGTTGAACTCGTTCGCGTCGCCATAGGCCCGATTTCCCGCGCGAAGGTCGTCGTGCTGCACGCCGTCAAACCCCGTATTCAGAAACGGCTCCATCAACCACTTGTTTGAGATCGGGCACACGTGATTGAACCCCAGCCCGTGCCCGTGCTCGTGCATCAGCGTATTGCGGAAGAACCGATGATTGTTCGCCGAAAACGTCGCCCATCCCTCGGCCGCATCGAGCACCATGTCGCCGACTTCCGGGAAATAGTTGTACGCCAGCACGTTCGAACCGCCGTCGATCGGGATCATCGAGATGCGCACATCGCCGCGATTCGCGCCGCCCGGGCTGAACCACGGCGCGCCGTCGTCCCAATCCACGCCCGGCGCCGTCACCCGTACATAGCTCGTCCCCGTCAACGCGGCCCACCGGTCAAAACAATCCTGAACCCGGCTGATCCAAAGCGCCCGGCTGCCGAACTTCACGTCGAGATTTGCAAACAGCTCGCTGGTCCCGCCGTCCACGGACAGTCCGTCCGGTACGAAGCTCCACGTCAGCGTGATCGGATCGCCCTGAAGGCTTGCGCCGCCCCATCGGCTGTTGTCGCTGAATTGATATCGCAGGAGCGGATTCAACTCTGGGACAAGCTCCCACACGCGCTGCATCGCCTCGGTCGACGTATCCGGCGCGAAGCAGAAAATCGGCGGCGACGTGTCCTTGTAAGGATTGCCGTCGACGATCCGCTTGAACCTGCTCGCCATGATCAGCGTCGCGTCGTCCGTCGGACCAGACAGCGCCGCGGCGCGATCCACGATGTCCTGATCGATCAGTTGATTGCGATCCGGCGCTGCCTCGACCGCTTGCGACGCGACGGCGACCGGGGCCTCCTCAGGTGCCAAGTCGCTGACACACGCCGTGGATTCACATGGGGCGACCGGCGCCAATGTATATAAAGAAGCCGCAACGCCAACGACCGCAATCGCCGTGACGCTCAAGATACGAAGCAATGACATCAGGGATTTCTCCTTGGCTAATCGGGGAAACGCCGGCGACCCGTCGCCGGGTAAACATTCAGCGCACAGGACTGCATCCCGCGACGCGCCTGCTCTGCTGTAAACTGGATCCCGTCAGCCTTGGGTCGGAAGGCTTTTTCCCACCCTCGATCAGTGGTTTTTCGGCGGGTTACTCCACGTACATTCTACTTTTTCGGGCCCATCGGGGTCAATGTGTCCATACGTACATGGGGATCGGTTTCTTCCGGGAATACCCTGATTTGCGGTGAATTGATCCGGTTTTTGGATTCTTCGCGGGCGGACCTGAGGAATTGTGGGTGATGCGGAGGGGGCAAGAAACGTCAAAACGCCAAGAATTCAAAACGTCAAGATCAATCCAATTCGCGGTGATCATTCGCTCCTCCGGCTTGAGATTCCAGGGATGAACGGCAGCAATTCGAAGGTGACAATAGGCGAAAAAAGTTTTGGGGAGCGCCGGCAAGTGCTTTGACGGGCATGGGTTGGGGTGGGGTGGGGCGAGATTTGGGTGGTTTTTGGAGGAGAAGACCTGAGGCCTGAGGCCTGAGGCTTGAGGCCTGAGGGGCGGAGGACTCGGAGAAGCGCGGGTGATGCAAGGGCAGCGACACTGGGCAGCGCGGCAGGTGGGCCATCGCCCACCCACTTCGCTGCGCTGCATGGGCGAGAGACAGGGGCCGAGGGATTGAGGGGCCGAGGTGCCGAGGGTGAAGACAAGCGCCGATCGCGCGCAAGTTTGGCGAAATCGAAGGTGACATATAGTGACACACGGGATTTTTTTCGCTTGCAACTCTTGCGGCGGGCATGGGTTGGGGCGGGGCGAGGTTTGGGTGGTTTTTTGGTGGAAACGGCGAAAAGTCGAAACGTCGAGATTTGGAAGACCTGAGACCGGAGGCCTGGGGCTTGAGGCTTGGGGCCTAATGGCTGGGGCTTGGGGCGGTGGAGTTGTGGATTTTGCATGGGTGGGATGGCCTCCAGTTGATAAGACTTGCTCACTGTGCGCGCCTTGGAGGAGGTGGGGCAGGCTGAAGGCACTGGGCTTGGGGCTGGAGGGACGGACGAAGACCATTGGAGGTCGAAACGAAGCTTGGGGGCCGATTCCGCCTCCATGTGATCTTACGATTCGAGATCGAGTTTTCGATCTTACATGTCAGGGAAAGAGTTCCCCTTTACGCATGCTTAAGATCGAAACGGTAGAATCTCCCCTATTACTTCCTAGTTCCCCTGCATCATCGCGTCTGCAAAGGGAATTACATCCTGCACGTCCAGCAGACGATCATGATTGAAGTCCGCTATGCAAACGGACCCGGCCAATCGAACGCCCGAGAGTACACTGTCAATAAAGATCTGAATGTCAGCGCCATTTGTGGACCCGTCGTGATTCAAGTCGCCATTGGGCCGTGCCCCACAACACGGAACAGTTAGGAGAGCCGGCTCACTGCTGGACGTCCCACAATTGTCGGAGACGCGAAGCGAGTATTCCCCCTCATCCGCAAGGTCTGCCGCAGCAATCGTTAACTTCGGACCGGTCGCCCCGGAGATGTTGCCGCCATCTTTGAGTTCTACGCCGTTTCGTAACCACTGATAAATGGCAGAACCGGTCGCTTCCGCCGTCCCACTAAATGCCGCTGTTCCACTTGGGCACACCCAACTCGAAGTCGGCTCACTCGTGAACCTGGGCCCCTGGGACTCCCATAACGAAAAACCGTGAGAGACTCGCCCTGAGAGCGAATCAAAAAAACCGGATCCGCACGCAAGACCACCTCGAAATGTGGTCATTGCGCTTGTCAGTCTATTGAGCCCATGACTCATCGGCAGCCAGGAAGACCCATTCCACATGGCGATGTTTTGAACACTTACCCCCCCTGCGCCGCTGAAGCTGCCTGCAACGACAAGATTCCCGTCGAAAAGTGCAAGACTATTGACCTGGGTGAAAAACTGATGAGTTACGCCTCCGCCGAGTCTCCGCCACGAAATCCCATCCCATTCGATGACGCCCGGAGTTGGACCGGACTCCCCGGAAATGAATACCTGTCCGGCCGCAACTAACTTTCCATCATACACGGCTAGTGCCCGAACCGGGTTTCCCTGAATGCCGGTACCGATTGGCATCCACCCATCAACAGTCAATTCGGCGACGCATTGATTGGATGTGGTCACAGTAAAGAGATCGCTGCCACCTGCGATCAGCTTTCCATCGAACACGGAGAGTGCGCTCACAAAGGGCCTTCGACTGGTAAACCCAACGTCTACGGGGTCCCATGCGCCATTATTCCAAACGCGAACACCGTAGCGTTCACTACCGACACCAGTCGGAAAGTTTCCGCCCGCGAAGAGTTTCCCGTCAAACTCGAGAAACGCAGTGGCAACTCCCGGGCCCATTTCACCCATCGCCGCCCAACCCTCACCGTCCCAACGGGCAACCCTCGAAACCGATACGTCGCCTGCCCTGTCGAATGAGCCAGAGACGATAAGATCGCCTTGGAATTCGACAATTCCGGAAACCGACGGGATGAAGCATCCATTTGTAGTAATACCTGAGAGACACTCGTTCCAAAGACCAGTTTCCATCGGCGCAAATTCGTCACCAGTCCACCGTACGATACCGTTGACACGACGTGTCCCCGCATGACTGAAGTTGAGCTATAACCGAATTTCGTTGATGGTGGCGGGATAAAAAAAGGCGGCGTACTCTCGGGACTTGTTCGAGGTTCCGAGCCGCCCACGATGGGCAGAGGAGTACGCCGATGCAGGAGAGTAACGAGTCGATCGAGACGATTCCAGTCCCCAGCCGAGACGTTTTGACGGAGATTCTGCGGGACGGGGCCCAACGGCTCCTGGGCCAGGCGATCGAGGCGGAGGTCGATGGCTGGATCGAAGGGCACGCCGATCTGCGCGATCCGCAAGGCCGCCGGCAGGTGGTCAAGAACGGCCATCATCCCACCCGGACCCTCGTCACCGGCGTCGGGCCGGTGGAGGTGACGCAGCCGCGGGTGTGGGACCGTCGGATCGTCGGCCGCGGCGAGGCCGGCGAAGCGTTGGATGCAAATGGCCAGGCCGTGGAGCGGTTCTGTTCGTCGATTTTGCCGCCGTACCTGCGGAAGACGAAGGCCATCGAGGAGTTGATCCCCTGGCTGTACCTCAAGGGCATCAGCACCGGAGACTTCAGCGAGGCCCTGCAGGCGCTGGTCGGTCCCCAGGCGGCGGGGCTCAGCGCCACGACGATCACGCGTTTGATGACGAGTTGGCAGGACGAGTACCAGTCATGGAATCGCCGCTCCCTGGAAGGCAAGCACTACGTGTACCTCTGGGCGGATGGGATTCACTTCAACATCCGCCTGGAGGAAGACCGGCAGTGCATTCTGGTGCTGATGGGCGCGAGGGCGGACGGCCGCAAGGAGCTGATCGCGGTGGTCGACGGCCATCGCGAGAGCGAGCAGTCGTGGTATTCGCTGCTGCTGGACTGCCAACAACGGGGCATGACGATCGACCCGAAGCTGGCCACGGCGGACGGAGCGCTGGGCTTCTGGGCGGCGCTGCCGAAGGTCTATTCGACGACCCGGGCGCAGCGCTGCTGGGTGCACAAGACGGCCAACGTGTTGGACAAGATGCCCAAGCGGGTGCAGACCGGCGCGAAGGCCAAGCTGCACGAGATCTGGATGGCGCCGACGCGGGAGAATGCGAACCAGGCGTTCGATCACTTCGTGGCCCACTACGCGGCCAAATACCCCGGCGCGGCCGAGTGCCTGGTGAAGGATCGCGAGGTGCTGCTGACGTTCTACGACTTCCCGGCCGAGCACTGGCGGCACCTGCGGACGACGAATCCGATCGAAAGTACGTTCGCCACGGTGCGGCTGCGTCACCGCCGGACCAAAGGCAACGGCAGTCGGATCGCGTGTCTGGCAATGGTGTTCAAGCTGTGCGAGTCCGCCGCGAACCACTGGCGGCTGCTCAATGGCGCGACGCTGCTTCCCGATGTCATCGCCGGTGTGAAGTTCGTCAATGGAGAAAAGGCCGAGAGAAACGCCGCCTGATTACCGCGTCATCAACGAAATTTGACCATTACTCCATGACATGCCACAAGTTGCCGTCCCAGCGGACTATACCTGGCGATGAATTGCCCCCGGTGGGCGGAAAAGCTCCGCCGCAAAAGAGGTCTCCATCGAATTCCGCAATGCACAAGTATGTTCCGAGCGGGTCCCCGTCGAAATCCGATAAAGGCTCCCAGTCGCTCCCAGACCAGCGCGCGATGTTTCGTGCACTGCCGGCTGCAAATTCCCCAATGATTATTAATTCTTCGCCACGAATGAAAAAGTCTATTACATAGCTGTTGGGGGCCATTGGAGGTCCAAACGGCTGCCACTGCCCATTCACTAGTTCGGCAACTGGTGTCGTCAAATCGCCAGTAACGGCGTAGCCACCCGCGAGAATTCGGCCTTCGAATTCAACGACTGACATCCCATACCCCAGGGCGTTCCCGATCGGTTGCCAGTTTGTTCCACTCCACTCGACGAAGCCATGTCGCCCTCCCTCCGCGTCCGTGAAGTCTCCGGCCGCCATCAAGCGATTACCGCACACTTTCAATCGATTTGTGTAACCGAACCAACCTTCGCCAAATGACCGCCATTTCATTCCGTCCCACACGGCAGTCATGTCGGTCATGGCCCCGCCAGCGACCGAGATTTCACCGCCGACGATGACCACTTCCGGTTCCGGCCCGGGTCCATCAGGGTCCCAATTGGTCATAGCGTAGACGGTTCCTTGGACTCCTGGGAATCCACGCCCCGGAGTCCAATCAATGGGGCACGCGCCCAAGGCAGGCGGCGACGAAACGACCGCCACGATAGAAAGTGAAAAAGCATACCAGTGCGCCGGACTGAGGTAACAATTCGGGTACGGTGATCGGTGATTATCGTCGGATCGCGACATGAACACCTCCTCAAAGGCCCATTTACCATCCCGACTGGGTGCTTCGAATCAGTCATGTAGCGCAAATGGACGGCGCGCACGCCGAGCGCTCATGATCAGAATCAAAACGGCTGAGCTTCAAGAAAAGCACAATAGCAATCTTTAAGCTCAATATCGTGATGTCTAGGAGTTCGAGAGTTGGCCGCGACTTTGGAGCAATCGGTCATTTGGACCGATCGTCAGAATAGATATAGAAAGAATTAATGGCAAATGGATGAGCGGCTCCAGTGTCGTAACCGAATCGAACGACCCTTACATCTCACACTACAAATAATACTCGACAGCCCTCTATTATCAAGTTAAACCCTCAATTTCGGTCGAAATTGATGAATTGCGCCAAACGGAGAACAATTCTGAGCTCCCATACGTCATCGAGGGCAAAGCGTCGATTACATGGGAACGGTCACATTGCAGATACCGTTATGTGAACGCCGATCCCAAGCCCCCAACGTACAATCGTCGCTCACCGACGTTTGCCCAACGCAATACCTACGGTTAAGCGCGATAATCCCAATGTAACCGTTCGGCACTATGTGGTTTGCAAGTAATTCACCCTCGCTTGCGCTTCGGGCTGGTATGGGGCGCATCGTCTGCGGCAAGTGGCTAAGTAGAAACGCAAAATGATTTACCCAATTGCCTGTCCTTTGTCGACTTACTTCTTAGCGGCGGAGCCGCTGGGAGGTTGGCATGGGACGCGGTATCAGACTGACTCCGGGAGAGTGGGAAGCCTTGGATGGTCTTCGATTCGGCGCGTCCTCGGCGGATGTGTTTCGCAACTGTTTGATCATCTTGATGTCGGATTCGGCCTCGACCATCGCGTCCATCGCCCGGACGCTGGGTTGCAGCCCCGAGACGGTCAAGCGGATTCGCAAGCTCTACCGCATCGGCGGGATCGATGCCCTGCAACCGATCAAGCCGCCTGGCCGCAAGACGCGGGCCACGCCGCGCTATCTGGAGGCCTTGAAGAAGGCCGTGCAGACCAACCCCCTCGACTTGGGATACGGCTTCTCGGTCTGGTCGTCGGGTCGGCTGGCGGCACACATGGTCAAGACCACGGGCGTGCCCTACAGCGACGATCAGCTCCGTCGGATTCTCAAGCAACAGGGCTTCTCCTTTCGTCGTCCCAAGCACACCCTGAAGGGCAAGCGCAACGAGGTGGCCTACGAAAAGGCCCGCCGGCAGTTGAATCGTCTAAAAAAAACGCCGTAAAGGACGATGCCACGGAGGCCGTGATCTATCAAGACGAGGTCGAAATTCATCGCCATCCAACCCTCACTCGGATGTGGGCCCCGATCGGCCAGCAGCCCGAGGTGCCCGCGCCCGGCAAGAATGAAAAGAAAGTTGTCTACGGTGGGGTGGACTATGCCACCGGCCGGATCGTTCACACCATCGCCGACACCAAGAGCGGCACGAACTTCCTGATATTTCTGACGGCGCTGGTCAGGGTCTATGCCGGCCGAAAGATTCGGCTGATCTGCGACAACGGAAGATTTCACCATACCCAGGCCGTCTACGAATGGCTGGCGGCCCACGCCGACCAGATCACCATCTACTGGCTGCCGCCGTACTGCCCGAGCCTCAATCTCATCGAACGGTTGTGGGGACATCTGAAACGGACGGTCATCGCCAATATCCTGTTTGCAACCGTCGATGATCTCGTAGATGCGTTCCGCCTCGGCATCGCCCGTGTCAATGGCCACCGCGACAAAATGGGATTCATGTACGATCATGACGAAGTTTACAAAAAGGCAGCGTAAAGGATTCTGCGTTTCTACTTAGGCCGGATCGCTGCCGCCCAGTTCCTTCAGCAGCTCCACAATCCGCGTCGTCGTGAATTCGTGGGCGATCTTGGCCCGGTCCACCGCTACCTGCGGGTCCCAGGGGCCGGGTTGGGCCCAGCGGGCGTCTACCTCGATGAACAACTGCCGCACGTCCTCGATCAGGGTCTCCACCTTCACCTCGGCCTGCCAGTTGGGCTTGTCCGGGCCGGGCAGCGGCGGCAGCAGGAGCTTGAGACCGACGGCGTGGACCGGGCGGCCGAGCGGGCTAAGCCGGGCGTCGAGGCCGAGGCAGCGCTGGCCGAGGAAGACGCGGGCGTCGTCGCCGGCGGACTGGGCGGTGAGGCGGATGATGATGCCGGTGGCGACGATCAGTCGCGGGTTGAAGACCGACGCGACCGTCTCCAGGGCGAGCTTGAGATTATCGAGATAGACATCGAAGGGGCCGATGGGGAAGAAATCCTCGAAGTTGAGCAGGTCGGGACTGACCGAAAGCTTGAGTTGGCTGCGCGGGTCGCCCTGCGACTGGGGGCTGACGAGGTGCCAGGCGTTGTCGGCGTATTCCTGCTTGCGCCAGTCGAAGCCTTCGCTGGCCTTGATCTGGAACTGCTGCTTGTGGGCCTTGTCGAGAACGGCGGCCGGGGCGAAACGGACGCCGACATGCAGGCCGCGGGTTTTGATGGTCTGTGGAAGCATTGGCGCACTTGTACCGCGAAGGGGGCGAGGCGGCAATGAGGCGGCGGAGCGGGCTGGAGCGGGCCGGGATGGGCGGCGATCAGCCTCCGGTGGCGGGCTGAGTCGTTGGGACGGCGGGCGGCGTGGGCGGGGTCTGGCCGGCCTCTTCACCGGGCAGGACGCGCACGGGAATCGTCTTGCCGTCAGTGCCAACGGCCTGGCCCGACTTGAGGTCGATGGTCTTCGACATGATCAGGGTCTGATCGTTGGTCGAGCCGGGGGTTGAAGAGGCGGGCGTCGATGAGGCGGCGCCCGGATCGGGCGCGGCAACGGTCAAGGCAGCCGGCGGGAACGAGACGGGCTTGGACCACTCATCGAGACCGGCGAGGCGAAACTTCGCCTGCTGGGGAAGGGGCGTGTTCTTGTAGGCGTCAGCCTCGGCGACCTTCTGGTAGTGCGCACGGGCCGCTGCGAAGTCGCCCTTGTTTTCGGCGAGAACGCCGAGAACGATCTCCGCCTGGCCGCGCGCGACGGCATCGGCGGGGCCGGCCAGGGCGGCGACCTTGGTGTAGGCCTCTTCGGCGGTCTTCTGCCAGTCGGTGGTGGAAGCGGTGGCCTTATCGTTGGCGACGATCTGCCCCATGGCGACTTCGCCGATGCGGCTCCACGCGGCGAGGACCAGGGCCGCATCGCTGCTGGTGGTGGCGACCTCCTTGTAGCGGAGGATGGCGCCGGATGGGTCGGCTGCCAGAGTGCTGTCACTCAGGCTCGCCCAGCCGTCCATGACCTTGGCGCGCTGGCCGGCAATGAACCAGTAGCCGCCGAGAACGACAACCAGGGCGATGCCCCCGCCGAGGAGGAGGTGAATCGCATTCTTGCGGACGTAGTCGCTGACCTGATCGATCTGCTGGGCCAGTTCGTTGGTATGTAATTCGCGCCTTCGTTCGGTCTTCATGATCGGTGGGTGCTCAAATGGTGCTAGTAGTTGGACTCAAGGTGAGGCGTCTTCACGGTGACGACGATCTGCGTGCTGGGTTTGAACAGCTTCGCGGGGATCTTCTCGATGCGAACTTCGCAGGCCTCTTCGAACTTCTTGTATTTCAGGGTGTACACGCCGGAAGCAAGCGTCTCATCGACGAGGCGCCACTGGCCGGAGGGCATCTTGTCGTAATAAAAGTTGCGGACAGACTGGAGATCCTGGCTGCCCATGTAAAAGTGCTTGATCTTGCGGCGACCCTCGGTGTAGCTGTGGTCTGACTTCTCGCGGTCGAGGTTGAAGCCCTTGGGGACCGGCACGTCGGCCACGAAGGGCTGAGCGCGCGATGGGAGAATCGTCGGCGCGCCGGTCTCTTTCTTGCATCCCGGGAGGATGAGGGCGAGCGCCGCAATGTAAAGCCAGGACTTCGATTGGCGGGTCATCGATCTGGACCTTGGCAAAAGGAGGTTGTCAGCTGGTGGACGGCGGCGCTTGCCACCGACAGGACCGCTGCTAACTCACGAGCAGGAAAAGGCTAATGGGATGACGGGCGCGTGTCAATTGCGACGGCGGGCCCTGCGATCATCCCGTAAACGCCCCGAAGGACTAAACGCGCGCCGGTGTCGGCCGGGCGGCGGCCAGCGGTCGGAATGCGGCCTCCAGGTCGGCAATCAGATCGTCAACATCCTCGATGCCGACGGAGAGGCGCAGCAGGCCGTCGGTGATGCCGCGGGCCTCGCGATCGGCCCGGGGAATGCTCGCATGGGTCATGGTGGCGGGATGGCCGATCAGGCTCTCAACGCCGCCGAGGCTTTCGGCGAGGGCGAAGAGATGCGTCTTTCCGGCGATGCTGCGGGCAGCGGCCTCTCCGCCCTTGATGACGAAGGACACCATGCCGCCGAAGCCGCGCATCTGGCGCTGGGCGAGGGCGTGCTGCTTGTGGGAGGTGAGGCCGGGGTAGATAACTTTTTCGACGGCGTCGTGACCCTCGAGCCAGCGGGCGATCTCCAGGGCGTTTTCGCAGTGGGCCTTCATGCGGACTGCCAACGTCTTGACACCCCTCATGACCAGCCAGGAATCGAAGGCGCCGGGCACGCCGCCGACGGCGTTCTGATGGTACTTGATGGTGGTGTAGAGTTTTTCGTCGCTGGTCATCATCGCCCCGCCGACGACGTCGCTGTGACCGCCGAGATACTTGGTGGTGCTGTGAACGACGATGTTGGCGCCCAGCTCGAGGGGCTGCTGGAGATATGGACTGGCGAAGGTGTTATCGACGACGGTGATGAGTTTGGAGGCCTTGCCGATCTCCGATATGGCGGCGATGTCCACGAGATTGAGCAGCGGATTCGTGGGCGTCTCGATCCAGAGCATTTTGGTGTTGGGGCGAATCGCCTTGCGGACGTTGTCCGGGTTGGTCATGTCGACCCAGGAGTATTCCATGCCGTAGCGCTTGAGGACGAGCTCGAAGAGACGGTAGGTGCCGCCGTAGACGTCGTCGGCGCAGACAACGTGGTCGCCCGAGGAGAGGAGGTTCATGACCGCGGCGCTGGCGGCTGTCCCGGAGGCGAACGCGAGGCCGTACTTGGCGCCTTCGAGCGAGGCGAGACAGGCTTCAAGAGCGGCACGGGTCGGATTGCCGGTGCGGGAGTATTCAAAGCCCTTGTGCTCGCCGATGCCCTGCTGGGTGTAGGTCGAGGTTTGAAAGATGGGGACGATGGTGGCGCCGGTGGAAGGGTCCGCTTCCTGGCCGACGTGGATCGCTCGCGTGGAAAATTGCATGGGTGCCTCCGGATAATTTCTTCCGGAGGTCATTGTAGCGATACGGCGAAGCGAGGCCAGCGATGGGGCCGGGGGTTAGTCGGAGAAGATCGACTCGGTGATAGCGACCTGTTCCGGCAACTGGGCGACGACTTCCTGCACCTTTTCCTGGTCGAGGTGGAGGAGTTCGAGCATCGCGTCGTCGTAGGTCTCGTTCACGGCGGTGCCGGAGAAGCCGAGTTGTGCCTGGCATGCCAGGACGTCGGCGACATGGACGAGGGCGCCGAGTTCGCGGGTTGCCGCGGCGAGTTCCATGGGCTTGTGGTGGTAACCGATGGCGGCGCAAAGGTGCATGGGGAATCGCCACTTATTGGCGAGGGCCATTCCGAAGGCCTGGTGGTCGGCGCCGATGATCTCCTGCTCGAGTTCGCAGAAGCTGCCGCCGTCGGCGCGATGGCGCGTGACGACGTCGGCCAACTGCTTCGGGAATACCTGGCGTTCGACAAGAATGCCGAGATCGTGGATGAGGCCGACGAGGAAGCTCTCTTCGACCGGCGGGTGTCCCTGTGCCTTGGCGAGCATTCGGCAGGCGACGCCGACGGCGACGCTGTGTCGCCAGAGTTCCGAACCGCTGAAGCCTTCGATGGAGCTGCCCGCGTTGAACAGGTGCGTCATCGAGGCGGCGATGGCGATGTTCTTCACCGCCGAAAGCCCGAGCAGCACGATGGCGCGATCGACGCTGGCGATCTGGCCGGGCAGTCCGTAGAAGGCCGAGTTGACGACCTTGAGGAGTCGTGCGGACAGGGCCGGATCGTTCTTGATGACTTCGTGGAGGTCGCGGGCGGTCGATTTGGGATTCTCGACGACCTGAATGATCTTGACGGTGACTTCGGGGAGCGTTGCGATCTCGCCGAGATCCGCGATCGCGGAGGCCACGAATTTATCCGTCTCGCTTTTGCCTTTGATCGCCGTAAGCATGACCGACCCTCTCTAGTTTCAGTTGTGCAGGTAAACCCGGTCTGCGGGCAACCTTGCTGCTCAGTATCGGCGCGGCAGCGAGCGACCTTCATTTCTAAACAGTACGATCCAACTGGGCGGGTCGGCACAAACGGCCGGATATTGGAGATTGGAGGTGGGAATACTGTAGAGGGGTTCCGGCGACAATATCGGTCGCTGCGGTGGCGCCGACGACAGCGTCCCAATCGGCGGGTGAGATTCCGTCGCCGGGGCGGCGGACGGTGAGCGAATCCGGACGAATGACGGACCCGGCCGGAATGTGCCGCGCAGCGACGATGCTGCCGCGAGACAGATTGCGGACTTCCACTTCCTTTTCCGTCGGCGCGACAACACCGGAGCCGCGGGCGGCGAATGCTTCCCGGGCGGCGGCCGTGTATTTTGCGAAGTCGTCGGGCGTCAGCGAGAAGAAGTGATCGGGGCCTTCGGCGCTGCGGTCCAGGGTCAGATGCTTTTCAAGGATTACCGCTCCGGCGGCGACGGCGAGCGCACTGAATTCGCGTTCGGCGGTATGGTCGCTGAAACCGACCGGGAGGTTGAACTCCTGAGACAACGCGGACATGCAACGGAGCCGAGTGTGGGAAACCGGCGTCGGATAGGCCGAGACGCAGTGCAGCAACATGAGTCGATCAGCGGCGCCGGCTCGGCGGAAGATGTCGACGGCTGCGCGGACCTCGTCCAAGTCTGCTGCGCCGGTGGAGGCGATGATCGGCAGGCCGGTTGAACCGACGGCGCGAAGGAGGGGGACGTTTACGATGTCGGGCGAGGCGATCTTGATCGCGGCGACGGGAAGCCGGGCGAGCGTGTCGACTTCGGCAACGCCGAAGGGAGTGCACAGGAAGTCGATGCCGAACTCGTCCGCGCGGGCTTTTAGCCGGTGGAAATCATCGGGCGGGAGCTCGAGCTTGCGCAGCATTTCCAGTTGCGAGGATGCGCCGTTGAGGTGAACTTTCTGGTATTGGCAGGTCGGGGCATCCGGCGAGGCGAGACGGTCGGCGGAGAAAAGCTGGAACTTCACGGCGTCGGCGCCCGATTGCGCGGCCGCCTCAATCAGCCTGCAGGCCGTCGCGAAGTCTCCGTTGTGATTGACGCCAGCCTCGGCAATGACGTAGACGGGATGATCGAGGTCGATCAACCGGGAACCGATCTGAGCCGAAGGGGTCTTCTCCATGCTGTTATCATCGGCTTCTGATCGGCAATGGGTTCGCTCCGTTCTGCGGTGATGGTATCATGAAATCGCCGGCGCGGACCGAGAGACTACGGGGATACCGCGATGATTTATCTCGACTACAACGCGACGACGCCGATTGACCCAGCCGTAGCGGATGCAATGCGGCCGTTTATTGAGACGCATTTCGGCAACCCGTCCAGCGGCCATGACCTCGGCAAGAAGGCCAAAGAGGCGGTCGCTTCGGCGCGGCGGTCGGTTGCCCGGCTGATCAATGCCGATACGTCGGAGATCATTTTTACCAGCGGCGGGACCGAGGCCGGCAACATGGCGATCAAGAGCGTCGCCGAGCTTAGCGCCTCGAAGGGACGGCACTTTGTCACGACGGCGGTCGAACACCCGGCGACGATTGAGCCGATGCGCCGGCTGGAGAAACGCGGTTACAGGTTTACGGCGGTGGGCGTCGATGCCACGGGTCGAGTTGATCCTGAGGAAATTCGGCGGGCCATCCGGCCGGAGACGATTCTCATCAGCGTGATGCACGCACAAAACGAGGTGGGCACGCTGGAGCCGATTGCGGAGATTGGCGCGATCGCCAAATCGGCGGGCGTGGCATTTCACGTCGATGCGGCGCAGTCAATGGGCAAGGCGCCGGTTGATGTGAAGGCCATGCAGGCGGATTTTGTCTCCATTGCCGGGCACAAGCTGTATGCGCCCAAGGGGATCGGGGCGCTGTACGTTCGCAGCGGTGTGGAGGTTGAGCCGCTGATTTGCGGCGCATCGCAGGAGTCCGGCCGTCGGGCGGGGACTGAAAACGTCATCATGTCGGTCGGGCTCGGCAAGGCGGCGGAGCTGGCGGCGGCGCACTTGAGTGATCCGACGATTGTGCGGCTGCGCGATCGACTGTGGGCGGGGTTGTCTGAGGCCTTCGGCGATCGAATCGTGCTCAATGGTCATAAGACCCTGCGTCTTTCGGGGACGCTCAACGTGAGCTTCCTCGGATTCGTCGGCGGCGAGCTGCTTGCGCGGGTCCCGGAGATTTGTGCTTCGACCGGGGCGGCGTGTCACTCCGGGGATGCCAAGCCGTCGGCCGTCTTGACGGCGATGGGGATTTCGCGGGAGCGAGCAATCGGCGCGGTGAGATTCTCCATCGGACGACCGACGACGGAGGACGAGATCGATCGCGCGATCGGGCTGATTGTCAGAGCCGCGAATTCAGATCGCCCCATTCATTGAACGCCGCTACCAACCATCACGGAGCGCTACGAATCTGATCGGCCGATCTGCACGTATTCGCGTTGGACGCGCTTGGCTTCTTCGACGTCTTCCACGTTTTCGCTGTGGCATGCATGCTTCTGTCCGCGGTGGGCGAGAAACTCAACCTGCTCCTGGGTGAGGCCGGGGCTCTTCGCGGCCGCCTTTTCTGGAGTGAAGCCTTCGGCCTTGCCGCTGGCCCACTCGGTGATCTCCTTGCTGATACGCATGCTGCACCAGTCGTGGCCGCACATGGCGCAGAAGTCGGTATCGACGTCGAGGTCTTCGTCGTGCAGGGCTCGCGCCGTCTCGCCGTCGAAGGCGATCTCGAACTGCTTCGGCCAGTTCAAGGCGGCGCGGGCGCGACTCATGTCGTCGTCCCACTGGCGGGCGCCCTGAATGCCGCGGGCGACGTCTCCGGCGTGTGCGGCGATCTTGTAGGCGATGCAGCCCTGCTTGACGTCGTCGGCCTTGGGCAGGCCCACGTGTTCCTTGGGCGTGACGTAACAGAGCATGGCCGCTCCGGCGCGGGCCGCCTCGGTGGCGCCGATGCAACTGGTGATGTGGTCGTAGCCGGGGAAGACGTCGGTCACGAGCGGGCCGAGGACGTAGAATGGGGCATCGTCGCAAATGCGCTGCTCGATCTGCATGTTCCAGGCGATCTCGTGGAGCGGGACGTGGCCCGGACCCTCGACCATGGTCTGCACGCCGATTTCGCGTGCGCGAAAGACCAACTCGCCGAGCGCTTCCAGTTCGGCGATCTGTGCCGCGTCGCCGGCATCGGCCAGACAGCCGGGCCGAACGCCGTCGCCGAGCGAATAGGTCACGTCGTACTCCGCCATGATGGCGCTGATCTCATCGAAGAGCGTGTACATGGGGTTTTCTTTGTTGTGGTAGATCATCCACTTGGCAAGGAGCGAGCCGCCGCGGGAGACGAGGCCGGTGATGCGCTTCTTGATGAGGTGCAGGTTGTCCTTGCGGACACCGGCGTGGATGGTGAAGTAGTCGACGCCCTGCCTGGCCTGGCGTTCGACTTCCTTGAGGATGTCGTCGTGGGAGAGGTCTTCGATGTTGCGGCCGATGATCATGCTGTAGATCGGGACGGTGCCGATGGGGATGGTGCTGTGGTCGATGATGGCCTGGCGACACTCGATGAGATTGCCGCCGGTGGAGAGGTCCATGAGGGTGTCGGCGCCGTACTTCTGGGCCCACATGAGCTTTTCGACTTCGAGCTTTGTATCACTGGCGACCGGGGATGCGCCGATGTTGGCGTTGATCTTGGTGGTGATCATGCGCCCGATGCCCATGGGGTCGAGGCGCTTGGGGGCGCGCTGGCCGCGGCAGTAGGCGGCGTCGTTAATGACGGTCCATCGCTGGGTGACGGACTGGTTGACCCAGAAGGAGGAGCCATCGCGGAAACCGGGGTGGCCGGTCGGGGAATCGGGGTGGTCCACGTCGACGACTTGCTGGCGATCGCCGTTGTGGCCGATCGATCGGGTCTTCGGCGCTTCGCCGGCGCTGCCCGCGAGGTGACGGACGTTTGCGGGAATGACGAGGCGGCCGCGGGCGACTTCGTCGCGGATGAACTCAGGCGTGGTGCACTCGCGCTGGGCGACGCGGATCATTTCGGGGGTGATGAGGCCCTTGCGGGCTGCTTTTAGTTGGGTCATTGAATTACCTTTCCACCATTGAAATCTGAATTGGATCGAACGGCTTTGCGCATTCCGGGCATCTTGGCTCCTTCAGCCCCACGAGGAAATAGCCGCAATAGGTACAAGCTCGCGGGTCCGGCGGGGCGCCGACTTGTCGCCAGAATCTGACAACGACAACGGTGCCGGCGGCCAGGATGTGATAGATCACGAAGGCAACTGTCCCGACCGGGCCGATCGACTGGAGCAGCGACCGGACATAGGGCGATGTGATCATCGTGGGCCCCATTCCGGCGGCGAGCATGAACGCAAGTGTTGCGAGAAAGGTCCCAACTACGGCGACACTGAAACGCGGATAGAGCGCTGCGAGTCCGACGATCACGCTTGGCAGGATCACATTGATGACGGCGAAGACGGCCAAGCCGGCTCGTCCAAACTGCGACGCGGCATAGGCCTTCATCGCAGGAAGGGCCAAACCCATTGCCGCCCCACTCAATGGATAGGCAATTAATACGGCCCTCCACCAGCTTGTCCTGACATAGGTCATCTTACCGTGCTCACATTGGACTCTTGCTGCGCAAATTCGCCGTGAAAAAACCGTCGATCTCCGCCCAGCCCTTTTTCGCCTGATCGGCGTTGTAGCCGCGCTTGTTGGTTTCATTGAGGAAGGCGTGGCCTGCGCCGGGGTAGATGTGGTGCGTTGCCTTTACGCCGGCCTCTTTGAGGGCTTTTTCAAACGGGGGCACTTCGATGCCGCGGTCGGTCGCGCCCCAGATGCCGAGCAGCGGGCCTTTGATCTTTTTGAGTTGGTCGACGTCGATGACGGGGCGGCCGTAGCACATGACGGTGCAGGCCAGCTTCGGTTCGGCGATGGCCAGCTTGAGTGCCAGCCCTCCGCCCATGCACCAGCCGATGATGCCGATGCGCTTCTTGTCCACCGACTTGTGCGTCGCCAGATAGTCGAAGGCTGATTTCATGTCGGCGATGGCGCGCTCGTCGGCGAGTCCGCGCATGAGTTCGTGGGCGTGCTCGCCGTCTTCGGCGACCTCGCCGTGATAAAGGTCCGGCGCAATGGCGACGTAGCCCTTGGCGGCGAAGCGATCGGCCTGCTGCTTGACCCAATCGTTGAGCCCCCACCACTCGTGGATGAGGATGATGGCGGGGCCGGGTTTGGCGGACTTTGGGATCGCCGTGTAGGCGGAGAACTTGTGCTCGCCGGAGCCGAGGGTGATTGTTTCTGTTTCGATTTCAGGCTTCGCATCGGACTTGGCTTCCTGCCGCGTCATGGAGCCGGGTTGAGCGCCTGCGTATTGCGGGGTGAGGCAGCAGACAATGAAAACGCATAATGCCTTCAACGGTGCTTGAATGATGGACGACTTGAAATTTGCCCCGAACGGGGCCGACGGCTCGTAGCCACGGGCGAAAGCCCGTGGAGAGTTCGCGTTGTGAACACTGAGCCCCAATGGGGGCGACAGAGCGCCCCGATTCGCGCACTCGTTAGTCCCAGAGGAATCGTTCGTCATAATCCACCTGATGTGCTTTCAAAAGATTCACATATTCATCCTGAAAGGACCGCCCGCGATGGTTGGCATCCTGGTTCGCGATGTATCGTTCCACCGTATCCTTCTGCGACTGGCTCACGGTGAACGCTCCGTATCCATCCTGCCATGCGAAGGCGGCCATGTCCGGGAAAGTCTCATGAACCCATCGCGACGAATTGCATTTCATGTCACGCATTAGATTCGAGAGCGATTCGTCCGTTCTCCAACGAAAAAGAAGATGGACATGGTCCGGCATGCCGCCGATGGCGTAGGAGATGCCGCCCTCACTGCGAACGATGCCGCCAAGGTATTCATGAATGCGGGGTGCGGTATCGGCCTTCATCATCATTTGTCGGCGCTTGGTGCTGAAGACGACGTGATAGAGCAATTTGGAATGCGTTCCGGGCATTCGATTGACTCCGCCGCCCCTTCAGGGCTAGGTCCTTTCGCAACGACTTGGTCCACGGGCTTACGCCCGCGGCTACGAGCCTGAGCCCCTATCGGGGCAAATGCAAGAACGGCTGCGCGCGGGGAACGTAGCGGAAGCAGCGGCCAAGGCTAACATTGTGGAGTACAAGACCGACATGTCGCCCGCTTCCCTACGCACCTCGTTCCGCATTTGCGGACATCGGTGATCAGGTTCTAAGGGTTCCGGCTCGCGCGGCCGGCTCTCAGTCCGTATCTGGCGGACACCCCTAGCGAACGAAATGATCCTAGTTTGAAGCGGCCGGGTTAGCAAGCGATGGCGAAATCAGCCGCTCACTGCGGCTGCGCGGCGAGATGCGCCATCGGCGTCCATTCTTGTGACCGGTGTTCGCAAGACGCCGAGGAACTCGCGCCAGGGGCCGACAGCTTCCTCGTACTGCGTGGCCATGCACTTGGCGATCTGGGCGATGTGGTTCAAATCGTGCGCGACCCAGGTCGAGAGCAGGTTACTCAGCGTGACCGATCCGAGGGCGGGGTGAACGCCTTTTCTGGTGAAGTCATTTTCGGCCAGACCCATTTTTGCGAGCGAGTCCAGATTGGATTTTCGCAGCCGCTCGAACTCATTGAGAAGTTGATCGAGCGATTTGCCCCGGCTGTCTTCGAATTGCGCATAGCGGTCGACGGGATCGAAGGGGCGCGACTCGCCATGTTCGAGGAGGACTTTTATGCGGTGGAGCCAGTCGTTTTTTTCGCCGGCGATGAGATGTCCGACAACGTCGAAGGGACTGAAGGTGTCCTTCCCGTAATTGCTGTGGGTCCACTCGCGGTCGAGGCCGGCGAGCATTGCGCGAAGGACGCCCGGTGTTCGTCGCAGGACTTCGATTGCCGATTTCAGATCGAACTGCATCAGGTTCTCCTGTGGGTCACAAGAAATCTACGATGTCGATGTGGGCGCCTTGCACGAGCAGATTCTGGGCCCGTGGGCGCTGCCCATCATCGAAACTTGTTGCCGCCGATCACGCAGGCTTTCGCACCGACATCATGTAATCCAGCTCGACAGCGGCACCGGCCGCGCGGCGGAGCATGTTGACGGCCTGGGCGCGGTGATGGGTCGAGTGCAGGATGGCCTGCATGATCATGTCGCCGAGGGTGGCCTTAAAGAGGCTGCCCTTGGAGTCGCGGTAGGTGATCGGGTTTTGCAGATCGCCGTCGGTCACTTTGGAGAGAAAGGTTGCCCGCTCTTCGTAGGTCCTCGCGAAGTGGGCGGCGATTTCGGCGACTGGCGTCTTTACGAGTTCATTGGGCCACGGGGTCTCGGTGCGGCCCTGCCAGCGCTGGAGCCAGACGTGCTCGCCGGCGTGAATATGAATCAAGGTGCGGCGCAGACAGCCCAGGCCCATGTCGAAGGGCTGATCGAGCTGGGCGTCGGTGAGTTTTTCGCTGTGCCGGAGGATTTCGCTATTTGCCCAGTTGCTGTACTTGAGGAATTCGGACAGGGTTGCAAGTTGCATGATCAATGCTCCCGTATTCGCGCTAATTGGGATTATCGTTGGAATCCTTGTCTTCCGGGATTGAATCGCGAAACCAGGTCTTCAGAAAGCTGAAAGCGCTGAATGCGAAGATAAGCAGACAAGTCGAGAAACGGGCAACCTCCCAACCGGTGCGATCCTCTCGGAAGAGGCCATTCCAAAACACGGTCGACATGATGCCGAAGAACAGGCACGCGAGAAGCTGAGCAACGTCAACGTAGTAGTGACGCGTAAACATCGTCGGTGCCTCAATTCCTGGGTAGTCTTGCCCAGCCGATCAGGTCCAGGGCCGGTGTCATCGCTCCGACATGCCGGAGCATGTTGAGGGCCTGGGCGCGATGGTGCATGCCGTGGCCGGCGACCTGAAGAATGACTTCGCCGAGCCGTAAGTACAGGCGAATTCCCTCCGCCCCGCCTGCGATAATTTCGCGGTGCAGCGATGCGTCGTCCAGCCCTTCGAGATACGCCCGGCGATCTTGCGTGGTTCGGTCGAACTCGGCCTTGATGTCGCTGACCGGCCTGCCGGGCCGGGGCGGGGCGATGACAATTTGAGCGCCGTCGCGCCAGTTTGCGAGCCAGCCTGACTCGGCGGCGACGATGTGGTGAAGCGTCTTGCGCAGCGAGCCACAGCCGAACTCGAACTCCTTGTCGAGGGCGGCGTCATCAAGCGCGCCTGCGATTGCAAAGATCTGCTCGTTGGCCCAGTCGCTGAAGTCGTGGAGGTATCGAAGCGTGCCGGCGCAGAGGAGGGCCGGGTCGCTGAGCGTCGTGCCGACGATACGCCCTTTGGCGGTGAGTGCGTCAATGGTTCGCTGGTCGGCGAGTCGCAGCGTCGGGCGCTCGATGCGCATGAAAATGTAATCGAGGTTGATAAGCGGCTTACCGATTTGCCGCAGCATGGCCATGACCTGAGCGCGGTGGTGGATGCCGTGGGTGCAGACGTGAAGGAGGATGTCGCAAAGCTTATTGGTGTAGGGATCGCCCTTCATGCTCTTGTAGTTGATGGGTTGGCGCACAGCCTCGTCGGAGAGCCCTGCGAGCCAGGCCGATCGGGCGTCGTCGAGTTTTTGCGAGGCGTCGATGAGCTGGGGAATCGCTGCAAGGTCGCGGGCGTGCGGCATGGCGGCGGCGTTGGCACCGCCGATGCGTTCGAACCAGATTCGATCGGCTCCGTAGATATGACGCAAAGTCTCACGGAGGGAGCCGGGGCCCATGTCGAACTTGCGGTCCAGGGCCTCGTCGGGCAGCTCCTTCGCGGCGGCGAGGATCCGATCATTGGCCCATCGACCATGGCAGAACCACTCGCGGATTGTTTCTACGCGCATATGATTGCACCCAATGGATTAAGTAAACTTGATTACATCGTAGCTAAGTAGAATACTTGCGGCAATTGACGGGTTCACACTATGAGCCAGCTTACCATTGCATGGGCGCTTCCACTGCTGATCGTTGCCATTGTGGCATACCTCATTTTTCGCTCGCGCGGTGGAAAACGGCTCACTTGCACAAAGTGCGGCTACGACCTTAACGAAAACGAGAACGGCCGGTGTCCTGAGTGCGGCGCGACCATTGCCAAACCGATCGGCGAAGTGGGACGCGTGACGATGGAAATCCGCGGCACGGCGATCGGCGAGGTGAAGGTGAACGGTCGAAGGTGGAAGGCAGGTCAGGCCGCGCCGATGATGCCGCTCACCAAGGGCACGAAGGTGCGCGTTGTCGCTTCGAAGGGCATGGTCCTATTGGTCGGTCCGACGAAGACGGGGCCGGGCGGCCGGGTGAGACAGGGCTAACCCGAATATTTCATCAGGTCGGCGTTGAATAGGAATAGAAAAAGCCTCGAAGCCCTGTAGACTGGGGTTTCGTAAGAACATTCCGGTCCATAGGCAGGGAGGCTTTTTCGTGACAGACTGTAACAGCAAACCGATGTTCTTTTCCAGTCTCGGCCGCAAGAAAATCGTGGCCGATTTCACAGGCGGAACGCTCACCTCAGACGCCGGGGGTCTGCTGCTTCGGGAGGTCGAGCGGCGTCTGGGCCTGGTCGATCAACTGGCCGGGGTCATCAACGACCCGCGTGATCCGGCCCGAATTCAACATGACCAGCGGGTCATGCTGGCCCAGCGCATCTTTGCCATTGCGATGGGCTACGAAGATCTCAACGACCATCAAGCCCTGCGGAGCGATCCCGTGCTGGCGGTCCTGACCGGGCGGCCGCCGAGCGCGGATGAGCCGCTGGCCAGCAGTCCGACCTTGTGCCGGCTGGAGAACCGCGTCACGCGCGGCGACCTGGCACGAATGTCGCGTGTGCTGGTGGAGCAGTTCATCGCGTCCTATGAATCGCCGCCGGAGGAATTGATCCTCGACTTCGACGCGACCGACGATCCGATCCACGGCAACCAGGAAGGCCGCTTCTTCCACGGCTATTACGACCACCACTGCTTCCTACCGCTGTATGTGTTCTGCGGCTCGCGGCTGCTGGTCTCCTACCTGCGGCCCAGCAACATCGACGGGGCCCATCACGCCTGGCCCATCCTGAAGCTGCTGGTGCAGCGCTTGCGACAGGCGTGGCCCGGGGTGCGGATCATCGTCCGCGGGGATTCCGGCTTCTGCCGCCGGCGAATGATGAAATGGTGCGACCGGCACGGCGTCAAGTACGTGCTGGGCCTGGCCCGCAACACCGTCCTGGAGAAAGCGGCCGAGTCCTTCATGCAGGCGGCCGAGGCCCAGTTCGCCACCACGCAGCAGAAGGTGCGGAACTTCCACGAGATCGAGTACGCGGCGCAGACCTGGGATCGCCCGCGCCGCGTGATCGTCAAGGCCGAGCGGCTGGTTCAGGGGCCCAACGTTCGATTCGTGGTGACCAACCTGACCGACCGCACGCCGAACGATATCTACGACGGTCTGTACACGGCCCGCGGCGACATGGAGAACCGCATCAAGGAGCAGCAGCTCGGGCTCTTCGCCGATCGCACCAGTTGCCACGCCTTCCTGGCCAATCAGTTCCGGCTGCTGTTGTCCTCGGCGGCCTACGTCCTGGTGGAAACGCTGCGCCGCACGGCCCTGGCCGGCACCGAACTGGCCGAGGCCCAGGTGAACACCATTCGCCTGAAACTCTTCAAGGTCGCCGCGCGGGTGGTCGTCTCCGTGCGCCGCGTCGTACTGCGACTGTCGAGCAGCTGCCCCCTGCAGGACCTGTGGCGATCCCTGGTTCCACGACTCCGCCTGATCCCGCCCGCCCCATCATGACCCGAAAAACAACCTGATCACCGCTTGGGGGTAAGGGGGCTCTGCGCGCCCCAACCTCCACCTTCATCCCTCCGCTCACGCACAAAGCCGAAAAACTCCGTCCATCACCATTCGAAGATCACTGATGAAATATGCGGGCTAATGCGATGTGACTTTTCGGCGAACCTGCCGACTTGAGAGATGAGGCTGAATCACAGGGCCATCTTGAGCGGCATACCGTAGATGCTGGCTTCGAAGACCATTTCGCCGTCCAAGTACGACTGCACGTCGCACACGAATCTGCGCTTGCGTGCCTCGGTCATCCGCCCCACCAGGATGATTTGTGCAGGTGGAATGACGCTTCCACGGAACTTGCATTTTTCGACGCCGCCGAATCCGAGGAAGTAGTCCGCCTCGAACGGCGCGAATTCGTGCTGTACGAAGCCGGCTAATTGCGCCGCACACTCCAGCATGAGGACGCCTGGAAAGATTGGATGGCCGGGCATGTGACCGCGACACCACCATTCATCGGGGCGCACGTTTCGAATGCCCGCCGCGTGGTGAAGCGTGGTATCGACGTGGATAATCCCATCGAGTTGGGCAAACTCGAAGCGCTGGGGCAAGTATTTATAGATTTTATCCCGGTCGTGCAGAATCCGGCCTGTATCAAGGGTCGACGGGTCGATGATGGGCGGGGGTGGCATGTCGGGGCGCTCTATTGGGGGGCACTCGATCTTGCCCGTCCGGTGATGATTCCTGGGCGTGAACCGTTGAAAGAGTCCCAGGACTGATCGCCGGGCGCGAGATCAGAATGGACCAACATCGCTCGGCCTTAGATCAATTGACCGGGGCAGAATCCACTACGGGCGACCCCGACGCTTCAATACTTATGACGCGGCGTCGTCCGTGGAACGCACTTCAAGAATCTTCTTGCGCACGTTCTGTGCGGCATTCTTGATATCCTGCATCGCCTTCCGAACGCGGGTTCCGGCCGCCTTGTTGCCGCCTTCGGCCTTGGCTACGTCATCCGCGCATGCTTCCACAAGTTGCTTGAGGGCTTCATATTCCTGCATGGATCGCTCTCCTGATCCTGTTGCGATGGGTTGTAAAGACCAGTTGCTGCTTCGGCACGGCCCATTGCCGGGCAGAAGTTGGGCAGAGTCTAACCGAGGCGTATTCCGAGTCAAACCCCCAAAACGTCGATTTTGGCATTATAAATGGGGTCCACTGGGCAGGATTGGGTGAAAAATGGCGGTTTTGGCGGTTTGCCAAGGGCGGATTCTCGGCCTCCAGGGCCATATTCCTGGTTCTCTCGGCCGACCTCATGTACTGCGTGTTGAGGCGTTTTGAAATATCAGGCTGAGGGAATTGTGCAAGAATGTCGCGCGGCGTCTCACGCGAGCTACCGTCTGCGGAGGCGCCGTTTGTGGCCCTCATCGGCGGCCTTGAAGGATCACTCGCCATCCAGTAGCATTTGGCGATCGGTGGCCGGTTGAGCCGCCTGGCTGTGAGAGAATCGGCTTCCGCAAAGGGATATTCCCGTGCATTATCCACATCGCAAGAGCTATCGTAAGCGACTTCGCAAACAGGGTTTCCGCGCCAGAATGCGAACCGCCGGCGGCCGAAAGGTTATTTCGCGAAAACGCGCTCGCGGCCGACAAGTCAACGTTCGGGCAAAGTACTAGCCCCGACAACTCCCCTGTTCTTATTTACCTCTCTGCCGCCACGGTCGTTTTTCGCCCGTGGACCCATGACTGTCTTGCTGTTTCTCAGATCGCGTTCCTTTGGGCTGGAGGAGACCACGGCGGCCGTCTCAGACGTTCACTTTCGAGCGACCTCCCAGATTTCGTGTGTCCTTCGCTACGGTCCTGCGGCGGCATATTCACTTGCGGAATCGCCCCCGCTGGGCTTGGGCGGGCGGACACGCCGATGTAGAATCATGCGCTGATCGCGCACGACCTGCCCCTTTTCGCGGGATTCCCAGAGGGGACTGGGCCCACGCTAACGATGGCGTTGCACGGAGGCGACCCATGATCTGGCTTGAGAGCAAACCATCCGCAGCGGGTACGACGGTCTCGATCGTCGCGGCGTCGCTCATGGGTCTTGGCGTGGTCATGGTCTTTAGTGCCGGGGCAAGCCTGACCGCCCCACCGATCACCGATCGAATTCTCTCCAATCCATCTTTCCGCCAGGCGACGTTCACCTTCGCTGCGCTGGTTACGATGCTCATGGTCGGATTATGCCCTTACCACTCGTGGCGGATTCGGCCGCGTACATGGTTTCAGCCGACCGTTTTCCTGGCGCTGATCACGATCGGCCTGTTGGTCGCGGCGCTGATTCCCGGCATCGGCGAGGAGCGCAATGGCGCGCGGCGCTGGCTTTCACTGGGCCCCGCGAACGCAGGCCTGAGCTTTCAGCCGTCCGAGCTTGCCAAGCTCTCGGTCATTTTGCTGATCGCGGGGATCTGCGGACAGATGGGCGATCGGATTCGCAAGTTCTTCACCGGCCTGTTGCCGCTCATGTTCATTCTGGGCATTTACGGCGCCTTGGTGGGAATCGAAGACTTTGGAACGGGCGCACTGCTCCTGCTCGTCGGCGGCTGCATGTTGCTCGGTGCCGGGGCAAAGGTCTGGCACCTGGCACTGACCTGTCTGCCGGCGGTGGCGGGGATGTGCTATCTCCTCGCGGCCAAGGCGTATCGGCTGGAGCGACTCAAGTCGTTCCTGGACCCGTTCGCGGATGCACAGGGCAGCGGCTATCACCAGGTGCAGTCGCTCATCACCATTGCGTCGGGCGGATGGTGGGGGCAGGGACTTGGCGCCGGCATTCAGAAATATGGCTATCTCCCCGAAGGCCGAACGGACTTTATCTTCGCGGTGATCTGCGAAGAGCTGGGGCTGGTCGGCGGGTTGGCGGTGCTTGGGCTTTTCGCCGTTCTGATCTGGAGCGGGCGAAAGGCGATGAACAATGCGGATACGGAGTTCGGCAGGCTCATCGCCCTTGGGGTCACGCTGACATTCGGGTTTCAGGCTGCTATCAACGTCGCCGTGGTCACGGTGTCGGTTCCGACCAAGGGAATCGGCCTTCCGCTTGTTTCCGCGGGCGGCACCGGGGTGATCCTTTACGGCCTGCTACTCGGGCTTCTCATTAACGTCGCGCGGCGTCGCATCGGAGCGACAGCGACCGAATTTTCCGGGCTGACAGCCGCCCCGGCGCGCGGCCAAGCAGATATGCGAGATTTCCCCAGTCACGCAGCGCTCTCCGCCCAGCTTTGATCCCGGGCCATCGGTGATATGCTGGAGGCGTCATGAGCGCGACACGACCCTGGTTTGTTATTGCGGGCGGCGGAACCGGCGGGCACCTTTTTCCCGGGCTGGCGGTTGCCGAAGCATTGCGCGCCATTCAGGAAGACTTCGAGATCACCGTCTTCGGTACAAAGCGGCCGATCGATGAGATGCTGACCACGCGTCGCGGGTATGAGCTTGTTCCTCAGCAGGTGCGCGCTTTCCCGGCGAAGATCTGGCAATGGCCTGGATTTCTTCGGGCGTGGCGTCAGTCGATGAAGTACGCCTGCCATCGTTTCAACGAGCGCACGCCGGCGGTCATTCTCGGCCTTGGCGGATACGGCTCGGGGCCGGCCATTACAGCGGGAGTGAAGCTGGGAATACCGACGGCTCTGTTCAATCCGGACGCCGTGCCCGGTCGGGCGAATCGCAGATTTGCGCCGAAGGTGAATCAGGTTTATGTGCAATGGTCGGACTCGCAGAATCAGTTCGGCGATGGGATCGACGTGCGCGTGACGGGCTGCCCGATCAGACCGGAGTTTGGGAAGACCAATCGCCAGGCGGGCTGCCGGGCGCTCAAGCTTGATCCGGAACGGCCGACGCTGCTGATTACGGGCGCGTCGCAGGGCGCGCGATCGATCAACGAGACGATGATCGAGCTGATGGACCTTTGGAGAGTTGCGACGGAATGGCAGATCGTGCATTTGACCGGGTCCGCGGATAAGGAATCAAGTGCCGCGAAGTACAAGGGGGCGGGGGTCAAGGCGACCGTGATCGCGTTCACGGAGCAGATGGCCCACTGCATGGCGGCGGCGGACATCGTCATTTCGCGGGCGGGCGCGTCGACCCTTGCGGAGATTACGGCGATGGGATTGCCGTCGGTGCTGCTGCCCTATCCGTTCGACCGGAAGCGCCATCAACACGCGAATGCGAAAGTGCTGGTGGATGCCGGCGCGGCGGAGATGATCGACGACACCAATGCGCCGAAGAAGAATGCCGCGAAACTTCGAGACTTGCTCCGTCAACTCATGCAGAGTGAACATCGGCGATCCCGGATGCGCCAGGCGGCGTCGGCGCTGGGGCGACAAACTGCGGCGGCTGAAATGGCGCACCTGCTGCACGAACTGGCGCGAACCGGGCGCTAGGCGAAGTGGATTTTACGTAGAGGATTGATTAGACGCAGACGACTTCCTTGATCTCGGGAAGCCGGTCCTTCAGGGATTGCTCGACGCCCATCTTGAGGGTCATGCCGCTGGACGGGCAGCCGATGCAGGCGCCGAGGAGCCGGACGCTCACCACGCCGTCGTCGCCGACATTGACCAACTCAATGTCGCCGCCGTCGCCCTGCACGAACGGGCGAAGCTCAGCGATGATCTTCGCGACTTCCTTGCTCAGGCTTTCATGTGTTCGGGCCGTTGGCGTCAAGAACTTATCTCCCATCAGAAGGGCCACCTTGGACATTATAACGACGGTGGAGTCGGTTCGCCAAGCGAGGCCGGTTTTTCCGTCAGGCGCTGCATGTGGGCGGGCGCTTCGCTCTTTAAGGGAAAGACGCGCCGCAGAAAGTCGATCATGACCGGTAATGTGCGCTGGCTCTCGATGCCGTTAAACCGCAGACCCCAGCCGTGCCCCGACCCCTTCGCCCGGACGATCTCGCAGGGGCCGTCGACTTTGCGGATCGCCTCGGCAAGCAGCTCAGCCTGCGAAAACGGCACGACTGTGTCCCGATCGCCGTGGACGATCAGGACCGGCGGCGCATCGTGTCGGACATAAGTGATCGGCGAGGCCGCGGCCCACTTGTCCGGGCAGTCATCTGGAAGGCAACCCAGAAAGCCCTCCCCGATTTTTCTGACCATCCAGCCGCCCTGACTGTAAAGCTCGGGCATGTTTGTGGGGCCGTAGATATCAATGGCTGCACAGACGTCGGAGCGCACGCCGGGATGGGAATCGTCGCCGAAGGCGGCATGATCTTGGGCAAGAGCAAGCAGGAGGGCCATGTGACCGCCGGCGGATTCACCGCAAGCGGCAATTCGATCGGGATCGATACCGTAGTCGCTTGCCTTCGAGCGGAGAAACTTCACGGCGGCGAGGGCGTCCTGCACCGGGGCCGGATAGACGTCGCCGTCGAGCCAGAGTCGGTAGTCGGCGGTCGCCGCGGTGTAGCCCATGGAGGCGAAAAAGGCGGCCATCTCTCGGTTGTAGCCGCGATCCCCCACCGCCCAGCCGCCGCCGTGAAAAATGAGAACGGCGGGTCGCGGGGTTGGGGCGTCGAGCGGAACAAAGATGTCCATGAGGATCGGCTTCTCGCCGCGCCGGACGAACTCGACGTTGTCAAAGGACTGAGTTTCGTAGAGGCCGAGGGGAGGCTTGGCGCAACCGACTGAGATTGTGCAGACGGCGAATGTTAGAAGTTGGAGATTCCGCAAGGCTTTTCTCATGGACCCTTCCTTGATGCTTGGGCAGATCGTGCCGCGATCTTAGGTTGCGGGAGTAGCATCCGGCAACGCGGCGCTTGTTTCAAGGAAGGGCGTGCCACATTCCGGGCATGCCCCCGAGCGGATCTGGTAAAGCGGGTAGCCGCATTTTTCGCAGTGTTCTTCCTCGATCTCAATGGTGATTTTGAGTCCGCAGCCGGTGCATGATGATCGGCCGGCGGAGAACTCCTGCGACCTATTGCAGCGCGGGCAGGTCATGCTGAATGATACCCCGGAGGTGAGCAGCACGGGAGTCACCTTTGCATTTCCAGTCTGATGCAAGATCGGAATCGTTACACACCCACACCCGCAGAGAATGGTAAGCGTGGCCATCAGTTGAAACCACGCATCAGGCAACCCGTAAAACTGAAGCGCCAATGTAGCCAGTTGAATTGTGAGCAACGCGGCTAGAATGAGCGTCGCGCGCCGTACCCACAACCACTGTCGCTTTAATCTTGCCAACGACGTTAACGCATTTAACACGAAGCAGCCGGATAGTGCCCATGCGCCAACCACGACCCCTTCCGGATTGTAATGATCGCGTGCCGGCCACGAATACCGCGGAATCCAGATGAGGAGAAGCGTGATCGCCACTGCGAATAGAATTGAAATATACGCAACATATCCTAGAGTGCGCCAACGATTGGTGAGCATGGGCATGGTCACGGCGACCGAGGCGACGACACCGACCCCTATTGCGAGAAGCGACTGGAGAGTCTGCTCGGATGTGGTTCTGAACGGCCCAAGAAGAATCACTGATGTCCCGAGAAAACCGATGGTGCAAATAAACAGAACGCGAACCAGGAAGAGCTGACGGAGTTTCTCAGCCGACAATTCCATAGCGCACCAATCGTTCCGTAATACCCATACGAAATCTCCATTCCCGGAACGCCGCTCAATTGATCCGCAGCCGCGAATCCATCGAAAATGGCGTCTTCCGCCCGCAAATGTCTGACTCGACGCTTAGGCCCATTGCGCCCTAGCGTTTGGTCGGGGCGGACGCCGTGACGATCGCGGGAGCGAGATAATCGCGTGCCCAATTGCGAGCCAGCCATCCAATGTGACCGCCGTCGTGGCCGGTTTTGATCCAGTCAAGCTCCCAGGCGATCTGCGTCAGGCCAGACGTTTCGCGCAGCTTTCCCTCACCATCCAGAAAGCCGACGTGCCCGGCGGATGATGTATTCTTGCGGTCGATGGTGCCGAATACCTGCGTGCCGACGCCGAGGATGAACCAGTCGGCGGCGCTGTAGAAGTTAATAACGCCATGACTACATCGAGAAAGGACGTGGGCGAGGTCATGATCGGGTGCGACCGCGGCGCCGATGAGGATCAATCGGTCGAGCGTAACGTCATTCGGCAGGACCTCGGCGGCCATGACAGCAAGACCGCCGCCACCGCTGAACCCGATCAAGGTGACCGGTTGATCGGGAAATTCCCGGTGATAGTCGGCGATGCGCGTGGCGATGCGCTGGGCTCGCTTCTGGTTCTCCGCGTAGTTGGTCAGGTTCTGGATCGAGTGCAGGGGCGGCGAGCCCCAGGGGATGATGTCGATCTCGCGGTCTAGCCCGGCGTCGCGCAGACCGTTTACAGTGCCGGTCAGTTGCCACTTGTTGCCCTCGACACCGGGGAGGATGACGACGAGGCCCCCGCCTGAAGCAGTCACCTGCGAGGGCTTGGGGTCGGCGCAACCGGTTGGTAGCAATACGGCTAGGACTCCGAAGAAAAGGAGGAAACAGTTGGCCCGACGATCGATCGCGCTCATGGTCGGTCCATTCTACGCCGGACCGCTGGTCGAGTGGGCCCGATTGCCGCGCGGGGAGACGAGTCGCAGGCACCAGGCGATCAGAATCGCATTTGCAATGAGGAAAACGAAGAAGACGATCATTCCACCCTTGCCCGCTGCCTCGGCATGCTGGGGGTAGAGCGGCTCCAAGTCGGTCGCGGCTAGGCGGATGGCCTCGCGGACCACGGACATACACGTAACGGTAAGTGCGACGCCCAATGTGATTGCCCAAAGCGATCGGCGACAGAACATTTGCTGGCGTCCCTGATCGACCCAGCCGACGATTTGTATCGCGAGTCCGATGATCGCGCATATCAGGAAGGGCCTGGCCAAAGGACCGGTGATCGCCTGCCGGGCGTGTTCGTTCATGCGGAGCCAGTAAAGCCACCCACAAGTGCCGCTGAGGATCATGCCCCATATCGCCAATCGGGACAGCATGCGCGTCTGCGATACGGCGATCACTTGCCCGCGGCGCTGGGCGACGCACAACTGCCATCCGACGAGCAGGCACATGGTTGGAATCGCCCCGACCGCCCACAGGCCCAGCCGTGGAAGCAACTGCGGATGAGAGTAGACCATGGACCCGGACTCATAAAGCCCGGGCCACGAGCCTGTATCGGTGCTGAGCAGGTGATTCTCCGTCCACGAGAGTCCGGTGAAGGCGAAGCACGCCAGCGCCCCCATGCTGATCGTTGCGAGCGCAAGAGTTGACTGCCGCGCGATCCATTTCGTTTTCAGCAGGTAGAGCAGATAGAACCCCACAATGAGGACGGGCAAGATTGCCATCCAGCGATGGAACAGGAGCAGGTTCGCCGTGTAGAAGTTCTTCTTGTAGAGAATCTGCACGAAGAGGAGCGGGGCCACGCCGGCGGTGATCGCGGCACTGGTCGCGAAGGTCATCCAGTCGGTCAGAATCGAACGCGCCGACATGGCGCCGGGGGTTTCCAGTTTCTTGCCGCGCGCGATGGAGGACACGGCCAGATAGCCTATGCCCGCGAGGACATAGTTCATGAACACGACGTGGATGATCAGCGTACCGACGTAAATCGCAAGGTAAAACGCCGTAGGGCCGGGAAAGCCGAGCGGAAAGAAGCGGTCCATCAGTTCACCTCCTTCACTGCGACCATTTCCGTCGAGGGGCGCGTCCCGGCTTCCTCCAGCCACTTGCGGATTTCGGGCAGGTTGGCCGGCGCCGCTTCAGCGGTCCACCGATCAGGCCTACCGGCATTCTGCCAGTCGAGGAATTGGACCAGCGACTCCAGCTCCCCCGGGGTCCCGGCGAACGGCGGCATGAACGGCTTGGTGCGCTGTAACTGGGCGATGTTCATCCGCTTCTGCACCGGCGTCCACGAACCGGTCAGGTGAGTCATACCGTTGACGCCGTCGATCGTGTGACAAACACTGCACTGGAAGCGAAAGACCTTTGCCCCGGTGCGAACCTGGTGCGTCGGATACGCGGCGGCGTCCTTTAAGGGAAAGGGGTCGCCCGCGGTGCATCCGACTTCGCGCAGGTATACCACCTCATCTTCGCGAATCGAATTGGAGTAGAGATACTCGCGAATGGTGAAAGGCTTGCGCACGCCTTCGCGGACGAACTCGCCGCCTGCCGTGGCCCCGAACGCCAGGGCGAGAAGCAGTGTCGCCGTCGCGCCGCTCACCAAGAGCTTCTGCCAGATCAGGCCGACCAGCGCGTAAAGCCCAATCAACAGGGACGCCCCGATCGCGAAGGCCATAAACATGGTCATGGCGGCGCTGCCGCCCAGCACCCACGAACGGCTGTCCTCGGGAATCACCTGCAAGAACCAGATTCCGAGAAACGGCATCAGCACCATGGGCGCGAGACAGACGGACACCCGATTGATCAGCTCCCGGCGCTGCTCGCGGCCGAGGCTCGTCATGGTGTTGATCAGCACGCACGCCACCAGGGAGGCAATCGTGATCGAGACGATGGTGCGGAAGATCAGCGAAGGCCAGAAGCTCGGATTGAAGAAACCCGACCAGACCGTCCGATCGGCGACCCACTGGCCGGGCGTCAACTGCCACGAGAGGATTCCATTGATCCAGAAAAGACTGAACCACGCCGCAATGGAATAGAGCACGAGAAGGGTCATCCTTGCCCGATCGGAGAGGTTCTTGCCGCAGCGGTAAAAGCTGTATCCCGCGACAATCTCCAGACAGAAAAACGTCCACTCCGTCGCCCAGATCCAGTGGAATTCGTCGACCATGACGCCGATGGTCCGCGGGCTGATCTGAATGGTCGTGAACCACATGCCGACGCCGGTCAGTGCGCCGACGACAAAACTGATGAGCACAAGAAACTTGAAATAGCCATCCAGAAAAGGTCTTGCCAGGGCACACCTGCCCGACTGGGCAAGCCACTGGAAGTAGCACATCAGCAGGCCGCCGCCAATCGCGAACTGCGCAAGAAAGACGTGAAGAATCCCGAGACTGCCGATGACCATCCCCTTGATAACCGGGCCGAAGTCGTTGACGGGATAGTACGGAACATCCATGTCAAGCGCGCTCCTGTTGACGGTTTCGAGACGAATTCGTCGAGCGATACCGGATGATAGCGACTGCCAACTGCCGTGCCATCACGCCGAGCATGACGCATGGAAATTCGCGGGTATTATGACGGCATGACCCTGTTAATCGCGCCGGTGTCCGGCGAACACATTGACGACGTTCGCGGGCAGGTCGAAGCGGCGATTGCCGGCGGAGCGGATGCCATTGAGCTGCGCCTCGATCTGATCGGCGAGCTATCGGCCGACGACCTGCGGACGCTGCGACTCAACACCCCGTATGAGGTGCCGTTCATCCTGACCATCCGCTCGGTTGACGAGGGCGGACAATGGGACGGCGGCGACGACGACCGTGTGAGCCGGATGATCGAGCTTGGGCCGTTCGTTGACTACATCGATGTCGAACTCGAATTGTGGCGGCGATCGGCCAATATCCGCCAGAAAATCGAACTCGCCCTGCATCGGGCCGATCCGGCGTACCAGAACGGCGGCGAGGACGCTTCGTCATTTGTCGCCCGTCGAAAGCTGATCCTATCCAGGCACGACTTCACCGGCCGCCCGGCGACACTTCAGAAAGACCTCGTGGAAATGCTGTCGGAGCCCGCCTGTGAGGTGCCGAAGATCGCCTGGCGGGCACGAACCGTCCGCGACAACTTCGAAGCGCTGGAGTTGACCCAGGGCTGCGCGAAGCCGCCGATGCTGATCTGCATGGGTAATGAAGGCGTATTGTCGCGCGTTGCGTCGCGTAAGTTTGGGGCGTTCGGCACGTTCGCGGCCGTGGGGAGGGGTCTTGGCACCGCAGCAGGCCAGCCGACGATAGAAGAGTTTACCTCGCTCTATCGCTGGGACTGCATCGATCGTGAGACGGCGTTGTACGGCGTAATCGGCGACCCGGTCGCCCATTCGCTGAGCCCCATGGTTCACAATGCCGCCTTTGCCGGCGCGGAGATCAACGCTGTTTATGTACCGCTTCGCGTCTTGCCGGGCTATGAGTCGTTTAAGGCATTCATGGTCGAAGTGCTGGCGCGACCCTGGCTGGGCTTTCGCGGCTTCTCGATCACCATTCCCCACAAAGAAAACGCGCTGAGATTTCTCCTCGAATCGGGCGGCGACGTCTCGGCCGATGCGCAGCGAATCGGGGCAGTCAACACGCTGCTTATCCATGACAACGGGCAAGTGAGCGGCAGCAACACCGATTATGACGGCGTCCTGTCATGTCTGCGCGAGATGATTGGAAGCGTGCCGGTGTCGAAGTCGCCATTGCGGGCGGCGGTGTTGGGGGCCGGGGGCGTCGCCCGTGCCGTCGTGGCGGCGCTTCGGCAAATTGAGGCAGAGATCACCATCTACAACCGGACGCCCGGAAGAGCCGCGAAGCTTGCCTCGGCATTCGCCTGTGGACACGCCCCGTGGGAAAAGCGGATGACGGCGGATTTCGACCTGCTCGTTAACTGCACAGCCGTCGGCCTGGCCCCGGATTCCGGCGACTCCCCCATGCCCGCGGAAGCTCTGTGGCCGCCGTTGATCGTGTTCGACACGGTCTATCGGCCAGTGCGGACGCGGCTCCTTCAAGACGCCGCACTGGCCGGGTGCCGGACGATCAGCGGCCTGGAGCTGTTCGTGCGGCAGGCCAAAGCACAATATCGAACGTGGACTGGGCGAGAGCCACGCGACGGCGACTATGACTCCGCGGCTATCGAGACTCTAAATGGAAACGCAGACACCTGACACCGGCGGCCCCAGGCTTACCCCGGCCCGTAACGCGGTGTGACGGATCATTCCACGGTCCTGAAAACGGGATTTGACCACCGGGGCGATTGCCTTCAAGATGCAGGATGATACGGAGGGTTGAGTTCGGGAAGCCCGCAGGTACCTTCAGGCCGACACGCTTATGGAGTTGTTATTCTGTTCAGACCTGCACGGCGACGAGGCCCATTACGGGCGCCTCCTCGCGCTAGGCGGGAGTCTTCGGCCTCAGGTCGTCATCCTCGGGGGCGACATGCTTCCGGATGATTCGGCCCTGGACCCCCGAACGATGGGCAGAGGGCAGCCCGCCTATGTGAGAGCGGGATTTCGTAATCACATCATCGCCCTGCGCGAGGCGACCGGCTGCAAACAGATATTTGTCATATTCGGCAACCACGACTGGGGCAGCAGCGTCACAGCCACCAAAGAGCTTGAAGCCGAGGGCCTTCTTTGCGTCCTGGAGCCAGACAAGCCCGCGAGCCTCGATGGGCTTAATTTCCTGGGATATTCCTATACACCGCCGACCCCGTGGTTTGTCAAAGATTTCGAACGGCTCGACATGCCCGGGGATACGCCGCCGCTACTGGGCGGGGCGCGATGGGATGCACGCTTTGGTCGGCCGTCGACGCACGGTGCGCCATTCCTCTATTCGGGTAACAAGACCATCGCCGACGACATGGCGGCCCTGAAGCCGCCGCCTGACCCGTGGGTGTTCGTGGCGCACGCTCCTCCGTATGCGAGCAAGCTGGATCGGTTTTATGATGATCAGGCCTGGGGGTCGAAGGCGATCCGGGCGGCGATTGAGAAGCATCAGCCCCTGTTATCGCTGCACGGTCATATTCACGAGTCACCCAACGTATCAGGAGACTATCAAGATCGACTCGGGCGCACGGTCGCGGTGAACCCCGGCCAGGGCCGCACCAAACTGCACTACGCCCAGATTCAAATCGACGTACCGAATTCCAAAGTTATCGCAGTCAAACACGGACAGTTCGCTTGAACCTCATACTGATCGGCTATCGGGGGGCTGGGAAGACGACGATCGGCGAGATACTTGCCCGGCGGATGGGGTGGCATTTCGTCGATCTGGACGACATGATCAGTCGTCGGGCAGGCAAGTCGATCGCCGAAGTTTTTGAAACCGAGGGGGAAAGCGGCTTTCGCCGTCGTGAACGCGAGACGTGTGAACTCCTACGAAAATCCCGGAATCAAGTCATCGCCTTGGGCGGGGGAACACTGGTTGAACCGGAAAATCGCAATCTGGTGAAGCGGATCGGCAAGGCCGTCTGGTTGAAGGCCCCGGCGGCCGTGCTCTGGTCTCGCATCAGCCGCGACAAATCCAGCGCCCTCCGACGACCCAACCTGACCGCCGGGGGCGGACTGGACGAGGTCGAAAAAACATTGCACGAGCGCGAAGCGGTATACGCAGCCGTCGCAGCTCATGTGGTCGAGACGACGGTGGACTCACCGGAAGCGGTGGCCGAGGCGATTGAGATGTGGTTCGCCGCCAACGATTCCGAATCCGGCTGATCCATTCCGCTCTCTACCTCGCGCATGCTGTCGGAGGTATTGCACGCCTTGCACCCTGCCGCATTTGTCAATCTTCTCGTCGGCCTGCTCGGGGCCATTGTCGGCAGTTTTCTAAACGTCGTTATTTACCGATTGCCGCGCGGCATGTCTGTGATGAAGCCGAGCCGGTCGTTTTGCCCCGACTGCTGGACGCCGATCCGTGCCCGACACAACATCCCCATCCTGAGTTGGTTGATGCTTCGGGGAAGATGCTTTTCGTGTCGGAGGCCGATTCCCCTGCGCTATCCCCTCGTCGAGGCCTGCTGCGCGCTGATCTTTGTCACCGTCTGGGACCAGCTATTCATCGCCGGGACACTGCCGGGCAAGATGAATCTTCCGCGCGACTGGCCGCTGCAGGTCGGCTATTTCACGCTGTTTGCCTGCCTCCTCGCTGCCTCGGTCATGGACATCGACACTTACACGCTCGATATCCGGGTGTGTGTGCTGGCGATGGTGGGCGGTGCGGCGGCGCACACGGCGCGGGGACTTTCATCGACGCCACTTGGCACGCTTCCGCCGGCGCTTTGCGCCATTGGAGCGGCCATGGGCCTCACCTGGCTGGTGGTATGGATCGCGGTCACGATGTTTTCTCGAAGGGCAACCAACGAGGCGGACGACGACCCACCGGTCGAGGAGCCGGAGTCAGGGCAGCACGCGGAGGCTTCGGCTGCGGAGTCGTTTGCACCGGCGCCGGTTATTCTGATGAGTGTGCTGATCGTCGCACTGGTCGGATGGCAGATTGTCGCACCGGACTGGCCGGCGGGACTGAGACTCTCCGGCGGCGGCATCAGAGGACTCGTGGCATTCATGGTCCTCTTCTTCATGCTGGTTCTCACCGGCTGGTCCGCGAAACCGGTCGATTCGGAGATTCTCGAGGAACTGGCGGAGACTCAACCCAGCGCGCGGCGCACCGCTTTCGCGGAGTTGCTATGGCTGATGCCATCTCTGACTGTCGGTATCGCCCTGTTCGCATGGTTACGCGGCGGAAATCTTCTGGGCGCCGACTGGAGCGACGTGACAAGGCAGCCCTGGCTGCCACACTGGCTGATGACCCACTTTGCCGGGTTGGTCTTTTCCGTGGGGTCGCTTGTCTGGGGCGCGGCATTGGGCTGGACGGTCCGGATTCTGGGGACTTTTGCATTCGGCAAGGAGGCATACGGCACCGGAGATATCTACCTCATGGCCGCCATCGCCGCGGTAGCGGGCATCTGGAATTGTTTTCTGGGCTTCTTCGCTGCCGCACTACTTGCACTTGTCGGGATCGCGGTCATCATGATCAAGCGGACACGGCGGGCGATTCCCTTCGGCCCATGGCTGGCCCTTGGTTCGTTCTTATTGCTGGTCCTGGAACGCCCCATGCTGGAGTTCTTTTCGGCAGCGGGTTCGACACTCTGGAACGTCATTCAGGGTCGCGGCCTGCATTGACAACCATGCCAAGCAAGTTCAAGCAAATCATTGTCTATGCGAAGGTTACTGGAATGTGCCTTGCGGGGGTCGCTGCGATCCTCGTCGTCTTTATGAATCGAAATTACGAGACCCGCTTCTGGCCGGGGGCGACCGACAGAGACCTCCCGGTACTTTGGCTGATGCTCGGCAGTGGGGTCTCGTCTGTGATTGCCTTTTGGCTGATTACCCGCATCCGCCGTGTGATGAAGGACGTTGCCGAGCTTGCGAGAGAGAAAAGGAAAGCCGAGGAAACGGCGGCGCAGGCTCGACGCGCCGCAGAACTTGAGAAGCAGGAAAAACGCATCGACGAGAAACTTACGAAGGCTCTTGAGGATCAGAAATCACAAGGCTGAACCGGCCGCCGATTGTCGTCAGCCCGAATCCCGCCCACGGAACGGGCGATTTTCGGGCAATTCTGATTGACGCCGGCGCAGGCATCTGATATAGAAACGGGCGCAAAAACTGCCCGTGCTTGCGCCCGGGCAAGAAAATAAGTTGCGACGTTCAACCATTGGAGGAACACACGATGACACGGATGTTGCGCACCGGCGCCCTTGGTATCGGATTCTGCACATTCGCACTGGCAATGGGCACCGTCGGATGTGGACCAGACGCCAAAGACCAGAAGATTGCCGACCTCACTTCCGAAAACGATCAGCTCAAGGGCGAGCTGGAAGACCGCGACCGCAAGTTCAACGATGCCCTGGTACGCCAGGGGGACTCACAGTCGACCATCGACGAGCTTAACCAGCAGCTTGCCAAACTCCGCGCCGGTCAGGGCAAGGAAGGCGACTGGGTCACGATGCCTTCCTTCGACATGATTTCGGTGCCGGGTTCGGTGCTGTTCGATTCGGGCAAGGCTGATTTGACGGCCACCGGACGTGCGAAGCTGGCTCAGATCTCTTCCGACATCCGATCCCGCTATTCGGATCGTGATATTTACGTCTTCGGCCACACCGACAACCAGCCGATCCGCAAGAGCAAGTGGAAGGATAACTGGGAGCTGGGCGCCCATCGCTCGCTTTCTGTCATCCGCGCCATGCGGGATATGGGCATTCCGAATGAGAGCCTGGTGCAGGCCAATTGCGGCGAGTATCGACCCAAGCTGGCCAACTCGAACGATCGAAACCGATTCGCCAATCGGCGTGTCGAGTTCTACGCTGTGAAGAAGGGCAGCTCGGCACTGGATGTCTCCACGGCTCTGCGGTCGACCAGTGATGAGTGAATCGCCTTTGGCTGAGTAGTTCCGGAAGTTAGCGCGCGAGGCCCGATGCAATCTTGTGATGAGTTGCATTGGGCCTTGTGCGTCTTATGATCAGTTCACTAGGTGGGTCGTTCCTGGGGTGGAGCAGGCTGGGTGATCGGGATTCTCGAATATGAGACGGCTGAGGCAGAGGCGGTGCAGACCGCTTTTTCGGCTGTTGGCGCGAATGCCCAACTCATCAATTCAATCGATCGCCTGGACCGCTGTTCCAAGGTGGTGCTCCCACCGACGTCTTCGTTTCGATCCGCGGTGCGATTCATCCGAGATCGTGGATTCGTTACGCCGCTCATGCGGGCGATCGATCAGCGTCGGCCGGTCCTGGGGATGGCGCAGGGCCTGCACCTTCTTTTCGACGTGAGTTACGAAGAAGGCCAGCACACCGGCTTGGGGGTCATTCCGGGAAAGGTTGCGCGCTTTGATTTCGAGGGGCATCCCGTCGAACAGAAGGCGACGTTGCCGCATCGTGGGTGGAATCAGGTCCACTGGTCGAGGGCTTGTCCCCTCTTTGAAGGCATCGAGTCCGGCGAAAGGTTCTACTTCGATCATTCTTTCCACGCCGAGCCGCTGGACATTCAACTGGTCGTCGGTCGAAGCAATCACGGCATCGACTTTTCGGCGGCGGTATGGAGCGGCTCGGTTGTTGGAACTCAGTTCCTGCCGGTTCAATCGGACAGCGCAGGCGCCAAGGTGCTCCGCAATTTCGCGGCGATCTGATTGGATCTTATTGACTGGTTTTGATGGTCTCCCGATGTGGCATTCGGGGTACTTGAAAGTTATTCCGCTTCGCCGGAACCGGCCATCATTTTCGAAGGGCGTGTTTCCACTTCGCGTGCACATCGCGGGCAAAGGCTGCGGCCCGCGTCCTTGGCTTCCGCCTCGGTCTTGAAGAGCAAGACGTTGGATGCACGAATCATCCGGCCGCAATCGGAACTGGGCAGGTGGTACACTTTTCCATGGACGCTGCCGACGAATTTGAATTGTGACGGGTCGATTAATTCAGGAACCTGCGGCCAGGGAACCTTCGCGTCTTTCAGGGAAGCGAACCGCGAAGTTGACGATGCAACCTGATCAGCCTTTGAAACCGGAGAGATCGCTGTCGGCGTCTGCTCCGGCTCCTCCTCGAAATCGGTCTGCGGACTGGCGTACTTTACGACGGGCATCTCGGCCTGGTTTTGCCGTTCGAGCAGGTCGAGGAAGTAATAGACAACCGTGCCCATCCCAATGACCACGCCGAAGATGGTCGCGACGAGCGCGATGGAAGCATGGCTCCGGCGCTGACGAGATTGCTCGTGCGGATCTTCTTCGGCGCAGGCGGTCAGTCGCTCCACCAGGGCCCGCGCCGACTTGAGGCGTTTGGCCGGATCAACCTGGAGGCAGTCTTCGAGGAGCGATCTGCCGGCGGGCGTAAGCCCTGCGATCTTGTCGAAATCCGGCTGCGGTGGGTCCTGATGCAGGGCGATGAGCTTTGAACGCGAGTTGGCGTGAATGAGCGGCTTACCCACGAGGGCATACAGCATCACCAAGCCCATCGAATAGACATCGCTGACCGGCTTGGTCCCCTTGCCCTTGGCGGTTTCGGGGGCGATCCAGCCCAATGAGCCGACGGCCCGGCCGCGCATTTTCTCGCTGGTTTCGTCGTCGCGAACATCGGCGAGGCCGAAGTCCATGAGCTTAAGATGTCCGTGGCTGTCGAACATCAGGTTGCCCGGCTTGATGTCTCGATGAATCACGCCCCGTTCGTGTGCGAGGGCGAGTGCTCGGGCGGGGCCGATCATCAGATAGAACAATTCACGCGGCCCCATCGGACCTTTTTGATCGACGTATTCTTTCAGGGTGCCGCCGTCCATCAACTCGAGGGCGAGAAACACCTGCCCCTTGTCCTCGGCAACCTCAAAGATGGATACAACGCCGGGATGCTGGAGCTTCGCAACGGCGCGGGCTTCCTGCATGAAGAGTTCCGTGCTGAGGGAGCCGACGCGGCCGGCGCCGCGCTTGGAACAGTTGAGAATCTTCAGCGCGACGTCGCGACGGAGCTTGTCATCGTGGCCGCGCCAGACGACGCCCATACCGCCCTGACCCAGCACCGAAAGAACTTTGTATCTTCCAAGTTGTTGGCCCGCCCATCGCGTGTCGATGGCGACGGAGTTTGCGCCTGCCGACGGGGGCAAATCAGAGCCGAATCGGCCTGACCCCGAGCCGGAGGAACCGGTCGCCGCGGCGGCGGGAGGATTTGCTCGAAGTTGATTAATGGCGGATGAATCGAGCTCGCGGGCGCGAAACTCTTCGCGGCAGTTTCGACAGACCAGCTTGCGGCCGAGTAGCCGCCCGGGAAGCCGATAACCCTGCTTGCATGATGGGCAGATGACCGCGACTTTGCGTTGTGGGTCACCTGCCTGATCTTTCGCGGTCATGTGGTCCATAAGCGAACGCAATTACCCCGTACCCGCGCACTACCCCTCAGTTCAATCATACCCCGCTCGCCCGCAATACCAACAGAATCTTGGTGGAATCCGGCCTATTGGGCCCTGGTCGGGGGGGCGATCGCGGGATCAGCCGAGCAAGGTGCGAAGCTGCTTGAGGAAGCCAAACAATACCGGTCGGGGCAGGGTCGGCATTCCGTAGGCCGCGAGGTCCTCTCCGGCCAGGTCGTCGAGTAAGGAAATCACAGCGGCACGGTGCGGCCGCAGTTCGCCCGCCACGGTATCCGCCGCCTCTAACCTTCCCTGGGACATGGCCTCCACATAACGGACAATCAAGGCTGCCAGTTGCTTCGATGAAGGCGGTGCAGCGGGGGTGGCAGGCGTACCGCGACGCAAGCCCGGTCGGCCCCTGCCGGCGCCTGGCTCGCCCGGGACGGATCTTTCGTGGAGCAGCCGCTGCTGAACGGCCGCGGCTTCGAGGGCGGCCCGGCGAGCCCGGGCCTCGGCCTCCTCGTCGAACGGCGCCAGCTCCAACTCGTCGGATTCCTGCAGGGGGCGACGGATGTAATTCACACCGCCGCAGTGCGGACACTTCCCCTGCTGACCGGCAACCTCGCTGGGCGCTTTGACGAGTTTGTTGCAGTGTTCGCAGCGGAACTCAATCGCCACGGCGTGCCTCCCTTGCGTCGGAGATTATTCCAGCGGCAAAGCATCCGCCCCTTTGTCTCGCGATGGGCTCCGGTTCACGGCCTCGGGACTTCGCTTCCCGGTATCGGGACCCGATCGCGCCCGCCAAAGCAATCGTACAGGTACCTCCTGGAAGGGTAAAGCTTCGCGGATGCGCTTCTCGACGAATCGACGATACTGCTCGCGAACGATTGCGGCATTATTGACGAAGAGCACAACCGACGGCGGACAAACGGAGACCTGCGTCGCATAGTATATCTTAGGCTGGGCGCCGTGCTTGCTCGACATGGGCTGCTGCGCGGCGACTGTGTCTTCGATGGCCCGATTCAACTGGCCTGTGCTGACGCGCATCCGGGCCTGATTAAACAGGCTCTGAGCCAGCTCGATGGTTCCCTGTATGTTGCGTCCGGTGAGGGCGGTCGTGAATGCCACCGGCGCGTAGCTGATCTGAGGCATGGTCTTGGAGAGATAATCCCCATAGTCCTCGGCCGAGGCGTTTCCCTTGGCCAGGTCCCATTTGTTGACCACGACGATGCAGGGCTTGAATTCGTCCACGACGTATCGGGCGAGCTTCTTGTCCACATCGGTAATCGGCGCGGTCGAATCAATGAGGAAGAGAACGACATCCGACCGGCGGATCGACGCGAGGGCCCGGTTATAGCCATAGAACTCGATGCTGTTGTTCGCCCTGCGCTTGGACTTGGAAACGCCTGCGGTGTCGATGGCCATGAAGGTCCTGCCGTCGATCTCAAACCGGACGTCGATCGAATCGCGCGTCGTGCCGGGCACTTCACTGACGATGACTCGTTCCTGGCCGGCGAGGGCGTTAATGAAAGTGCTTTTGCCGACATTTCGGCGGCCGACCAGTGTGATCTTCATCACCGGGTCAGGCGCTTCCAGAGGTGCGGTTTCGCCCAAGCGACCGACGACTAATTCCAACATTTCGCGGCGACCGCGACCATGCAGGGCGGAGATGCAAATCGGCTCACCGAAGCCGAGGGCTGTGAAAATGCTGGCCGACATCTTGTGCTGTTCGACGTCCGCCTTGTTGGCCACAAGCTGAACCGGGACGGTGACGGTTCGGAGCAGTTTTGCGACCTCCTGGTCGAGCGGCGTGATTTCCTCGCGCACATCGACCACGAAGAGGATCAGCGATGCGCCGGAAATGGCGAATTGAATCTGCTGTTCAACGTGCTCGGTGAGGTCGTCGGTATCCTCGATGCCGTAGCCGCCGGTGTCGATCAGCTCGAAATAGCGATCGTCAATCTCGCAGATGGCGCTGACCCGATCGCGCGTCACGCCCGCCGTCGGGTCGACGATGCTCACCCGCTTCCCGGCCAGCATGTTAAGCAGGGAACTCTTGCCGACATTCGGCCGACCAACAATTGCAACAATGGGCATCGCCATGTGCTACATTCTATCCGAATATCCGAACTCCGCACGTTCGTCAGCTCGCCCGATACGACGGCCCGCCACCGGTTCCCTTTCGCCCTTAGCCGGCCGAAATATCGTTCGTTGGCGATCCCTTCTTGCCGACGTACAGGAACAATGACGGGACGACGATCAGATTCAGACACGTCGAGGAGATCAAACCGCCGAGAATCACCATCGCCATCGGCGTGAGGATTTCCTTGCCGGCCTCCTGACCACCGAAGACCAGGGGCAACAGACCGCACCCGGAGGAAATCGCGGTCATTAAAATCGGCACCAGGCGCTCACTCGCCCCCCGCCGCACGGCCTCACGAAAGTCAGTTACGCCCTCACTTCCCTGCAGGTAGCGGATGTGCGATATCAGCATGATCCCGTTTCTCGTCGAGATCCCGAATACGGAGATGAACCCGATCAATGAGGCCACATTTAGAATGCCGCCCGATGCATAGACACCCGCGACGCCGCCGATCAGGGCCAACGGCAGGTTCAGTAAAATGAACAATGCATCCGCCGCTGAATGAAAGGCCATGTGCAGACAGAATCCCACTCCCACGATCACCACAATGGAAAGCCAGGTCAGTGTTCGTGTCGTCTGTTGGGCGCTCTCAAACTGGCCGCCGTATTCGACGAAATAGCCCGGCGGCATCGGAACCTCGTCGGCGATCCGGCCCTGCAATTCTTCGACCACCCCCGCCACATCGCGACCGGCCACATTGCACATCACCACGCCCTTCCGCTGAACGTTCTCCCGGTTGATGAAATTCGGCGACGCCTCTTCACGAATGTCCGCTACGGCCCCAAGCGGAACGTAGTATCCCTTGGGGGAACTGAGCGGCATCCGGTCCAGCTTGTCCTCCGACCACGCCTCCGGCCCTCCCAATTGAACGACACATTCAAACCCCACGCGCCCCTCAAATAGCCGCCCAGCGGGGATGCCCCGAAAGGAGGCCCGCAACGTTTCGGCAACATCAGCCGGACGCAGTTCGTGGCGGGCCATCGCCTTTCGATTGAATTCGTATCGAACGGTCGCCACATCGACTTGCTGCTCCTGGGCAAGGTCCACGACGCCATCGATCTGGGCGAGAACGAATTGAATCTGTGTCGCCAATTGACGAAGTCGGCTTAGGTCTTCGCCAAACACCTTCACGGCAATGCTCGCCTTCGTGCCGGACAACATGTGATCGATCCGATGGCCGATCGGCTGACCGATGGTCGCCCGAATACCGGGAATCATTGCCAAGTCAGAGCGAATCTCAGCCAGCAACTCGTCTCGACTTCGCGGCGTCCGGCCGACGCGCTTTGCGGCCTCCATATCGAGTGTGAGATCAATCTCGCTTGCCTCGACGCCCTGAACGTGCTCGTCAAGTTCGGCGCGACCGGTACGACGACCGATGGCAGCCACCTCCGGCTGGTTCATCAGTGTTTTTTCAACGATGGCCGCCAGCCGATCGCTCTCCTCCAACGACGTACCGGGCGCCGTAACCGTGCTGACCACCAAAGCGCCCTCGTTAAACGGCGGAAGAAAATCATGCCCAAAGCGAACCACGGCTATGATTGCGATTGCCGTAAGAACGAGTGCGACCGCCGCGACTCGGACTGGAGCATCAAGTGCCCAATGTAACGGGCGATCGTACCAGTCCATCATTCGGCCGCTGAATCCCGATGCGTGAGGCTTGACGATGGTCACACTGCCGGGCAGCAAATAAAAGCACAAGACCGGCGTAAGTGTCAGCGCGACGAAAAGCGATGCCGCCAGGGACACTGAAAACGCAACCCCCAGAGGCCGCAGCAACCTACCCTCAACCCCTGAGAGAAAGAAAATCGGCGTGAAGACGAGCAGAATGATGAGCGTCGCGAATGCAATCGAGTTTCTGACCTCTGCACTGGCCGAAAAAACGACCTCGATCGGCGAGCGTCGGGCCCCTTTTAAGACCGTGGCATTCTCACGAAGACGACGAACCACGTTTTCCACGTCGATGATCGCGTCGTCCACCACCATTCCGATGGCAATCGCCATCCCCCCGAGGGTCATGGTGTTGATCCCCGCTCCGATGTATCGAAGCACCAGGATCGCCGCCAGAAGCGAAAGCGGCATCGCAAGTAGCGTAATGAGGCTGGCCCTCATGCTCGCCAGAAACACCACCACCGTCAGGACGACGATGATACTGCCGTCGCGCACGGCCTCGCTTGTACTCGTCACTGCGCTCTCTATAAACCGAGACTGGCGAAACAAGTCCCGGTTGATGTGCATTCCTTCGGGCAATGAAGTCGCAATTTCATCCAGGGCGCGGTCAACCCGGGTCGTGAGTTCCAGGGTGTTGGCGCCGGGTTGCTTGTGAATGGCGATGACCACACCGGGCTCGGTGATGGGCGCCCAATCTTCAGCGCGGCGGGAGGACGAGCCCGTACCACGTTTGACGGCGGCACCGATCTGCACGACTCCGAGATCACCTACCGTAATCGGTCGACCGTCTCGGACCGCGACCACGGTCTCGCGAATATCGCGTTCGTCCTTGAACCTTCCGATTCCCTGAACGACGGACTCCTGCGCCTCCTGAATGAAGAATCCCGGCGATACATTTTCGTTGGAGGAATTAAGGGCATGCACGACGTCATTAACTGCGAGCCGATATGCCTGAATGCGGGTCGGCGAGAGTACCACCTGATACTGCTTCTCATCGCCGCCCAAGGCGATCACCTGCGAAACACCGCCGACGGCGAGCAGCCTTTGGCGGAGGTTCACGCCCGCAAATGTGCGCAACTCCATTGGGGAGTGCTTGTCCGAGGTCAGGGACATGAACATGATCTCGCCCATGATCGATGACGTGGGCACCATGACCGGCGTCGATACCTGAGGCGGCAGATTCCCCGACACCGTCGCGAGACGCTCGGTAACGGTTTGCCGGGCGCGATGGATCTCCGTCCCCCACTCGAACTCCACCCAGACGACGGCAATCCCGACGGCACTCGCGGAGCGGACGCGCCGAACGTCAGCCGCGCCGTTCAATGCCGTCTCAATAGGAAACGTCACCAGCAGCTCCATCTCCTCCGGCGCCAGGCTTTCTCCCTCCACCAGCAAAGTCACCGTGGGCGCGGTGAGGTCGGGAAAGACGTCAACCGGCATTGTTGTCGCTGAGTAGGTGCCGGCGCCGATCAGCAGCGCACTTAGAATGACCACGGCGAGCCGATTGTGGAGCGACCACTTGATCAGATTGTTCAACATAGCGGCGATCCTTGAGTCCTAGTGAACGTGCCCGTGTCCGATGCTCGCGGGGGAAGAGAGGCTCATCTTTAGGGCATTAGCGCCGCGCGTGACGACGCGCTCGCCCTCGCTCACTCCGTTTAACACCTGAACGTGATCACGATCACGCATCCCCAGTTCGACTTCGCGCTGCTCGAAGGACTCTCCGTCGATCAGCACAAACGCGTATCGCTTCCCGCCCTCGCGCACAACGGCTTCATCGGGAATCACCAGCGCCGACGGCGCAAGGCCGGTGCGGATGAACGAGTTCACCTGCATTCCCGGGCGCAGCTCTTGAGCCGGATCGGCGATCTCGTAGGTCAGCGCGATGGTCCGTGATGCAGAATCAACCTGTTTGCCCGTGTGGATGAGTTTCCCGCCGGAGGCCTGGACCTCGAAGACACGATCGGCCATTCCACACGCGGAAAAATGTGCCTCGGGGTTATCTGGGAGACGATGTAGATCGAACTCGGAAACGTGCGCAACCATCCAGAGTCGATGCGGATCGACAATGCGAAACACGGTTTCCAGTGCGTCGACAACCTCCCCATTTGCCGACGCAACCGCGACAATTTCGCCGCTCACGGGGGCTGTTAGCGGCATCAAAGAACTCATGCGACTCGCATGATCGGCTGGCTCGACCGACTCGGCGGTCGTGCCTAGTTCGGGGTAGCGCGAGACAGCCGAAGCGAACCACTCCTGAACCGCCGTCGCCGCGGTGACGTCGGCCTCGGCGATTGATCGCTCGCGCCGCGCCTCTCCGAGCTCTCGTTCGGACGCCGTATCGCTCGCAACGAGTCGCGCTACTCGATCAAATTCACTTTGCGCAAACAACAGTGCCGCCTTCGCGCGAGCCACCTCCTGAGCGATTCCATGTGCCTTTTGCCGAAGGTCGAGCGTTCGCTCGGCGACCTCCGCCGTCTCAAGCAGGGGCGCCTCTATCTGCGCAAGGACCTGTCCGGCCTCGACCCATTCACCCAGTTGCGGCAGTCGCCCGAGATTTGGCGGCAGAAGCCTGCCCGCCTTTGAAGATGCAACATGCGCCGACGCGTCCGGCGGAGACCCTAGCTCACCTGGAACTTCCAGCCACGTCGCCATATCGCGTCGCTCAGCCCGAGCGAGTCGCATGCCGATCTTCCACTGCTGCTCCATCAGGAAAGGAGCGGAGTCCACAATCGACGCATCCGCCTTCCCCGGTTGGATGTCGTGCTCGCCGGCCCATACCGTCAGCCGACCCGCAGAGAATTGATCTTCAACCTCAATGCCGGAAATCCTGAACCTCAGCTCGTATTCACCGGCAGTCGGAAGAGTCATGCGCGGTTTAAAGATGCCGTCCCGGATGGGACGCAGGCCCTCGACAATCACCGGCTCGCCGCGCGCTGGAGCAACGATGACGCTGAGCGACGAGAGGCGAATCGGCTCGCCGGTCTCAAGTATCGTGAAGTGACAGAGAAACTCGGCGGGGCGACCGGCAACGACAGGCGCGTATTCAGCGAAGAGCTCCACCGTTTCGGAAAAGACCGTCAGACGGACGGACTGCGTCTCGGCGCCACCGTGCTCATGCGCATCCTGCCGCGTCGTGGACGGCGACTCGGCCTCGCAGCCGGTAAGCGTCGCGCACAGACTGCAAAGGATGCAAATGCACCATCGCGAAAAACACTGCATATTCTCACCCATGGATTAGTCGTACCAGGCAGGCGCGGCGCCGGAATGCGGCCGAATGCCGTGCGTCAAGAAAAACCGTGAAAGAAAAAACGGCCTACGAGGATGGGGGGAGAATCAAATCAGAAATGTCTGGGAGGTCAGGAGTATGAAGCGCGCAGTGCCGCAACTCGCGTTCCACGGCGCCGGCATGGAATGATCGCTGATGCCGGTCAAAGGTGCGGAAGCGAGCAAGGGCGTACAAGAGACGGTCGCAAGCTGCGGACTTGACCTTTGAAGGTCGTCGGGCATGAGGTCGCAAGATCGACTTTGAGTGCAATGTAGATCGAACAGACGGCAAATTGATGGCTCCGGCGCATCTTCGCCGTGTCCACCGGGTAGCGAACCGCCGTGGAAACCCTCGACGTGGCCTTGCTTTTTCGTGGGTTGCAATGACTGACTGCTGCGCGTCCCGGCTGAGGCCGGGGCCTTGGTGTGTGACAGTCGATCGACTACGGAAACATGATGTACGTGCGGCGCTCCGTCGTGAGCGTGAACGAAGAATGATCGTGCTGACCAAGCGCCCCCCAACAACAAGAGGATCGCCGTCAGGACAATCGACAACGAATTGAAAATGGGCCGTGAACGCACGCTGAATTCTAACCCCGTTTATCGTCGGTACCTATACGTCGAGTACCCGAATGCGAATTCAGTCTACCACGTTTGCCAGCCTCACGTCAATTGTCACCGCCAAATACCCGGCATCCATCTGATGCTCGAACTCTCGGGCCTGCAATCGGGCATACGCCGTCATGCCTTCGGACTTGTAAGCCCTGGCCAATTTGAACATTGTCAGGTTAAGCGCGTGGAACCGGCCAGCATGTTAAGCAGGGAGCTCTTGCCGACATTCGGCCGACCTACAATCGCAACAATGGGCATCGCCATGCAGTACATTCTATCCGAATATTCGGGAACCGCATCTTTGTGCCTCCGGCCGGGCCCAAGCGCACTTTGACGCTCCAGGGCGCTACGAAACTCAAGGTGACATAAGGTGACACAAGCTTGCGCAGGCGACCGTAAGCGCTGTGGCGGGCATGCCTTGGGGCAGTGAGTAAAAAAGGCGAAAAACGGAGAAATCGCGCGTCGAAAGCTGAAAAGACCCGGAGCGTCGGGCGGGAGGTCTGTCGGCCATTGCGGCGATGTTTTCTTGTCATGCCAATATCAATATTTGCTCCATGACCGCGCCGAGCATTACCGCCGGCCGCAAGCAATGGCATTAAATAATCTCCTCATCCAGTATGAATCCACGAGAGCCCCGATCTTGGAAAAAATGCGGGATGATGCCCACCGACTTTGGCCGGTTGGGCACCATCCCTTGCAAACTCCACCCCTCCGAGGCTGCCTAGTGGGCGGCGGTCACTTTGCAGACGCCGAACTGCTCCGCTTCGGTCGATTCCGCCAGCGCCGCCGTCTCCTGCGAGCCACCGGTGATAATCTGATTCACCTCGTCGAAGTATCCGGTACCGACAAACCGCTGGTGCGTGACGGCGAGGTAGCCGGCACCCTTCTGCTCTTCAAACTCGCGGGCCTGCAACCGTGCGTAGGCCGTCATGCCTTCGGTCTTGTAGGCCTTGGCCAATTCGAACATCGTCAGGTTCAACGCGTGGAACCCGGCCAGCGTGATGAACTGGAACTTGTAGCCCATCGCTCCCAACTCGCGCTGGAATTTGGCGATGGTGGCGTCGTCCAACTGGCCCTTCCAGTTGAAGGACGGCGAGCAGTTGTAGGCAAGCAGTTTGCCGGGGTACTTCGCATGCATCGCCTCGGCGAACCGCTTCGCCTCGTTCAAATCGGGATGCGCGGTCTCGCACCAGATCAGATCAGCATAGGGTGCATAAGCCAATCCGCGGGCAATCGCGCAATCCAGACCGCCCTTGAGCCGGAAGAAGCCCTCGACTGTCCGCTCACCCGAGATGAACGGGTGGTCGCGTTCATCGCTGTCGGTGGTGAGCAGCTTGGCGCTGTCGGCATCGGTTCGTGCGACAATGACAGTCGGCACATCCATGATGTCGGCCGCGAGGCGTGCGGCGATCAGTTTCTCAATGGCGTGGCCGGTATGCACCAGCACCTTGCCGCCCATGTGGCCGCATTTTTTGGCGGACGACAGCTGGTCCTCGAAATGAACACCGGAAGCGCCCGCCTCGATCATGCCCTTCATCAACTCGAACGCGTTGAGATTTCCGCCAAAACCCGCCTCCGCGTCCGCGACTATCGGCGCGAACCAGTGGGTGCCGTCGGCCTTGCCTTCAGAATGGTGAATCTGATCGGCGCGATGCAGCGCGTTGTTGAGCCTGCGCACCAGCGCCGGAACGCTATCGGCGGGGTAGAGGCTCATGTCCGGATAGGTCTGACCGGAGAGATTGGCGTCGGCCGCAACCTGCCAGCCGCTCATGTAAATCGCCTTGAGGCCTGCGTGCACCATTTGGACGGCCTGATTGCCGGACATGGCGCCGAGGGCCGCCACGTACGGCTCGGAGTGCAGGAGCTTCCACAACCTCTCCGCGCCCATTCGGGCCAGCGTGTGCTCAATCCGCACGCTTCCACGCAGTCGCAGGACGTCCTTTGCGGAATAGGGTCGCGTGATGCCCTTCCACCGGGCATCTTTTTTCCAGGCGCTGTCGAGGTGGGTCACTTGGTCTCGTGGATCCAGAATCATCGCTCGCTCCTCTAAAAAAAATAGTCTTATGGAAGCAACTCATACGCAGGGAGCGTCAAGAACTCGACGAATTCATCGGTCGTTGAGATGTCATAGAAAATCTCGGCGGCCGATTTGAAATGCCCCCCCTGGTACCTCGTCTCACCCAGCGACGAGCGAATCTTCGTCAACTCCTCGCCGAGCATTTCTCGAAACAATTCCTTGGTGACGCGGCGGCCATCGTTAAGCACACCCGTGGGATGATGTATCCATTGCCAGACCTGGGTGCGCGAGATTTCCGCCGTCGCCGCGTCCTCCATCAAGTTGTAGAGCGGAACGCAGCCGTTTCCGCCGATCCATGACTCGATATACTGAAGGCCGACATTCAGGTTCGTGCGAAGTCCGCCTTCGGTGATGTCTCCCTTGGGTACGGCCAGCAATTGAGCCGCGGTCACGTGGACGTCTTCGCGCAGGCGTTTGACCTGATTGGGCGTTGGCATTTTGGCGTCAAAGACGTCCATCGCGACCGGCACGAGACCTGGGTGCGCCACCCAGGTGCCGTCATGACCGTCCGTGGCCTCTCGTTCCTTGTCCGCCCTGACCTTTGAAATGGCCGAGTCATTCGCGGCCGGATCGTTTTTGATCGGAATCTGTGCGGCCATGCCGCCCATGGCATGAGCGCCGCGGCGATGGCAGGTCCTAATGACGTGCAGCGAGTAATCGCGCATGAAGGGGACCGTCATCGTCACCTGAGACCGGTCGGGCAGGACGAACTCCGGCCGGCTGCGAAACTTCTTGATGAAGCTGAAGATGTAATCCCACCGGCCGCAGTTCAGACCGGCGGAGTGATCGCGCAGTTCGTAAAGGATCTCCTCGGTTTCGAAAGCGGCGAGGATCGTCTCTATCAGAACCGTCGCCTTGATCGTCCCGCGCGGAACACCCAGGGCATCCTGCGCCATGCAGAACACGTCGTTCCACAAGCGCGCCTCCAGGTGGCTCTCCAGCTTCGGCAGGTAAAAGTATGGACCGGTTCCGCGATTCAGCAGCTCCCGGGCGTTGTGAAAGAAGAAGAGACCGAAGTCGAGCAGCCCGCCGATCATCGGCTTGCCGTCGATCAGAATGTGCTTTTCCGGCAGGTGCCAGCCACGCGGGCGCACCATGAGCGTCGCCGGATTCTTATTGAGTGAGTACTTTTTCCCCTCAGGGCTTTCAAAGGTAATCGTCTTCCGCACGGCGTCGCGCAGATTGATATGCCCGCCGATGATGTTGTCCCAGGTCGGACTGTTCGAGTCCTCGAAGTCCGCCATGAACACCTTCGCGCCGCTGTTGAGCGCGTTGATGACCATCTTTCGATCGACGGGGCCGGTAATCTCCACACGCCGGTCCAGCAGGTCGTTCGGCACCGGGGCAATTTGCCAATTGCCTACTCGAATGCTTCGCGTCGATTCGAGAAAGTCCGGCATGGCCCCGTCATCGAGTTCGCGTTGCCGGTTCTTTCGCGCGGTGAGAAGGGAGTCGCGACGGTCCGCAAATTCGTGCTGCAACTGCGCGACAAAGTTCAGGGCCTCGGGCGTGAGAATCTCGCCGAATTCGGACGAAACATCCGCGAGAATCTGTATGCGATGCGATTTTGATGATGAAGTCGTTGTGGGCATTTGTCCGCCCCTTCGAGAAGAGATTACTCGGATTCTCGAAAGAGCGAGCCTTGCGGCGCAACAACACCGCCCCACTCCTTCGCCAACGCCATACCCTCTATAGGGCAAATCGCGATATTTGACTAATCAATAGTTTCAATACATCATATTGGTAATACTAATACATGGAGCCGCCATGCCCCCCGCGAATCGCCTTACGGCCTATAAGCAAAACCGTCTTCAGCAACTCCGCGGATTTTGCTACACCGCCCTGACCGGGAGCGTCTCCCGCGCCGCGGAAAAACTCCTGCTCAGCCAGCCCTCCGTCTCCCAGCAGATCAAGGCTCTGGAAAAAGAGTTCGGCGCCGCCCTCATCGAGCGGCACGGCCGCAGCATCAAGCTGACTTCCGAGGGAGAATTGCTCTACAAACTGGCCGAACCCCTGGTGCAGTCGGTGGACACGTTGCACCACGAGTTCTCCGCCCGCCGCGATCAGATCGAAGTCGGTAGACTCGACATCGCCGCGGGCGAATCGACCATCCTGTATATCCTTCCGAAGTACGTAAAGGCCTTTATCACCGCCCACCCCGGCATCGACCTCAAGTTGCACAACGTCACCGGCCGCGAGGGCCTGGCTATGCTTCGTTCCCGAGAGGCGGATCTCGCCATCGGCTCCATGATCGACCCGCACGACGACATGGAGTACGAGCCGATTTTCTCATTCGACCCCGTCCTGATTACCGCGAGGAATCATCCGCTGGCCAAGCGCAAGCGCGTCACGATGGAAGAGGTCGCGTCGTATCCGCTGATTCTTCCCCCGCGCAATCTCACGACGTTTCGCATCGTCGATGCCGCTTTTCGGCAGCGCGGACTAAAGTACGAAGTCCGCCTTGAGGCCGGCGGCTGGGAGGTGATCAAGAAATACGTCGAGCTGAACCTCGGCATCTCGCTGGTGACGAACATTTGCCTGACCGGCCGGGAGCGGCTCGCTGTCCTCCCCCTCGGTAAGCACCTTCCCCGCCGAACCTATGGCGTCGTTGTGGCGAGAAACGTACACCACTCCCCACAGGCGCGGCGGTTTATCGAATTGATGCACGACCGCCAGCTCACCCGGAAACGCTGATCGCCCGCTTTCCCGCCGCCGCCTCCCCCGCTACAATCGCCGCGCGAAAAGACCCATGAGACGGCCGACGGCCGCCAGCAGCAGAGAGAGCATCATGAGCATCATCGTCGATAAGAATACCCGCGTGATTACCCACGGCATTTCCGGCAAGGCCGGGGCCTTCCATACCCAGCAGTGTCTTGACTATGGCACGCAGATGGTCGGCGGCGTCGTCCCCGGCAAGGGCGGCACCAAGAGCGAGCACGGCCTGCCGATCTTCAACACCGTGGGCGAGGCTGTTAAGGCCGTCGGCGCGAACTGCTCCATGATCTTTGTCCCCGCAGCCTTCGCCGCCGACAGCGCGATGGAGGCCGCCGCAGCCGGCATCAAGACCATCGTCCTGATCACCGAGGGCATTCCCGCGCTTGATATGGTGAAGGCCAAGAGGTTCATCACCGAGTGCGGCGCCCTGCTGGTGGGCCCCAACTGCCCCGGCATCATCACGCCCGGCCAGGCGAAGATCGGCATCATGCCCGGCTACATCCACAAGCCGGCCAACGGATCGACCAAGAACATCGGCCTGATCTCGCGCAGCGGCACGCTGACTTATGAGGCCGTCTGGCAATGCACGACGCGCAACATCGCCCAGACCACGTGCGTCGGCATCGGCGGCGATCCGGTCAAGGGTCTGAACTTCATCGAGCTGCTCGGCATGTTTGAGAAGGACCCGCAGACTCACGCGATCATCATGATCGGCGAGATCGGCGGCACCGACGAAGAGAAGGCGGCGCAGTTTGTGAAAGAAAACGTGAAGAAGCCCGTCGTCGCGTTCATCGCGGGCCGCACAGCCCCGCCCGGTCGTCGCATGGGCCATGCCGGGGCCATCATCTCCGGCGGCGAGGGCACGGCCGAGAGCAAGATCGCGGCACTCAAGGGCGCCGGCATTCACGTCGCCGATTCTCCCGCCACGATCGGCGATACGATGGTCCGGGCGCTGAATCTCAACTGATCAAGATTCACCGGCAAGTAAGTCGACGCGCCGCCGAACACTTTCACCCCAATTCGCATGCGATTTGATCGGCGTAGAACTTCGCATCGAGCAGGGAGTTCTCCACGGCCGGCAGCCCCCAGTTATCCTGATTGACGAAGTAGATGCGCCCCTCGAACGGCCGACGGAGGTTGTCAACGACTCCATCGGCGATGAGCCGGGGACTGCAGATGGGTACGGGGTGGCCCCAACGGGTGAACCGTATCTGCTCGACACTGTCTGCAGAGAGGCCATAAAGGGCAAGGGCCGCACGGACATCGGGCGCTATGCGTTCGGCGTACTCAAGCCAAGACTCATCGGTATAGAGGCTGTAACGTCCCTGAAACCAGGGGAGCGGCCAGTACAGGGTAAGGACCGATCGCGGGCCGCGTCCATTGCGGGCGAAACTGCCGTTCACGACATCCACAAAATGCGAATTGGCCGCGAAGCTGTCGGGGGTCATCGGGAAGTTACCGTCGCGCAGCAGAAAGGTGTCATAGGGAACGTGCGGGATCGGCTGCTTCAGCAGGACGTTGGCCACAACGTATGCCATGGTGTCGATGTTGTGCATGGCCTCGAACTTGGCCGGATCGCGTTCGCCGAGTTCATGGATCATGTACTTCGCGATGTGCTTGCCGTTGGCCATGACAACCCGCCGGGCTCGGAGGGAACGGGTGACGCCTGCAGGATCGAGGTAGGTGACCAGGACGCGGTCGCCGGGAACCACGCGTACATCGAAGACCTGAGAGCCTGGTCGGAGAAGCGGAGGTCGATTGCGACGTTCAAGGGCAAGGAGCTTGCGCCACATGGCGTCGACCAGGAATGCATTTCCGCCGGGCAGAACCCAACGGCCGAACTCCTCGGCGGCGATGAAGTTCCATCCGCCGGCAGCGGAGAGGTTGTCCCATCCAATGCCGAATGAGGAATAGCAGTATCCCTGGATGGCCGCCGCGAGAAGGGGCGGGATGGGAAGGCCGTTCATCTTCTCCTCGATATCCTCGCGGAGGGTCTTGGCATCGAGGTCGATGATCCACTGATTGTCCTTGCCCTCGGGAAGCGGGATCTCGGGATAACTTTCGTCGGCGTAGTACTGGACGATTTCCGCGTACCGCTTGAATGCGAGGACGGTCTCGGGTGGCTGCCCCGCACCGTCCCAGAAGCCGTCGATGATCTTTCCGCCGAGTTCGACGGGGCTGTCGCCGGAATCGACGCGCGCGACGCGATCGAGTCCGAGCCGGCGATAGAAGCGATCGAGAAACGAACCCTCGTCCGGAGTAATAAAGTAAGCGCCGCCAAATGAAAACGGCGCGCCGCCCCAGATTTCCCCCCGAGCGTTGCCGCCGAACCGCGGCGCGAGCTCGAAGAGGACAGGACGAAGGTGGCGCAGAAGCAGAGCCGTCGAAAGCCCGGAGATGCCGCCGCCGATGATCGCGACGTCGACGTCTTCCTCCGGGGGCGGGGGACCGTTAGGCAGCGGCGGAATCGAGTGGAAGGGAATATTATCGTTTGGATAGCTGTCGCCGGTAAACCAGTCGGCAAAGGGGAGTTGATCAACGATGATCGAGGTCGGATGAAGGGGGACCGCCGCAAACGGGCGTGACTGGAGAAGCGGGCGACCGGCGGCGCCGGGGGAGTCAAAGGGCAATAGTCCGAGGGCTCGGCGCTGCGAAAGCCCTAGACAAACGGCGGAGAGTCCACCTTTGATGAAATCTCGACGATTGAACATGGTCGCCCTCCATCTGGGAAAAAACGGCACGCATGACTTCCCGGATCATCCCGCCCGGCTGCGCAGCCGTCTCTGAGTCCGACATTATACCAAGCATCCCTCGCTGACCATAAACCACATGGAAGTTTGCAGCCAGTAAAGGCGTCAAAGATTGGGAATAAGTCCCCAGTCCGCCGGATGCGTGACCCTCGCGAGTAAAAAGCATGGCAGGCAGAAACCTCCTGGCTCCTGCCTGCCAGATTGAACTCGACTGAACTTGCCCGATCGCTCAAACGGCTATCTGAAGAATCTCCGCGAAGGTGTCGATCGCGACCAGGTTCGGCCGGTCACCGTTCCGCGCGGGTCGCTTCGGCCGCCTGCCGTTGCTGCCGCGACGCTTCCGCCGGGCTGCGATCTTGCAAAGCCGCCGGCGTTGACCGAGCGAATCGGCGCCTGACTCGCGGTGCTGAGGCCGCCGGAGCTGGCGACGCTGCCGTCACGACCGATCGACACGTTGAACGTGCTGGCCGCTGCCGGAATGAATCGACCGCCGACCGCGTAGCTCACGGAGAAATCAAACCCGTCGCGATCGACGCCGTATGCAATGCCCTGCCCGAAGGAGACCGGGCCGCTTCGCGTGGTCGTCCGGGCCTGTCCGCGGCCGTCGCCGGTGTAGTTTGCGGAGGCTTCCGCCGTGCCCGGCAGGGAGCCGATTTGCGTGACGCCTGCCGAGGTCGAGGCCTCTCCGGCAAGAGCCTTGTTCGGGCTGCCCATGATCGCCGCCGCGAGGATCAGGGCGGGAAGGGTCAGTGTTCGACTCATGATCCGACTCATGTTGTTCATTTTCGTTTTCATCGGTGCATTCTCCGTTCTTTGTCTGCGATCCACTTTGGGATGTCTGGATACCTAGGGGTCCTTGAATCCCCCGGACCCTCCTCGACTCTGAAGAGGGCCGGGGGCGAAAGTGCTATCGTCTGATCTCAACGCTCACGCCGTTCGCACGGCTGCGGCCGAATCGCTCGGCCCGGCCGATGGCCGTCACGCGGGACACCGCTCGCTGACGCGGGCCGCTTACGCTGACGCCCAGGCCGTTGGCGCTGGCCGAGCCGAAGTTCCTGGCTCCGGCGTGGGCCCGAACGCTGCTGTCCGAGACGCCGCCGAAGGTGTCGGCCACGGAATCGCTGATGGCGACGGCTCGCCCACCGAAGAGACCGTCGGAGGTCGCCCGGCTGTCGCTGGTGGCGACGCCGAATCGGCTGAGGGCCAGTGACGACGAACGGCTATCGGCATGGGAGTTAAAGCGAGCGTCGGCCTCGGCGAGACTGTTCGAGATGGCCACGCCGCCGACGGTAACCGCGGTGCTGTCGCTGTTGGCGATGGAGCGGCCGCCCCAGAAGCCGCGAGCGTCTGCCCGCGAATTGCTGACGGCCAGTCCGCGATCGGCGATGGCGACGGAGTTGCTGTTGGCGATGCCCCATCCGCGGCCGATCGCCTCGGAGTTGGAGACCGCCCGTCCGCCGTTCGTGGCGGCCGAGTATGCCGTTGCGTTGGCATTACCGGATGCGACGGCGTTGGAGCTGGCGGATCCGCCGTTCGAGGCGATCGAGTACGCCGTGACCTCTCCGGCCTGCGCCGCTGAGACAAGACTGAGTGCGAGAACGACTGAGAGATTCGTGACGCGGTTCATGGGATCACTCCTTTCGTAAGAGTTATTGACCTGCGAAGCTCAAACCGGTCCGCGTTACCATCCCGGCCTTCACAGTGCGTTAGACACGTAGGCGGGGGCAGCGTTAGTCAGCGGCCGGGCCTTTGTTTGACCAAAGTCTGGCGCCATTGAGCGCGTCGGGCGCAATCCGGACGGGCAGGAATGAAATTGTGAGATTCCGCGTGAGCGCCTTGGACGCAGGCCGATATGGGTCCGGCCGCCCCACTTCCCCGGCGACGCCCCCAACGTTGACCCGCCGCACTTCGATGCCGACAATGCGAACCAGACACGCATCATCGAACAGGAGCCTGTCATCATGTCAAACGCCACGCCCGGTTTCGACCCCCTTTCCATGACGGCCGAGACGGCCAGCCACGTCGCGGCAGCACACCAATGCGAGCCGCTGCCGAGCCTCGCGGATGAGCTGCTGTTTCAGAACTTCGTCGAGATGTGGGAGTCGCTCGCATCGAATCATGCCGATCGCACGTGGATCAGCTACTACGCCTGTGCGGCGGATGATGAAACACCGACCGAGCATACCTTTCGCGATTTTTCCGACCTGATCGATCGGGTGGCGGGCCTGCTTTCGTCGCACTACGGCATTGCGGCGGGCGGATCGGTGGCAACGCTGACGATCAACCAGCCGCTGACGGTGGCCATTTATTTTGCCGCGTGGCGACTTGGTGCGCGCGTCGTGCCGGTGAACCCGGGCGAAACGGACGACCGCGTCGGATACATCGTGAAGAATTCCGACGCCACGCTGCTTGTGGCGCATGCGTCGTGTCGCGAGAGTTTTTCCGCCGTGGAAGCCGCGATCGGCAAGGATGTGCGTCGGGCCATCGTGCTGGACGGGGCCGTACGGGCGGACGCGGCGGACGCGGGGTGGGAAGACTTCGCCGCGGCTCTGACGGCGTATACCGGCAGCGCGAAGCTGCCGACGGCCAGCGAGGTGTCTTCTCACGCCGAAGCGCTTGTCGTCTATACCTCGGGCACCACCGGCAACCCCAAGGGCGTGATTCTGACGCAGCACCAGATGCTGGCCGATGCTTACGCCATCGCCAAATGGCACGGCATCGACTCGCGCACCGTGATGATGAACGTGCTGCCGATTCACCACGTGAACGGCACCGTCGTGACACTGCTCACGCCCGCCTTCGCCGCGGCCCAGGTGGTCATCAACAAGCGATTTCGCAGCGGCGGGTTCTGGCGAAAGCTCGCCAAACACGACGTGGCCATTGTCAGCGTCGTGCCTACGCTGCTTCAGTTTCTCATTGACGCCAACGAGGATCTGGAGCAGGAAACGATTCCCAATTTCCGCCATTTCATTTGCGGGGCGGGGCCGCTATCCGTTGAGCTGGCGCGCGATTTTCAGGACCGCTTCGGCCTGCGGATCGTCCACGGCTACGGCCTGTCCGAGACGGTTTGTTACTCGTGCTTTCTGCCGGTTGACCTCGAATGGGATGACCACACGCACTGGATGTACGACCATGGCTTTCCGTCCATCGGCTGCGCCATCGACGTTAACGAGATGTCGATTCACGACGAGAACGGACAGGCCGTGCCCGAGGGGCAAAAGGGCGAGATCGTCATTCGCGGGCACAACATCATGAGTGGTTACTTCCGCAACCCGGAGGCCAACGCGACGGCGTTCAAGTTCGGCTGGTTCCGCAGCGGCGATGAAGGCTTCAAGTTGCACGGACCCGGCGACCGGCAGTACTACTTCATCACCGGGCGGATCAAGGAACTCATCATCCGCGGCGGCGTGAACATTTCGCCGTTCGAGATTGACGAAGTCCTCTGCTCGATGCCGCAGATCCGCGTGGGCCTGGCCGTCGGATTCGACAATCGCTACTACGGCGAGGAAGTCGGGGCCTATGTTCAGGTGCAGAAGGACGCGAAGGTGACGGAGGCGGAGGTGATCGCCTACTGCAAGGAGCACCTGCCGTCGTCGAAGTGCCCAAAGGTGGTGCTGTTCGGGGATGACATCCCGGTGACATCGACGGGGAAGTACCAGCGCGGGAAGCTGAAGCACCTGTTTGAGGCGTATAAGGACAAGCAGTTTAAGGACTGAGCAAGCTGCGAAACAGGCTTTGGATACCAGCCCGAAGCGCAAGCGAGGGTGAAAGTGATATGGGCACGACTCCACTCGCCTATTTCCTGACATGGACCACCTACGGTTCGTGGCTTCACGGCGACCGCCGTGGCTCAGTGAGATCAGGAGAACGCGGGATTCAGCGTCCCGACATGAATTACGAGGAACTCGCAGTCCTTAGCATGAGCGAAAGCGAGATCGTGCTCTCGCCAGAGCAGCGAGTACTTGTCGATTCGACTATCCGCCGACACTGCGAAATCCGCAATTGGACGCTGTACGCGCAGAATGTCCGTTCAAATCATGTCCATGCCGTAATCTCCGCGCCTGTGTCGCCAGAGAAAGTCATGGCACAATTAAAAGCGTGGTGCTCCAGGAAACTCGGAGAATCCTGCAATCATTCGCGACGCCACTGGTGGACCGAACATGGGAGCACGCGGTGGATAAACGACGAGAAGCACCTCCGCGCGACCATTCAATATGTACTGGACCATCAGGGTCCGACGAGCTTCACGTCGGAATAAGACAAGTGGGCCAACGACTCACCCTCGCTTGCGCTTCGGGCTGGTATTGCGCCCGCAACGGTTGAATGCACTCTCGCTAACCCCGTACGACCCACTTGAGAATCTCCAACGGCTTCGGCGGTTTGCCCTGCATGAGCAGGCCGATACGGAAGATGCGGCCGGCGGCCCAGACGCAGATGAGCGTGGTGATGATCGTCCCCACGATGCCGACGGCGATCTGCCACATGGGCACGATCGGGGCCATCGACAGGCGGATCATCATCAGCATGGGCGTCGCCGGGGGGAAGAGAGACAACCAGACCGCAAACGAGCTCGATGGGTGCTGCAGGACCGTCCCGAAGGTGAACATGGGAATCAGCAGCACCAGCCAGATCGGCATGACCAGGTTCTGCGCCTCGCGGAGGTCGTTGCAACATGAGCCGGCGGCCAGGAACATCGAGCCAAACATGAAAATCGCCAGGCTGAGGAAAACGCCGAGCCAGCCGAGCAGGTGCATCGGGATCATGTCGGCGTGGCCGTAGTAGTTGGCCACGGTCCAGCCGCCGACGGCGTAGATGCCCACGAGGGTAACAGCCACGCCGACGAAGCCGACGAGCTTGCCCATCATGATTTCAAAGGGCCGGGCCGAGCCGAGCAGCACCTCGGAAATCTTCTGCATCTTCTCTTCGATGACGCCGCTGAGGATCGGCTGGGTGGTCATCATGAGGGCCATCCACATGAGCATGAGGATGGTGATGGGGACCAGAAAGGTGGCGGCGCGGTTGACCTTTTCCGCCTGTTTGATGGCGCCGGTGTCGGCGTCTCGCTCGTAGAGGCCAAGGTTTTCCAATTCGACAGGCTTCATCGCCTTGCCGACCAATTTGATGTCGAGACCGGCGGCCGCGAAACGTTCCGACCGGACCCGTTCATCGACGATGTAGGACAGCCAGCGGCGCAGGTCGTCGTAGGTCGGCTCGTTGGAGTAGTAATTCAGCCGGGCATCGCCGGAAGCGTAATCAAAGACGTCGCCGGTCACCTCGATGAAAGCGAAGTAAACCTTACTCCGAACCTGGTCCGACAATTCAACGCGCTGCTCGTCCGGCGAATCGGCCTGGATCGGGACGCGCTCGAAGACATACTTCGGCTTGACCTGCTCGCCCGTCTCGGGGTCGAGAATCCCGAAGTCGTCCGTCTTGGCCTTATTACGCGATTCCGACGCGGCGACGATGATGTCGAAGAGCCGTCCATTGGGGTCAAGGACGGCAACCTTCTTGGCATCGACATCGATCCGGTCCTCGGTGAGAGACTGAACGGCAAAGCCGCCGAGCATGAAGATCGGCATCAATACGATGGCGACGACGAAGGCCTTCGTGCGAACCGTGGTGCGGTATTCCCGCCTGGCGACGACCCACATCTTATTCATGTGTTATCTCCTGGGCCGCCGGCCCGGCGATGCGAACGAAAATGTCGTGCAGCGACGGCTGGGCAATCTCGAAATGCTGGACGCGACCACGGCCGGCCAGTTGCTGCAGGATTGCCTGCGGGTCGGCCTGCTTGTCGATGCGCAGCTCCTGAAACTGTCCGAAGTCATTGACGCGCTGAACGCCCGGAAGCTCGGTGAATTGAACCCCGTTGCCTTCCATTCGCACACGGAGTGTGTCGGAGCCGTATTTTTCTTTGATCGTGCCGAGCGTTCCGTCGAGGACCTTCTGGCCCTTGAAGATCATGAAGACGAAGTCGCACATTTTCTCGGCGACGTCCATATCGTGCGTGGAGAAGATCACCGTGGTGCCGCCGCGGCGCAGTTCGAGAATGGCGTCCTTGAGGACATCCATGTTCACCGGGTCCAGGCCGCTGAAAGGCTCGTCGAGGATGACCAGTTCGGGCTTGTGCAGAACGGTGGCGATGAACTGGATCTTCTGCGACATGCCCTTGGACATTGCCTCGACCTTTTTCCTGGCGACATCCTTCAATTGCAATCGATCCAGCCATCCGGCGATCAGGGGCTTTGCGTTCTTGACGCCCTTGAGGCCCGCGTAGAATTCCAGGACTTCACCGACGAGCATCTTTCTGTAGAGCCCGCGTTCCTCGGGCAGGTATCCGATGCGGTCATTGGCGGCGTCACCGGCGCTGGCATCCTCGCCGAGGACGCGAATCATTCCGCTGTCCGGGTGGATGATGCGCAGAATCATCCGCAGGGTCGTCGTCTTGCCGGAGCCGTTGGGGCCGATGAAGCCGTAAACGCTTCCGTTCGGCACGACCAGCGAAAGGTCCGCCACAGCCCGCGTGGAGCCGTAGGTCTTGTTGACATTCTGAATCTCAACCGCAGATGAAGTCATCCCAACTCCCTTGAATCGGGGAACCGATCCGTCGCGGCACGAAGTGTCGGACCCCGTGGCGCTACCACCCGGCAAATGCAAGAAGCCGATGTCCCGACCGCCGACGTCAGTCGGAATCAGCCGGACAATAGACGTGGAGGCTCGCCAAGTCTAATAGACAATTTCAAACGGCCCGCCGCCGAGCCGTTCACGCGGGAATTTGAAAACGACGATCCGCCCGCCCGAGAACTTTCACACGCAAGTCGCAGCCCTAGAGCGTCTGAACGCCGACCGCATCGATATGAGCGGCGACGATCCGGATCGTCTCGTAGGGAACCTCTCCGTTGAGCTTTTCGAAGATGGGCTTGAGCGGCGCCGGCCCCAGCTCGCAGACGGCCCGCGCGACCTTCTGATAGGTGGCATTGTCAACCCAGGCGTCCACCCGCTCGGGCCGTCGCTCGGCGATGAACTCCGCGAGATAGCCAGAGAGTGTGCCGGGCGCCCGCCTGACTGCGATGGCGACATCTTCCAGCGACTCATTCCGCGCAAACATTTCAAATGCCGCATCGCGCGCAGGCGATCGCGTTGGCTTCGCCCTCGGCACCGGCAGCGCATTCTCATCGGTTGATAGCCCGGCCCGTTCGCAGAAGGTGTTGATGCATTCGATCAGCGACCTGCCGAGGTCCGCCACCTTGCGATCGCCCAGGCCCTTGATACGGCGCAGGCCATCCAGGGTTGACGGCCGATGCCGCGCAAGGTCGCGCAGCGTCGCATCGCCACAGATGACGAAAGCGGGCACACCTCGACCCTGAGCGATCTCGTAGCGGAGCTTTCGCAGCGCCTCGAACAGGTCGCTATCGACGCCGGACCAGGCATCGTCGGCATAGCGAGACTTCTTGACGCCCTCGACCTTCGGCTGCTGCAAGCGTACCGACCGGTCGCCGCGCATCACTTCCCAGGAGGCGGCATTGAGCTTGAGAATCGGCCGATCGCCCGCCGAGCGATCCAGCACCTCGAGATCCACGAGTTGGTAGATGAGGTTGGACAGCGCCTTGCGGTCCATCCCTTTGAGCAGTCCGTAGGTGCTCAACTGGTCATGCTTGAACGAGCGGATCAACTCGGTGTTGGCCCCGACGAGCACGTCGGCGACGTGCTTCGCCCCGAATCGCTCCTCCACCCTCGCGACGCACGACAGAATCTTCTGTGCCAGCACCGTCGAATCCACGACTTCTTCCGTCTCGCCGAGGCAGACGTCGCAGGCCTCGCAATTGTCGCGCTGGCAAGTCTGACCGAAGTGCTCAACGAGCCGCTGATGCCGGCACTTCATCGAATTGGCATAGCGCTGCATGTGACCGAGCTGCTCTTTCATCGCCGCGATGACCTCATCCGGCCGCTCGGCCCCCTCGGCGCTCCGGGCGATCAAGTCTTCCCAGCGCATCACGTCCGATGCCGAATAGAACAGCACGCACTCGGACGGCAGGCCATCGCGTCCTGCCCGGCCGGTCTCCTGTTGATAGTGCTCGATGCTCTTGGGCAGGGCGGCATGAATGACGCAGCGGACGTTGCTTCGATCGATGCCCATGCCGAAGGCGACGGTGGCCACGACCACGTCCAGCCGCTCCTCGGCAAACGCATCCTGCGTACGGCGCCGGTCGGCGGGCTCCATCCCGGCGTGATAGTGCGCGGCGCGAACCCCGCTCGATGCAAGGTATGCCGCCATCGCCTCCGTATCCTTGCGGCTGATGCAATACACGATGACCGCCTCATTCTTGTGGCGCCGCACAACCTCCAGCGTCTGGGTGTAAAGGTCAACCCGCGGAAACACACGGTAGGTGAGATTCGGCCGGTCGAAGTCCCCCACCAGAATGGTCGGGTCCTTCAGACGAAGCTGCCGCACGATGTCGTCACGCACCCGCTGATTGGCCGTCGCGGTGAAGGCGTGGATGCCTGCCTTGGGGAAGTACTCGCGAATCTCGGCGAGACGACGATACTCCGGTCGAAAGTCGTGTCCCCAGTGGCTGATGCAGTGCGCTTCATCGATGGCAAAGGCGCTGACATCCGCCTCTCGGAGCATGCGCAGGCAGTACGAGCCCAAAAGCCGCTCGGGCGCGACAAAGATAAGCCGAAACTTTCCCGCAGCGATCCCCGCCTGGGCTTTCATCAGTTCCGATTGCGTCATGCCGCTGTTCAGGGCGACGGCCGGATACCCACACTGCCGCAGCCCGTCCACCTGATCTTTCATCAAGGCGATGAGCGGAGAAATGACGACGTCGGTGCGCTCGGCCAAAACCGGCGGCACCTGATAGCAGAGCGACTTGCCGCCGCCCGTCGGCATGACGAGCAGGCTGTCGCGCGCCGTCACGCCCGCCTCGATGGCCTGCGCCTGCAGCGGGCGCAACTGGTCGATGCCCCAGAAGTGCCGGGTGATTTCCGTGACCTGCTTCAAACCGCCGAAAACCGGTGTGGCCGTTTTCATGGCAGATAGTTTAGGGATGTGTTAGGAGACCGCAAGCGCAAAGCATTGAAGCGTGCATCAGCCCGTACAGCGCGAGGGTCGACGGTGAGTTCGCCTTACTCGACGGGCTTCTTTTTGCCCTTTGCGGGTTCGGCATCAAGCTCGCACCACCGGGCTTCTCCGTCGACGTAGTCCCAAAATTTCTCGTAATTCCCATCCTGAAGCGTGCAGCGGAGCACCGCCCAGGCGTATTGCCCGACGGCGACGGCCACGGTCTCGTCGGGATGACTCTTGACGATCCTTGAGATGCCGTCGGAGAGTCGCTTCGCTGCGTCGAGTAGCGACTCGCCACTAGGCGGCTCGACGGAGGTTGGGTCACTCCGCCATTGCCGATATACACGGCCGAACCTCTCCTTTAGGCTTTCGATGGTCAGCCCCTCCCAATGTCCGAGGTCGAGCTCCCGAAGCTCCTTGACGGTCTTAAGCTTGATGCCCAGACCGTGAGCGATGACGGTTCCCGTTTGCTTCGTCGCGTGCTCCGGGCCGCATCGAACCACGGTCGGCTTCAGCGCGGCGATGGCGTCGGCGTCGGCGACAGCCTGGCGATGCCCCACTTCCGTCAGCGGTAAGTCGGTATCTCCGGCGAGGCGCCCTTCCACCCGCCACTGCGTCTCTCCCGCTGATACAAGGGCAATGTGTGTCATGCCAGAAATTCAATTCGCGGCGCGGAGGCCAACATGGTGACGGTAAGCCAGTGAAACATCGCTCGGGGCATGTCGAATTGTGGTGGAATGGAATTCACGCATCATCCAGCAGCTCGATCGTGGCGAACGGCTTGCCCTCGAGAAACTCCAGGCTTGCCCCCCCGCCCGTCGAGATATGTGTCATCTCGTCCGCGAGCCCGGCCGCCTCCACCGCCGCCGACGAATCGCCGCCGCCGATGATGGTGATCGCGCCGCGTGCCGTTGCCTCGGCCAGCGCCTTGGCAATCGCCAGTGTTCCGGTGTCAAAGGGCGGCGTCTCAAACACCCCCATGGGCCCGTTCCAAACGATGGTCTTGGCCGTTTCGAGAACATCCCTGAAAGCGGACACGGTGCCCGGTCCGACGTCAAAACCCGCAAGACCCGACTCAATCTCGCCCGCGACGACCCGCGTCGACACGTTGGCCTCTAATTTCGCCGCACAGATGCTGTCGATCGGCAAGTGAATTTTCCCGGCGGACTTCTCCAGCAATGCCTTGGCAATCTCCAGCTTGTCGCGCTCACAAAGACTGTCTCCGACGCGCATGCCCTTGGAGGCCAGGAATGTATAGGCCATGGCTCCGCCGATCAGGATCGAATCCACCTTGGGGAGCAGGCTTTCGATGACGCCGATCTTGTCGCTGACCTTGGCGCCGCCGAGGATCGCGACGAACGGCCGCGCCGGTCGATTCAGGGCTTCTCCGAGAAACCGAAGCTCCTTCTCCACCAGCCGTCCACAACAACGTCTTCCCGCGCCTATCATCAGCGGCACGTCGTACATGCTGGCATGTTTCCGATGACAGGTTCCAAAGGCGTCGTTGCAGTACAAGTCCCCGTATCTCACCAGTTCCCGCGCGAATGCGTCGATGGATGCCCGCTGCTCGACGGTCGGCTTCTTATCCGGATTCTTTTTGGCCTTGTCGATCAGGGTCTCCGCCGCGTGAAAGCGCAAATTCTCAAGCAATACGACGCTGCCCGGCGTCATGGACTCCACGGCCCGATCGGCCGGCGAACCAACGCAGTCCTCGGCAAATGTCACCGGGCATCCCATGAGCGACGCCAGGTGAGTCGCGACCGGTCGCAGGCTGAATTCAGGCTCATGTCCCGTGCCTTTGGGCCGGCCCAGGTGGCTCATCAGAATGAGTTTGCCGCCGCGATCCACGACCGACTTGATGGAGGGCAGTGCCTGAACGAGGCGACGATCGTCGGTGATGCGATCGCCCTGCAGCGGCACGTTGAAATCCACGCGCATGAGCACCCGCTTGCCGCTCACTTCAACTTGATCAATCGTCCGTTTGGCCATGTTGTTCCGCCTCCATCGTCGTCGACGAATCGCGAATCAGGTCGTGCAGCCGAAACCCCTCGGGCCCTGGATCGTCGCTTCTCAGATTGTCGCCGATCCTGGAATCATCCTCCACTCCAAAGTCTCGATCCGGGCCGGCCGAGACAAAAATCGGCCGACCATTGTTGGCTCGCACCTGGAGGGACTCCTTCGGGTCGGACAGATATTTGAGCGGCGTTCCCCATGGATCGACGAGGTTCTTCCGCCCCGGCCCCTTCCACAATCCCGGAGGCAGTGCTTCGAGCAGTGGACGCGTTCGATCGAAATCCAACAGGGCCGTCGCCGCCCAGTTCGCTGCATTCGGACCGGAGCCTCGCGGATACTGACCGAAGGCGCGGTGATACCGGGACAACGCCTTGTCAAGATCGGAGAGCAATCGGATGGATAGGTCGCGGCGCGTGGCCTGACGCGTGGAGTTCATCCACCCGGAAAGGAAGAACAGCCCGATCCCGATCATCAATGTGGTGATGATCATTTCGACGAGTGTCATTCCCGTGGCGAACGCCGCGATGCGTCTTTCGCTGGCTCCGTGAATCGGCATTCGGCTGATCCTAAGGCGACCCATGGCTCGGTCAAGATCCGAGAAACTCGACGCCCTTTATCGGCGTGGAACATGGAAATGCGAAGGGCGCGTGATTTTCGGTCGCTGCGGGCCGGCTTGTCATTCATCCGGGGCAGGTCAATAATTGGTGGGTCACCGCTGCCAACCCGCCCTCCGCAAGGGTTCAATCGCTCATGGCCGGGAGTGTAAGTCGATGCCGATTACCGTCGGATGCAAATGCGGCAAGCAATTGAAGGTCAAGGACGAACTGGCCGGCAAGGCCGTTCGCTGCCCGGCCTGCAAATCCGCTTTGCGCATTCCCGGCGAACCCGCGGCGGCGGTTGGAAAGACCGGCAAGTCCTCCACCCCGGCGGTGGACGCGAAAGCGGCCCTGCTCAAATTCGAGGCGGCGAAAAAGAAGAAGCATCTCAGCGCCGAAGAAGAGGCCGCCTATCGGGAAGAACACAATAAACTCATCGCCAGTTACGACCAGCTTTCCGGCAAGGGCGCTACCAAGGACGGCAAGCCCGCTCCGCGCCCGACGCAGGTGCTTCCCAAGAAGCCGACGATTTTCACCAAGATCGCCGATGCCTTCGGCGTCGTGTTCGGCACCTTCACGGCCAAGTGGCTGGTGATCTTTCTGCTGCTGGGAGGCGGGGCTGTCGGCAGTGGGTTTCTCGTCAAGTACGTGACCTCCTACGTATCCGACGAGAGCGGGGCGAAGATGAGCAACGAGGAGCGGTCGAAGCTGCTCCTCAGTCAGGTCGCCGATGACATCAAGGCGAAGAAGTGGGATGACGCCAGGGACAAGCTCGACCAGATCATAAGACTCAACAAACGACTCGAGCTGCGCCGCGACTATCGCGACTTCCGCAAGCAGGTCAGCGAGGCTCTTGAGGGTGAGAAAAAATAAGACCCGTCTTGCCGGTTCTCCCCTCTCGCTGCGCTTGCGTGCCAAGCGGATTCGCTTCCATTAACATCCCGCCATGCCACAGATTGAAGTCAGCGCACTGACCAAGACCTTTCGTGTGCCCGAGCGCGAGGGCGGCTTCTGGGCGTCGGTGCGTTCCGTCGTTCGGCGCAGGTACAAGGAGGTCCGCGCCGTCGAGCAGGTCAGTTTCTCCGTTGAAAAGGGCGAGATCGTCGGTTTCCTCGGTCCCAACGGGGCGGGAAAGACGACGACGCTGAAGATGATGTCGGGGCTGTTGCACCCGACGTCGGGCACCTGCTCGGTCATGGGGCATGTTCCGTGGCGGCGCGAGTCGACCTATCTGCGCCGGATCAGCATGCTCATGGGCCAGCGCAGCCAGTTGAGCTGGGACCTGCCGGCGATGGACTCGTTCCTGGTCCACGCCGCGGTGTACGACCTGCCCAAACGAGCATATCAGGAGACCCTCGACGAGTTGGTCACACTGCTGGATATCCGCGACATCCTCAAGAAGCAGGTGCGCACCCTGTCGCTCGGCGAGCGCATGAAATGCGAGATCTGCGTCTCGCTGCTCCACCGGCCCGACGTGCTCTTTCTCGATGAACCGACGATCGGCGTCGATATCACCATGCAGGCGCGCATCCGCGACTTCATCGCCGATTACAACCGGCGCTACGGGGCCACGCTGATTCTCACCAGCCACTACATGGCCGACGTCACGGCGCTGTGCAAGCGGATCATCGTCATCGACCACGGGCGCATTCTCTTTGACGGCCTGCTCGGCGACCTGTCCGCGCGGCTGGCCCCGTTCAAGGTCATCAAGATCGATCTGGACCATCAGGCTGACGGCTACGACTTCGCGGCCCTCGGAGATGTCCTTCAGCGGCAGGAGCGGAAGATCATGCTCCGCGTCGCCAAGAAATCGGCCCCGGCTGTCACCGATCGACTTCTGCGCGACCTGCCGGTTCTCGACCTGACCATTGAGGACCCGCCGATCGAGGATGTCATCTCTCTGGCCTTCGGTCGAAAGGCGGATGAGCCTCAGCCGGCGGGAGTCTCGAAGTGAGAGTCGTCGTTCGCTCATTCGCCGCCTTCCTTCGGGCCGCCGTCGGCACGATGCTTCAGTATCGCGGGGAGATCATCCTCTGGGCCATCTGGGGGCTCATTAACCCCGCCGTTCTTTACGCCATCTGGAGCGCGGCCGCCGAGAGCAACGTCGATCAGACGCTTGCGGGCTTTAGTCGCGGGCAGTTCGCGGCGTACTACTTCTGCATCATGATCATCGGGCACTTCACGACCGCGTGGGATGCCTATGAACTCGGCTATCTCATTCGCAGCGGATCGCTTTCGCCGCAACTTCTTAGGCCCATTCTGCCCATCTGGGCTGCGCTGGCCGCCAACATGGCGTACAAGATCACCACGCTTGCCTTTGTGGGGCCGATGTGGGCCCTGTTCTTCTGGATCGTTCGTCCGACTTTCGACGCCGCGCTGTGGCAGATCGTGCTGGGCATCGTCGCCACGATGCTGGCGGGGGTTCTCAATTTTCTCCTGGGCTATGTGGTCGCGCTGGTCTCTTTCTGGTCGCCCAAGCTCGATGCGGTGGGCGAGGCCTACTTCGGCATCGGCATGATCTTCGGCGGCCGGTTCGCGCCGCTGGCCGCGCTGCCGGGGATTCTTTATCACGCCGCGTACATCCTTCCCTTTCGGTGGATGTACGCCTTTCCGGCGGAGCTGATGATGGGCAAGATCAAGACGCCGGCCGAGGCATTGTCCGGACTCACGATTCAACTTGTCTGGCTCCTGGGCATCGTTTTCGTCTTTCGCTTCGGGTGGAAGGCGGCGGTTCGGCACTATTCGGCGGTGAGCGGTTGATATGAACTTCATGCGCCCCATTCGACTGATCGCCCTGTTCACCAAGGTGAACGTGCAGAACCTCGCCGCCTATCGGTTTGACATGTACATGCGCATCGTCGTCTCGATTCTGCACCTGATCAGCGAACTGATCGGCGTCTATATCATCTTCTCCAACACGCAGGACGTTCGCGGGTGGAAGTGGCAGCACATGCTCGTCCTCGTCGGCGTCTATCGCACGGTCGCGGGCGGCATCCGCATCGCCATCGTTCCGAACATGCGCAAGCTTCTGGAGGACATCCGCGAGGGCACGCTCGATTTTGTGCTGCTCAAGCCCGTCAACGCGCAGTTCCTTGTCAGCATTCGCGAGATTGTGATCTATCGGGTGGTCGATGTACTGCTGGGGCTGAGCATTGCCGTATACGGCTGCGTCAAGCTGACCGGACACGTGCCTGTCGCGCAGGCGATCAATTTCGCCGCGACGCTGGCGGCGGGGTTCACGATCGTCTATGGCGTGTGGCTCATGCTCGGGACGATGTGCTTCTGGTTTGTTCGGGTGCAGAACATTGAGATGGTTTTCTGGAATGTCTTCGAGGCGGGCCGGTTCCCGATCGACATTTATCGCGAGAGCGTCCGCTGGACGCTGACGTACCTCGTCCCGCTCGCCTTTATCACGACGGTTCCCGCCCGGGCTCTGATCTCGGGCGATATGACGGCGGCGCCGACCACGGTGGCATGGGGCTTCGCCCTCGCTGCGGTGATGCTGGTGGTGTCGAACCGGTTTTGGAAATTCGGTCTTCGGCATTACAGCGGGGCCTCGGCGTAGGGCGATTTTTTGCGTGGCGGGCTGGGTTTGGGGGGCACAATCCAAGGTGACAATAGGCGAAAAAAGTTTTTGAAGGCGTTTGTAAGCGCTGTGGCGGGCACGTGTTGGGGCGCTTCGCGGAAAAGGTGAAAAAAGGGGCCAAGGGGAATGCAAAGGCGGTGACACATGGCGATGCGGGGGCCGCAGGTGGCCCGTCGCCAAACGGCAAGCCGCGTCCATGCTCGCGCGGGAAGCGAGGAAGCTAAAGTGACATAAGGTGACACAGCGGATTTTTTTCGGTTGCAAGTCTTGTGGCGGGCGTGTGTTGGGGTGGCGCGCGTTTTCGGTGAAAAACTGCGGAAACGGGTTGGCGGGCTGAGACAGCGCTATGGGGAGGCGCCGGATTTGTGTGTCGGGCATGTGGCACCGGTTGTTTTACGGATGCAATGGTCCCTCATATGAGGATATTTGCTCCGTGTTCGCGCCTGGGGATGAGGGCACGGGATCGCTTGATCGATCATGAGATGGAAATGGCAACCCAATGACGCAAGACATGGGAAGGGATTCCCATTCTAAGTGGGTGCGAGAAAGGAATCTCGCAGCAGCGGACCCCCGGTAATTGACCGGAGGTTAAATGTTAAAGGGGGGATGTGATTGTGCGAAAGACAGCGCCGACGACGAGGAGGAGGACCACGACGCCACCCACAAGGGGTGGCGCTACAGCATCGTGACGAGGATTGGCGAAACGGAATCAGAGCGCGGATGAGAGAGTCGCGGCGGCCCACGTGCGGCTCGCGGGCGAATGCGGTGATGATGGATTACGTCTCGTCGGCGGTGGGGACATATGCCAGGTCGCGGGCGCGTTGGAGGGCGGCGTCGGAGACGCTTGTTTTGGGCGCGCCCAGCGCTTCGCGGACTGAGGCGGCGATGCCGGCGGCGTCGATGCCGCACTCGGCGAGCTGGCCGATGCGGGGGCCGTGGGCCACGAAGCGGTCGGCGGGCATGCCGAGGATGATCACCTTGTCGGCGGCGAGGCCGAGGTCGCCGGCGGTCTCCAGAACGGCGGAACCGAAGCCGCCGCTGACGGAATGATCTTCGACCGTGAGGACCGGGACGCCGAGGGCCAGGGCCGAACCGACCATCTCCTGATCGACCGGCTTGGCGAAGCGGGCGTTGACGACGCGCGTCTCTATACCGTCGACCGAGAGCACCTCAGCCGCATCCAAGGCGGCGCGGCAGGTGGAGCCGTATGCCAGGATCACGGCATCGTCGCCTTCGCGCAGGGTGACGGAGCGGCCCAGCTCGAATGCGGGCGTCTGGCCGTCGGCGAAGAGCGGCTCGGGGATGGTGTCGCGCGGATAGCGGATGGCCGCGGGGGCATCCTGCGACAAGGCAAAGCGAAGGGCGGACTCGATCTCCGCGGCGTCGGCCGGGGCCATCAGGACCATCTTCGGGAAGACGCGGAGATAGGCGATGTCGGCGAAACCGTGATGGACGGGGCCGTCACCACCGACGAGGCCTGCGCGATCGAGGGCGAAGATGACCGGGAGCCCCTGCAGGACGACTTCCTGGAAGATCTGATCGAAGGCGCGCTGGAGGAATGTGGAGTAGATCGCGGTGACGGGACGCATGCCTGCCTTGCACATGCCTGCGGCGATGTCGACGGTGGCGCTTTCGGCGATGCCGCCGTCGAGGTAGCGCTCGGGAATCTGCTCCTGAAACTTGTTCAGCCCGGTGCCGTCGGGCATGGCCGCGGTGAGGGCAAAGACTCGCGAATCCTCGCGGGCGACCTTGATGAGGGCATCGGCGAAGGCGGAGGTATAGCTGACGCCGCCCTTTTGGATCTCGACGCGGCACCCTTCGACCTTGAAGGGCTTGGGGCTGTGGAACTTGGTGGGCTCGGCGAGGGCCCATTCGGCACCCTTGCCCTTTTGCGTGTGAACGTGGAGCAGGACGGGGTGCTGAACGTCCTTGAGGACACCGAGCAGCTCGATGAGATGCTCCAAGTCGTGGCCGTCGGTCGGGCCGACGTAGATGAAGCCCAGCTGCTCGAAGATCTGATGCGGAGAGACAGTGGCCTTGAGGCCCTCTTTCAAGTGATCGAGGGCCTGGAGGGCGGGCTTGCCGATGAGCGGAACGCTGGGCAGGTAGCGCTTCACGCCGCGCTTCAGGTCTTCGTAAACGGTGCTGACGCGGAACTTGGCGAGGTACTCGGCCATGCCGCCCTGGGTGGGGGCGATGCCCATCGAATTGTCGTTGAGCACGACGAGCAGTTGACGGCGCAGGGTGCCGGCCTGATTGAGCCCCTCGAAGGCGACGCCGTTGAAGATGCTGGCGTCGCCGACGACCGCGACGACGCGGCGGTCATCGCTCATGAGCGAAGCGCCGCGGGCCATGCCGACGGCGGTGGCAATGGCGGTGCCGGCGTGGCCGACGTTAAAAAGGTCGTATTCGCTTTCGTCGGTATTTGGAAAGCCGCTGATTCCGCCGGCCTTGCGCAGGGTGTCGAACCGAGCGTGGCGGCCGGTGAGCAGCTTGTGGACGTAGGCCTGGTGGCCGACATCCCAAAGCAAACGATCGTGCTTGAAGTCGAAGACGTGGTGCAAGGCCATTGTCAGTTCGACAACGCCGAGGTTGCTGGCGAGGTGACCTCCGTTCTTGCCGACGACCTGGATGATCCGCTCGCGAATCTCGGTCGCCAACTGGAGAAGCTCGGCCTGCGAAAATGCCCGCAGCGCATCGGGCGAACTCAGTGTGGGTAGGATATTATTCATTCCCGTCGTTCCATGCTCCATCGTTGCGGACGGCCTGTCACTTATCAGGCTGTCCCTCGCTACGTCAGCACTCCCTTGCCACTACGTATCGGGCGAGCGCGACCAGCTTTGCGGCGTGCTCGCCAAATGGTTTCAGTGAATCAATCGCCTTTTGCGTCAGATCATCCGCGAGGCGGCGACTGGCCTCTACTCCTACGACTCGTGGGTAAGTTTGTTTGCCGTTTTGATGGTCGCGGCGTACCGGCTTGCCCAGGGACTCTACAGCCCCGGTTTCATCGAGCAGATCGTCGGCCGCCTGGAAGGCGAGGCCGAGGTGGCGGCCATATCGGACCAGGGCGTCTTGCGTACGGGAATCGGCACGGGCGGCGATGGCGCCCATACGGCAACTCGCCTCGATGAGTCGGGCGGTTTTTGCGGCGTGGATTTGCTCGACGACTTCGACGGAGGGCGGCTGCTTTTCGCCTTCGATGTCGGCGGCCTCACCGCCGATCATTCCGCGCCAGCCGGTGGCGGCGGAGAGCTCGCGGACCATGGCGACGGCCGAGTCGGCGTCGGGGGTGTCGGTGGCGAGGATTTCAAACGCCAGTGCCAGAAGGCCGTCACCGGCGAGGATAGCGGTCGCCTCGCCGAAGGCCTTATGACTGGAAGGTCGGCCGCGGCGGATGTCGTCGTTGTCCAGAGCGGGAAGGTCGTCGTGGATGAGGCTGAAGGTGTGGACGCACTCGACGGCGAGGGCCGCGGGCATTGCCGCCGTCGGCGAACCGCCGCAAAGCTCGGCGGACCAGAGGACGAGGGCCGGTCGAAGGCGCTTGCCCCCCGCTTCCAGGCTGTAGCGCATCGCTTCGAGCAGCCTCAGCGGCGTATTTGCCGGGCCTTCGAGCCATCGACGCATCGCGGCGTCAACCTCGGATGCTGTGGTGCGTAGCGATGTGATGACGTCGTCAGCGATTGCCGTATCCATGCTCGAACTCAATATCAGCCGCCCGGACAAGGCAAACTCCCGTCACGGCCGAAGAAACCGCGATACATCCTAGCCGTTTTGCGGCGGTACGCACGAGGGATTCTGACTAAACTGAACTTTCAAAAAAAATGAGCAATTGCCCCCCGGATGGCAACTTACCCCTTATTCGGCGTCCTGCTACCTGGCGTTCGTCGAGCCGGGCACGACTTCGGCGCCATCGGCGCCGGCGGCCTGGAGGTGCTGAATCTTCAACTCGGCGTCTGACAGGACTCCCCGGCAGCGACGGATCAGGGCCATGCCTTCTTCGTACTGTTTGATCGACTCTTCGAGGCCGATCTTGCCCTGCTCAATGGCCTGGACGATTGTTTCCAGCCGCTTCATGGCTTCTTCGAATGTGGGTTCGGCTTTGGACATAGGCTCTCGTGCCGCCGGGTTAACTTTCGTCGTCCGACGATTCTACACGACTTCGGATTTCTCCGCCTGCCGTCTGGGTGACAATCTGCTCGCCGGCGTCGGTGTCGGCGGGGCTTCGGATCAGGCGACCGTCGGCCGATCGGGTGATGGTGTAGCCGCGTCGCAGGACGGCCTCGGAGCTTGCGGCGAGGATTCGGGCTTCGAGCGCGTCGAGCCCGTGCTGGCAATCCCGCAGGCGAGTTTGCTGGCCGCGAGTCAGGCGATCGGTCAGATGACCGAGGACGATGGCGCCCTGCTGCACGAGGCGGTTGGGCGATGAGACGCGAAGGCGGGATTCGACGGCGGCGAGTCGGCGTTCGAGTTTGAGGTTGAAGTGGCCTTGTGCCCAGCGGAGGCGGTGCTCGATTTCGCCGAGCAATTCGCGGCGGCGGCCTAGCTGGACCTCGGGCCGCACCTTTGCGAGTCTCATTTCGGATTCATGCAGGGCGGCGCTGCATGCGGACAATCGGCGCGAGATCGCCAGGCGCAGGCGGCCGGTGACTTCGTCCAACTGCTGTTGGCGATGGCCGATGCGGCCGAGCGGATCACGGAACCACTCGCAGCGCTCCAGCATGGACAAGCGCGAAGTCGCAGACTCCACGGCGCGCAGGGCGGCGCGGGAGAGGCGGTGGGTTTGCGTGTCGAGCCCTGCGATGAGGTCGGTCAATTGTGGGACGACGAGCTCGGCCGCCGCGGTCGGGGTTGCGGCGCGGAGGTCGGCGACGTAGTCGGCGATGGTGAAGTCGACTTCATGGCCGACGGCGCTGACGATTGGAATCTCGCTGTTGAAGATGGCGCGGGCGACGTGTTCCTCATTAAAGGCCCACAGGTCTTCGAGGGAGCCGCCGCCGCGACCGACGATCATGACGTCGATGCCGCCCAACTTCGCGCTGGATCGATTCACGCGGGCGATGGCGTCGGCGATTTCTTCCTTCGCGCCGTCGCCCTGCACTTTGACGGGGAAGACGTAGATCGACACGCAGGGGTAACGGCGCTCGATGGTTTGCAGGATGTCTCGGATGGCTGCGCCGGTCGGGCTGGTGATGACGGCGATCCGTCTGGGCACGGCGGGAATCGGGCGCTTGCGGGCCGGGTCGAAGAGACCCTCGCGCTCCAGTCGCTCCTTGAGCTGGCGAAAGGCGATCTCCAGCGCGCCGACGCCGCGCGGTTCCAAACGGCGGGCGTAAAGTTGATACTGTCCGCGCGGTTCGTAGACATCGACTTCGCCGGTGACGATGACTTCCATGCCGTCTTCGGGCGCGAAGCGCAACCGGGCCGCGTCGGAACGCCACATGACGCAGCGGACTTCGCTGGATGCGTCTTTCAAGGTGAAATAGACGTGCCCTCCCGACGGCCGGGACAGGTTGGACAATTCGCCGAGGACGCTGACGCTGCCGGGCAGTGCGGCGATGATGGCGGCTTTTACCATCCGGTTCAGGTCGCTGACGGTGTAGAGCTTTGGCGCGGGGGCGGGGAGTTGGGACGCGCCATCTTTGGGGGGCGATTTGGGTTCTTCCGGCGACGGGCCGAAGAGGCTGGGCTCGTCGTCGGGCTTTACCTTGCTTGGGTCGAAGGGCGGCCGGCCGGTTGGCTTTCGCTTGCTCACAGCGGCTCCTTCCAGAATCCGTACTCAAGCGCCTTGTCGGGATCGTCGCAGATGCGCTGCCCCTGCTGAGTGAATCCCAGCTTGAGATAGAGCTTATGGGCGTCGGGCAGCTTTACGTCGCTCCAGGCGATCATGCGATTGATGCCGGATTGACGGCCGTGGTCCATTGCCGTTTCCAGTAGGCGGCGGCCGAGCCGGCGTCCGCGATATTCCGGGAGCAGGTAGAGCCTGTGCAATTCGCACTCGGTCCCGTGAAGCGTCACGCCGACGCAGCCGACGACGCGGTCGGCGTCGAGAGCGATCCAGAACATGCCGCCGCCGCGCAGGTAGTAATCCTCGACGGTATAGAGATCGCGGTGATAGCCGTCGGCCTCCCAGGTGAAGCCGTACTCCTGATAGACGCGCTGGACGACGTCGATCATCGCGTCACGATCGCTCGCCGAATAGGGCACGATGCGAAGATGTTCGCCCATGCGATCCTCCGCCGCCGGCTCAGTCGTCATCGTGGTCCGCGATGGAGGTTCCGTCGGCGTCGACGCGGATTCGTTCGATGTGTGTCGCCTTTCCCGTGTCGCTGTCAACTTTCACCAGGGCCCCGCACATGCGGACGTCGTCGGTGGCGACGTCGAAGGGCGCGGGCAGGCCGGTCATCAGGTAGCGCATGATTCTGTCTTTTCGTCTACCGAGGACGCTGTCGTAGGGCCCGCTCATGCCGAGGTCGGTGATGTAGGCGGTTCCGCGGTCGAGGATGCGTTCGTCGGCGGTCTGGATGTGGGTGTGGGTGCCGAAGACCATGCTCGCGCGTCCATTGAGGTACCAGCCCATCGCCACTTTTTCGCTGGTGGCCTCGGCGTGCATGTCGACGATGACGATGTTGACGTCGCGCGGGAGCTTGGCGAAGACGCGATCGGCGGCGTGAAACGGGCAATCGCAGGGCGGCCGCATGTAGAGTCGTCCCATGATCGAGACGACGGCGACTTTCGGGCCCTTTGCGGTTTGAAAGACCGCGATTTCCTTGCCGACGGATTCGGAAGGATAATTCGCGGGGCGCACGGCGCAATCGGAGCGCTCCAGGACGGGCATGATCTCGCCCTTGCGGTAGATGTGGTCGCCAAGCGTCATGAGGTTGACGCCGTATCGGAGGAATTTGTTGTATAGGAGCTCGGTCAGTCCGGAGCCGGCAGCGGCGTTTTCGACGTTGGCGATGACGCAATCGATGCCGCGCTCCTTGACGAGTCGCGGGACGGCCTGCGAGACGATGGATCGGCCCGGTTTACCGACGACGTCCCCGATGCAGAGGATCGTGATTTCCACTTTTTCCTACCTTCTAGCCGCCCTCCGGCGGGAATGAGTCTTGCGAATAGTTGCGAAGATAATCGCTTCGGCCGTGTGGTGCAAAACGGGGCGACGGATTAATCGCGATGGGTAAAAAAGAAAGAGACCGCGATCGCTCGCGGCCCCTTCGTTCTTTTGGCAATCGAATCACCCGCGGCCGAAAATCGGCATCGGGTCATTCTCAATCCTTAGTAGCGATCGCGACCGCCGCCGCCGCCGCCGTAGCCGCCGCGACCACCGCCGCCGCCGCCAAAGCCGCGACCACCGCCGCCGCCGCCACCGCTACGATTCTCCTTCGGGCGAGCTTCATTGACGGTCAAAGCGCGACCGCCATTCTGCTGGCCGTTCAGGGCATCGATGGCCGCCTGGGCCTCGCTGTCCGAAGCCATTTCCACGAAACCGAAACCCTTGCTCCGGCCAGTCTCGCGATCGGAGATGACCTGGGCGCTGGTGACAGTGCCGTGTGCGGCGAAGAGCTGCTCAAGCTCCGAACCACTCATTGTGAAAGGAAGATTGCCGACATACAGTTTCTTGCCCATTAATCGTAACTCCTAAAAAAACACACAGGGCAATTCGACCCGATCTTTTGCTTTCAGGGTCGACATGAAAGGGTCGGACCTTTCCGACCAAAAGGTGGGATGGGCGAGCCGGCAATGAGTAGCGGAACCTTGCTGAGAAATGTCGCGGACCCTATCGCACGTTCGTTGAACCAAACCAACCGTCTAAATAATAATCTCGGCGATTGCAAGAGTAAAGCAGAAAAAGGACTCCGATTCCCAGGTCGGCCTCTGCCTTCGCGAACGTCGCCAAATGGCTCACTGCACCGCGATTTGCCCCCTTCGGGTTTCGAGGCTGTCCGGCTAACATTGCCGAGCTGACACCAGAAGGGAGTTCGTATGCAAACCCAGCAGGGTACACGGATTGCGATCATTGTTACCGTTATCTGCGGAGGCTGTGCAAAGCCGGCATTCGTGCTGAATCCTGACGCAACGCCAGAAGCGAACTGGGCGGAAAGCGAATCCCGCTACCTCTCCAACGTCCGCCAGCTCACTTTCACGGAAATGGGATTGGACCGTTCCGGCGAGGCGTATTTCAGCCCCGACATGCGGCGCATCATCTTCCAGGCGTATCCCAAAGGCGAGTCGAAATACCAGATGTTCACGCTGGAGCTCGATCAGAACGGCCACGCGCTGCCGGGCACGCTCAAGCAAGTCAGCCCCGGCGGCGGCGCGTGCACCTGCGGGTACTTTGCGCCGGACGGCAAGAGCATCATCTACGCCTCGAGCTATCTTCATCCCGACATGGAGAACCCAAATAAGTATCACCGCGAAGGCAGCACCTACACATGGGACATGCCCGGCGGGATGGACATATTGCGCGCTGACGTCGACGGCTCGAACCCGAAGCAAGTCACCGACACGCCGGGATACGACGCCGAGTGCGCCTTCAGCCCTGACGGGAAATTCATCGTCTTTTCCAGCGACCGCAACGGGAACCCCGACCTATACATCATGCGCGCCGACGGCACGCTTGTGCGCCGACTCACCGACAAACCGGGCTATGACGGCGGGCCGTTTTTTTCACCCGATGGCCAGCGCGTCATTTTCCGCGCCGATCGGAATCAGGACGATCACCTTCAGCTTTTTGTGATCAACGCCGACGGCACCGGCGAGCGGCAGCTCACGACGCACAGCGACATCGTCAATTGGGCCCCCTACTGGCTGCCGGACGGCAAGTCGGTTGTCTTCACGACGAGCATTCACGGGCACCGCAACTACGAGGTCTATTGGCTGAACATCGAAACGGGCGCGCAGCGACGCATCACTTACAGCCCACGCTTCGACGGGCTGCCGGTGATCAGCCCGGACGGCAGGAAGATGATGTGGACGAGCCAGCGCGGGCCGGACGGATCGAGCCAGATCTTCATTGCGGATTTTGACTCGCCCCAATAAACAATCGGCGGCTACCCGTGAGCCTGGGCCCAGCCTTTGGTCGCGAGCAGATATGCGCTGTAGAGCAAAAGTGCCACGAGGGCGTATCGAATGACGCGCACCGGCCAGCGGTGGACCTTCGCCGCGGTGAAGTATGAGGCGATCATCGCCGACGGCACGAGACACAGCGCCAGCATCAGCGACTCACGGATCGTGAATCCGTGCTCGGTCAGCCGGCTGTTCTTCGCAATCGCGCCGACGACGCTCGACCACAAGATCGTGCTGGCCGAATTGGCGATGGCGTTGGTCAGGGGAATGCGCAGGGCCACCTGCTGCGCGGGGACGGCCACCAGCCCCCCGCCGACGCCGAGCAGGCCGCCGAGCAGGCCGGACGGCAGGCCGACGGCGGCCACGATCAGCGACTTGGACAACTTCGCCGAGTCCGCCTCCGTCATCTTCTGAAAACGGTGACCCGATCCAAGCCTTATGAGGTTGTAGGCGATCACGTAAGCCAGAAACGCGGCGAACGTAATCTGCAAATACCCCTGACCGCTGCCGCGAAACATCGGCAGCTCGCTGACGAACACACCCAGCACCGCGCCGACGATCGCGCTGGGAATCATCCATCGAGTAACGGGCCGCAGCATCGCCCGCACCTGAGTGTGCCGCAGGACCGCCGGCCCGACGACGAAGAAGTTCACGATCATCGCCGCCGCTTGATAGAGATGCTGCTTGTCCGGTCCGAGCAGCAGGACCAACCCGGGGATCATCACCGCGGAGCCGCCGATACCCAGCAGCCCGCCGCTGGCGCCGCCCGCAAGTCCGATGATCACCAGCCAGAAATACGTCATGTGCTGTTCGTCGTTGGCAACAGTGTCTGCACCCGACTTCGACAGTAATCAGCCGTCGCCCTAAAATCAAAGGCTGGATGTCACCTCACCTGATCGACAGACTCATCGAGAATCTCCCCGCCTTTGCGCTTATCGGGACGCTGATCATCGCCAGCGCCATGGCCTCGGCGAGCGAGACCGCGCTCTTCGCGCTGACGCGCAAGCAACTTCAGGATCTGGCGGGGTTCAATACCGTCAGTGCTCGAAAAGTCGCCCAGCTTCGGGCCGATCCGCGCGGGCTTCTGTCCACGCTTCTGCTGACCAATACAGCGATCAACATGCTGTTGTATTCCGTCCTGGGGGTCACGTCGGTCCGGCTTTCCGGCGGATCGACGGCCGTGGCGACGGTCTTCGGCATTGGTGGTTTTGTGGTCACCGTGTTCGGGGCGGAAATCCTCCCCAAACAAATCGCACTGATACTCAGCGTCAAGCTCTCGCTGATGATCGCGCCCGCCATTCGGGGTCTGGTCATTGCAACGTCCCCCCTTCGCTGGCTGCTGGAGAACGTCTTCGTTGAGCCTCTGATTCGGCTGGTCAGCGGCACGACGCTGCCGGCCTCATCGATCGCCGCGGAAGAATTGCAGGAGCTTGTCAGCATCTGCGAGGACGGCGGGCTGATTGATGATCGAGAAAACAGAATCATTCATCACGTCTTCGAGCTGGCCGAAACGCGCGTCAGCGCCCTGATGGTGCCACGGGTGGACTTCAGCGCCTTCAATATTGCGCATGATCGCCACGACCTCGAAAAGCTGTTCAAGACCGCCCGGCTTCTGCGAATGCCCGTCTATGAAGGCACGATCGACAACATCATCGGAACCGTCGCCGCACGTGATACGTTTCTGTATCCGGACAAGCCGATCCGCGAGATGCTCAAGCCGGTTCAATTCGTACCCGAACAGGCGGGCGCCGAGTCGGTTCTCCAGCACTTTCGGCATACGGGCACGCAGATGGCCATCGTGGTGGATGAGTACGGCGGGCTCGCCGGGGTCATCGCCATGGAGGATATCGTCGAGGCCATCGTCGGAAATCTCTCGGCGCCGGGCGAGACGGGCGATGAACCGCGCCTCGTTCGATTAGGCCCCAACACGTTCACCGTCGATGCCGCCATGGACATTGACGACTTCCGCCGGGCCTTTGAGCTTCCCATCGAGGACACGCGATTCGAAACGGTGGGCGGCCTCATCGTCGAGTCATTCGGCAGGCTGCCGGAACCCGGCGACGAAGTGACGATCGGCCATGTGGTCTTGCGCGTCATGGTCATGCGGAAGCGGCGCGTATTTCGGGCCATGGTGACACTTCTCAAACCGACCGGGGAAAACGCCGACCTGTCGCTGCTGCTCGCCGCCGACGCCAAATCGACGGCCGATCGTCGGGAAGGAGGCGCCGCATGATCCTGGCCGAGTTGAGCCCAATGGAAGCCACGGTCGGATTTGCGTTCTGCGCCCTCTGCGTGATTTTCTCCGGCCTTTATAGCGGCGCCGAGACCGGGCTTTATTGTGTCAGCCGGCTGCGGCTGTCCGTCGCGGCATACCGAAAGAACAAGCGAGCGATGCTCTTGCAGGATCTCCTGCACCATCGGCCTGATTCCCTTGCCACCGTGCTGATCGGCACCAACATTGCGAACTATCTGGCCCCGCTCTCCCTGGCCTTTCTCATTTTGAAAAGCGCCTCCCCGAATCTCACCGAACGCCAGGCCGCCGGAAGCGCCGAGTTCTACACGACCGTCATCCTCACGCCGATGATCTTTATTTTTGGGGAAATCGTCCCCAAGAATCTATTCCAGCGACATGCCGATCGCTTCATGCCTCACATTGCCCCGATGCTTGTCTTTTCGCGAAGGCTCTTCCGGCTCGCCGGTTTGATCGGGCTTCAAAGATGGATCGGCACGCTTTTCCTCAAGCACAGCGCGTCGCCCGGCACCGGCACGTTTCTCGGGTCCAGGGCCCAGATGTATCAGCTTCTTCACGAGGGCGCGGCCGAGGGGAATCTGACGCGAACTCAGATCGACATGCTGGAAAGCGCCCACAAGCTGCGCGGGATTCCGGTCACGGCGGTCATGGTTCCGCTTTCCCGGATCGTCATGTTGCGAAGTGATATGGCCATGAAGGACATTCGCGGGGTGATACAGTCATCGCGGCATTCGCGACTGCCCGTCTATTCGGGTGAGCGCAAGCAAATCATCGGGGTGGCCCACCTGCTCGATTTGATCTACATGGGTGAAAACGATCGGCTCGATCGGGTCATCCGAGAGATCCCTCGCGTCACCGCCCAGACGACGGTTCTCGACACGCTCGCTGTTCTACAACTGAAGCGCCGGCGGATCGCCGCGATCGAGGACGCCGCGGGCCATTGCCTCGGGATCGTCACCGTCAAGGATCTGGCGGAGGAACTGATCGGAGAGATCACCGCGTGGTGAGTCTGTTCGCGTTTTCGGCGCCGTTTCGCGGTGCGGAGAGCGGATCAGGCCCGCCTATTTTGTCAGGGCCTTGGCGCTTTCCAGATAGCCGAGCACCTTCTTCATTGATTCCTTCGAGGATTCGTCGGCCAGGGCCACCGCCTCGCGCTGGGTGGCAATCGCCGCGTCGAGCATCCCGAGCTGGCACTGGACCTCGGCCAACGCCGTGAGGATGTCCACGTCGCGTCGCTTGGTCAGCTCCACGGCGCGCGATGCGCTGCGATACATGAGGCCCGCGTTGCGATCGGCGATGGGCTTCTGCAATTCGAACTCCACCAGATCGACCAGTGAATCCGGATGGTCCTGCATGGCCGCTTCGATTTTCTGGTCCCAGGCGGCTACCTGGTCCTGCATCTCGTACTCCGCCATCAACTGGCGGCGAATCAGGTAGGGTTGAAGTTCCTGCGGCTTGAGCGCGATCATCTCGTCGAGCGTCTTGAAGATCTTCTCCTTGTCGCCGTCGGTGTAGGCGGACTTCAACGTGTCCATCAGCTCTTCGTACTTCTCGGTGGTGGCGGCGGCCTTCTTGGCTACTTCGACGTTGTAGGTGCCGGCGAGGACCCCTTCGACCGCGTCATCCATCGCCGGATCGAGCGGGTTACCGGTCCAGATCACGATGCCCTTGCGATCCACGATGAAAGCGTGGGGAATCGACTCGATGTCGGCCATGTAGGTCGAGTTGGTCGCCATATCATCGTCCGATGCGACGTGGTAGGGCATCTCCAGCTTCTTGTTGGAGGCGTTCTTCTTCAGGAACTTTTCGATGGTCTCCGGTTCCTCGTTGCTCACGCTGATGATGACCAGGCCGTCCTTGCCGTGCTTGCGATGCAGCTCGCCCAGATGAGGAATGCTCTTGAGGCAGGGCGGGCACCATGTGGCCCAGAACTCCACGAGAAAGACGTGCTTCTCGCCGCCCTTTTCATTCGGCAGCGCGGGCGGAGCGGACGTCATCCACTTGCCCGCCTTTACCGCCGGGGCCTTGTCGCCGATCTTCAACCCCGCCTGCGCGGGAATCGTGACCGCCAATACCGCCACAACACACGCGCCCATCAGAAACCTGGTCATGCTGGACTCCCAATCGCAAGGGCGACCTGCGCCGCCGAGGGCAAATCAGCCCTTTATAGTAATTCCGGCCCCTGCCGGCGCCACGCGGCGCGGCGGAAGTCCGCTGCAATGGTTATTCTATCTGTCATGGACCCGCACGCCATGAGGGCTGTCCCACTGACCCAGCTACCCCTGCGACGCGGCCCGGTCCATGCCTGTCCCTACCTGCCGGGACGAACGGCCGTCAATGAGTATACGTTCGCGCCCCTGCTTCCGCCTCAAGACTATCTGGCCCTGATGGATCGCGGTTTTCGAAGGAGCGGGGAGTTCGTCTATCGTCCGGTCTGTGACGGATGCCGCGAATGCGTTCCAATTCGCGTTCCCGTGGCGAGATTCACGCCGAGCCGGTCGCAGCGTCGCGTTCTACGGCGTAATACCGACGTCCGGGTCGCATGGGGGACGCCGGAGCCCTCGACCGCGAAGTACGAGCTGTTTGTCCGTTACCTCCGTCATCAGCACGACGGGAGCATGAGCGAAGAGCGCGAGGACTTCGAGGATTTCCTTTATAAGTCCCCCACGCAATCGCTGGAGATGACCTACACGGTGCTCGACAGGATCATCGCGGTCGGCATCCTCGACCTCTGTCCGACCGCCATCTCCTCCGTCTATTTCTATTTCGATCCTGACGAGTCGTGGCGAAGCCCGGGCGTCTTCGGGGGTTTGTGCGAGATCGAGGAATGCCGGCGTCGCGCTCTGCCCTACTGGTATCTGGGGTTTTACGTCAATGACTGCGCGCGGATGAACTACAAGGCCGCGTTCCGGCCTCATCAACTGCTCGACTCTTCCATGCAATGGGTCGATCGATGTTCGGCGTAAGGCTGCACGCCGCAACCTGCCTCCAAAAATAACTCATCTGTAAAACGGCCGGACCGATAGTTCCTGTGCCGGGGACCGGCCAGCATGTTGACGACCCCATCCCGCAAGGATTGCGGGAAGCGTGCTTCGCAATTCAGGCTGCGAGGGCCTGGCGGAAAGCACCAACGGGCCGTCTGCGTGCCGCAATCATTATTAGGCGTATGGGGCCGCTTGGGGGGGCGGCCTCGTGCGTCATTTATCTCCGGCTTCTTTCCGCTCTCACTTCATCTCATGCCGACCCTGCCCTGCACCGATAAGTCAGTGCGTGGGACCCGCTCGCCATCAGCCCACGCGTACTCGCCATGCGAGAAACGCCTCGCCGATCAGGTGAACATCATGCTGCAAGTCGAGACACTCGAAGCGATCAAGCGGTCCGCCTCTATTCCGTCGATGCCGATGGTGGCGACGCGTTGCTATGAAATGACGCAGGATCCGCACTGCGACCTGAACAAGCTGGTCGAGCTCCTGGGCACCGACCCGGGGATCGCCGCGGTTGTCCTGCGGCTCTCCAACTCGTCGCTGTTCGGGTTGACCCGTCAGGTCTCTTCGCTGCACCAGGCGATGACGCTGCTGGGCATCAAGCGCGTTCGCGAACTGGTGCTCACGCGCTACCTGGTTCAGAAGACTCAGGAGATGACCACCGACCTCATCGACATCAACTACTACTGGCGGCGGTCGCTGGCCACGGCGATCCTGTCGGGCAAGTTTGCGGATGTCCTGTCGCCTACGCAGCGGGATGAGGCCTTTATCTGCGGATTGCTGGCCGATCTGGGCGTTATCGTGATGGCGCGGTGCATGCCGCAGGTTTACGCCCCCATCGTCGCGAACTACCGGCCGCACGGCACCGAGGACTGGATTCACGCCGAGTACAACGTCATGGGCGTTTCACACGGCGAAATCACGGCCCTCATCCTCGAACAGTGGAACCTGCCGGCCAGCGTGGTTGAAGGCGCGCGCTATCATCATGCCAGTCATGGCGACCTGCCCGCCAACTCGGCCGGCGCGAGGCTGGCCAGGATCATCGGCGCGGGCAGCATCATCGCCAAGACGCTGTGCGAGACGATGGACCCCGAGGTGGCCCTCAAGTCCTGCATCGAAGGCATGGAGCGCGTCAATCTCGATGTGTCGGTGCTGGCCAAGGCGCTCGACGGCCTGGAGCAGCAGATCGAGGACATGGCCAATCTGCTTCAGGTCGAAGTACTGTCCAGCCGGATCTTCTCTGTCATCAGCAAACTACTGACGCAGACGATCGACGCCGGTACGCCTGTGTCCGTCGGCTAGTGCTCCGTCATCGTTAGCTTTGCGGGTTATTTTTGGAAAGGGTCGATGTTCATGATTGGATGGCCGTGGATGGCCTGTTGATCATGGAGGATCGGCGATGAAACGGTATGTGGTTCGGCTGGAGGCGGTGGAGCGGCGGCGATTAAAGGAGTTGGTTTCGACGGGCAGGGCGGCGGCCTACAAAATTCGGCACGCGAACATTCTGCTTCAGGCGGATGAATCGAAGTCACGACCGGGCTGGCCCGATACGCGGATCGCAGAAGGCCTGGCGGTGTCGGTTCGGAGCATCGAGTACCTGCGGAAGCGGTTTGTAGAGGAAGGATTGAGGCCTGTTTGGCACCGAAGAAACGGCCCTTCCCGCCGGTGGCGCCAAAGTTCGACGGCCGCAAGGAGGCCAAACTTGTGGCCGTGGCCTGCTCGCAGCCGCCGAAGGGATACGAACGTTGGTCGCTCCGGCTGCTGGCCGACCGGGTGGTGGAATTGAAGATCGTGGACGCGGTGTCCCATGAGACGATCCGGCGTGTTCTTCAAAAACGAGTTGAAACCGTGGCAGAAGAAGATGTGGTGCATTCCGCCGGACCAGGATGCGGCGTTCGTCTGTGCGATGGAAAATGTTCTGAGGTTTATCACCGGCCCTATGATCCGAAACGCCCGGTGGTCTGTTTCGATGAGAAGTCCAAGCAACTGGTCTCGGAGGTACGTCGGCCGATGGCGGCGAAGCGGGGTCAGGCGGCGCGGTATGACTATGAATACGAGCGCAATGGGACGGCGAATTTGTTTGTCTTCGTGGAGCCGCTCAAAGGTTGGCGGCAGGTGACGGTGACGTCGCGGCGTTGCAAAACCGACTTTGCCGGCCAGATGCGGGCGCTGGTGGACCTCCACTACCGCCGTGCGGAGAAGATCACCGTGGTGATGGACAATCTCAACACCCACACCGTGTCGAGCCTTTATGCCGCCTTCCCTCCAGCCGAGGCAAGACGGCTGATGGACAAGCTGGACGTGGTGCATACGCCCAAGCATGGATCGTGGTTGAATATGGCGGAGATCGAGTTCAGCGTGATGGAAAAGCAGGCTCTCAACGGCCGCGTCCCCGATGAAAAGGCCCTAACAAAGCAAGTGAAGGCATGGGAATCAAATCGGAACCATCGATCCAAACGAATCAACTGGCAGTTCACCACCGATGATGCCCGCGTGAAGCTCCATCGGCTTTACCCGCAAATTGAAACATGACGGAGTACTAAAGCGGCTTGCGCATCTGCGTAGCGTCCGGCGCCTCTGCCGGACGTGAATCGCAAGGAACATTTCCTGATATACAACGCTGCATCAACGCGCAATCTGCCATAGAGGACCAAACGCCGTTGGCGTAATACTCGAAGACGACGTTTCCTGAATATGGCAAGAGGTAAACAAGCAAGCCCGCAGGGACTTCCATTCTGTTATATCCTTGTGAAACTCCGGCTTGGATTCGGAATAGTTGCGTCAACGAAATCGCAGATATGAAGAAGTAGGCCGCATCGGGTGTTGATGCCCGTGGCGCGCAGTCATTCTCGAACCGTCGATCATCATACTTGTGCTTGTTGCATGACGGACGCTCATTCGCCGGACAGCAAGGTCTTGCACCTGAAACCGGCATCATCGGCTGTGCCAATCCCCCTGCACCACGTAGCGCTGCGTGGTCAGTTCCTCGAGTCCCATCGGGCCATATGCGTGGATCTTGCTCGTGCTGATGCCGATCTCCGCGCCGAGGCCGAGTTGAAATCCGTCGTTAAACCGCGTCGAGGCGTTCACCAGCACGCAGGATGAATGCACCTCGTCAACGAAGCGCTTCTGATGCGCTGCGTTGTTCGAGAGAATCGCCTCGGTGTGATTCGACCCGTAGCGACGGATGTGCTCGATGGCCGCGGCGATGTCCGGCACGACGCGGCACGCAACAATCAAATCAAGGTATTCATGTCCCCAGTCCCCGTCGGTCGCCGCCGCGGCCGTCGGCGCGAGTCTCTGCACCGTTTCATCGCCGCGCAGCTCGACGCCGTCGGCGGCCAGTCGCCGGGCAAGCTGCGGAACAAAGTCGGCGGCGATCTTCTCGTGAACGAGCAGGGCCTCCACCGCATTGCACGTCGCCGGACCGCTGGTCTTGGCCGTCGCACAGATGTTCACGGCTCTCTCCAGGTCCGCCGACTCATCGACGAAGATGTGACAGACGCCGTGGAAATGCTGCACCATCGGGATGCGCGAGTGTTCGTGCACGAACCGGATCAGCTCCGTCCCGCCGCGCGGAATGACCAGGTCGATGTACTGATCGAGCCGCAGCAAGGCCTTGATCTCCTCCCGATCCGAGGTCGTCAGAAGTGTCACCGAATCGGCACTCACGTCATGCTTCGCAAGCGACTGCGTCGCCAGATTCGCCAGTATCCGATTCGAGTTTGCCGCCTCGCGGCCGCCCTTGAGGATGCAGGCGTTGCCGCTCTTGAAGCACAGGGCAAATGCGTCGATCGTCACGTTCGGCCGGGCCTCGTAGATCATCATGATCACGCCGATCGGGCATCGAACCTTGCGCACGCGAAGGCCGCTCGGCACCGCCGCGTCGCGCGTGACCTGGCCGACTGGGTCAGGTAGCGCGGCGACCTGTCTCAGGCCTTCGGCCAACTGCTGGATGCCCGCGTCGGTCAATGTCAGCCGGCGAATCTTGGCGTCGCCCAGTCCCGCCTCGCGCGCCGCACCCAGATCGAGGGCGTTGGCCTCCTTGATCGCAGCGGCATTAGTCTCGATGAGACCCGCCATTGTCGTGAGGCAGACGTTCTTCGTCGCCGTGGAAAGACCGGCAAGAGCCGCGGCCGCCGACCGGGCGCGCTGGGCGAGCTTTTCGATGTCTCTCTCCATGAGCGGTCCCTATTCCCTGAAGATCACCAGGTCGTCGCGGTTGATGATCTCTTTGATGTACTCATAACCAAGGATGTCCTTGACCTCCGCGTGCTTGCGCCCCTGAATCCGGCGCACTTCATGTGACGAGTACGACACAAGGCCGACGGCGAAGACGTGCCCTTCCTCATCACGGAGGTCCACCCGCGCCCCCATGGAGAAATCTCCCTCGACATGGCGGACTCCCGATGGCAGAAGGCTCGCGCCGCGCTCGATCACTGCCGCCTTGGCCCCGGCGTCGAGCGTCAACGATCCCAGGGAGCGAGAACGCATGGCGATCCACTGCTTGCGCGCGTTGAGCTTTCGCTCGCGCGGGACGAATACTGTTCCCAGCGGCTCGCCCTGCAGCAGCCGCGGCAAAATACCGGGCTCCAGACCGTGTGCGACAATCGTCGGCACGCCCCAGTGGCTGGCGAGATGTGCCGCGGAAACTTTCGCGTGCATCCCCCCGACGCCGGTTGTGCTCGTGTCATGGCCGATGTGCTCGTCAACCGCCGAGCCGACATCCACCTGCGGGATCACGTCGCCGTTGCCGCCGTTCGCATGAAGGCCCTTGGCAATGCTCAGGATGACCAGCAGCTCAGCGGACACGAGGCCGGTCACGAGCGCGGACAAATGGTCGTTGTCGCCGACCTTGTTCTCGTCGTCGGAAAGGGCGTCGTTTTCGTTGATGATCGGGACGATTCCGCCATCGACAAGCTTCTGAATCGTGTGCCGCGCGGAAAGAAAGCGGCGGCGGTTTTCAATATCTTCGGCGGTCATCAAGAGCTGCGCGACGTGAATGCGATGCCGCTTAAACGCCTTCGCCATGACGCCCATGAGCCGATGCTGTCCGACCGACGCCGCAGCCTGTCGCTCAACGACGTCCTCCGGCGGCGAGGCCAAGCCCATCGGGGCATATCCCGCGGCGACGGCCCCCGAAACGACCATGATCACTTCGTAGCCCTGATGGCGCAGGACCATCACATCATGGGCGATGTCGGCGATCACCTTGGGGCGAAGTCGCCCTTTGCCGGCGATGACGGCGCTGCCGACCTTGACGACGACGCGTCGAATTTTTCCAAGCTGACGTCTCCCACTTACGGGCGATTCCATGATGATCAACTCTTGAGCCCTCTGACTTCCCCCAATATCTCCCCAGCCATCCTTCGCGTCTCGGCCGGCGACGCGCCGCCGATCGTCTGGTACAAGTCGGCCCGATCCGCCCACACGTCGGCGTCGGCGTTGCCGGCAGCGGACTTCAACTCTTCCGCCACGCCGTGATGGGCCTCTCGAAGCGGTATTCCCTCGGCAACCTTTGCTTCCATGCGCAAGGTCGCCCCAATCCCTCCCTGTTTGCAGGATGCTGCCAGGCGCTCGGCACTAAATTGCATCCCCCGGCAGAAGGCGATCGTCATCTCCATCAGCATCGCCAGCCTCGCTGCCGCCTGATGCACGATCGGCTTGAGACACTGCAGGTCTCTATTGTAACCACTGGGCAGCCCCTTCAGCGTCAAAATGGCCTGGGAATGGGCCGCCTGCACCATGCAGGCCTCGCCGCGCAAAAGCTCCATCGCGTCGGGATTCGATTTGTTCGGCATCATCGAGGAGCCTGTGGCGAATTCCTTCGGATACACCGTCCAGCCAAGCGGCGTCTGAGAAAACATGATGATGTCCGTCGCCAACGCCTGAAGATGAAGAGCCGTCTGCGCCGCCACCGCCAGCCATTCCACAATCTCATCGCGGCACGACGTCGATTCCAGCGCATTACGGGACGGCCGGACAAACCCCAGTTCCTTCGCCTGAATGTGGCGGTCGATCGGAATCGACGAGCCGGCCACCGCCCCACTCCCCAGCGGGCAGAATTCCGCCCACTCGCTGACCAGAAAGCCCGCATGTCGCCGAATGCGGTCCATCGAAGCGGCGTACCGCAAGGCCCAAAAGCCGACGTTCCCGGGCGCGGCGAATTGCGCGTGGGTCTGCAACGGAAATATCATCTCGCTCCACTCGACGGCTCGCTCACACATCGCCTCGACCAGCAAACGCGAATCCGACGCGAGCCGCTTACCTGCGTCGATGACGAACATCTTCAGCAGGGTCGCCACCTGATCGTTGCGCGACCGGGCCGTGTGAATCTTTCGCCCGGCATCCCCTGCCTGGGCAGTGAGCTGCTGCTCAACCCAAGTATGCAGATCCTCCGCGTCGGAGTCGGGACACGGAGCATGGTCGAACTTTCGCTCGATGTCCGTAAGCGCCGAGTCGATGGCCGCCTGCTCGCGCTGCGAAAGGATTCCAGCGACGGTTAGTGCAACGGCATGGGCACGCTGGAGTCTCAATTCATACGGCAACAGAAACCAGTCCGCTTCGAGGCAGCGGTTGATCGATGCAAAGGTAGGATGAAGAGTCTGCTCCTGTTTCCAAAGCGCTGCCATCGGCATCCTCCACGCATCGCGGGCCCACCTGCGACAGCCAGCTCAGCTTGACAAAGCCCGCCGCATCCTGATGGGAAAAGTCGCTTTGCTCGAACGTCGCCAGGTCCTTGCGAAAAATCGCTGCGGGTGCGTCGATCTTCGAAACATGAGTCGTCGGCGTGAGCTGAACCGTGACCTCGCCCGTCAGATGGGCCATCACCGCGCCAGCCGAAGCCTGGAGCAGCGCGCGCTGATCCGAGAAGTACTCTCCCCGATACATCATCGTACCAAACTGACGGCCCAGTTCGCAGTAAGCGTCGTAGGTCGGCTTGTTCAGCGTGCATCGAGCCAGGGCGTCGACCGCGACATGCAGCAGCTTCGCCGCGGGGTTGATGTATAGCCCGCGCGATTTGATGCCGGTGAAGCGGTTCTCAATGACCATGTCCCACGCCCAGGCAGCGCTGCGGTACGTACGATTCAGCCGGGCCACAATCTGCGGCAGGCTGACCGGCAGACCATCAATGCTGACGGGAACTCCCCGGTCGAATCCGACGCGAACCTGCTGCGGGGCCGTTTCGGCAGAGGGGCCGCCCGAGAACCTGCCGCTCACGGCGCGAAGCACCTTGTTCACATCAACGAGTGCGGCGGGATCCTCAAGCTCGCTTCCCTCGACGCTCAGGTGCCAAAGGTTCTCATCGAGGCTGTAGTCCTTGGTGACCGAGAAGTCATCCTTCACGCCGTGCGCGTGAAGGTAGGCGATCATGTCCGCGCGTCCGGAAAGTTCCCAGCACTTCCACGGCGCCAGGATCGGGCACTCCGGCGCAAGGGAGTGATAGGCATATTCAAAGCGGATCTGATCGTTGCCTTTTCCCGTAGCGCCGTGAACCAGCGTCGCCTCGCCGAGGGCCTTGGCCAGTCGCACTTGCTCCAGGGCGATGAACGGACGGGCCAGCGCCGTGCCAAGGCGATAGTTGCCTTCGTAAGTGGCGCCAAGTCCAATGGCCAGCGGAATGACGGACTCGAACATGGCCGGCTTCGCATCGCGAATGATCGCCGACTTCGCACCGTGACGAAGCGCCTTCTCGCAAAGCGCCTCCATGTCTTCCTGTTGACCCACGTCGACGAGCACCGCGTGAACGTCGTAGCCGCGTTCGCGAAGCCATATGACGATCGTGGTCGTATCCAGCCCGCCTGAGTAAGCCAGGACGCACTTCTTGCTATCGCTCATGCTTGTCTCCAAACCATTGTTCCAGTCGCCGCAGTGCGACGACCTGAGTTCGCCGCGTCTTGGTTGCCACGAAAATCGCATCGTCCCCGGCAATCGTTGCCAGTATCACAGGCTCCGCGTGCTGATCGATCAGCGACGCCACGCCCTGGGCCTGACCCGTCGCCGTCCGAATGACGATCAAATTCGGACCGCAAATCGTGAAGCCCAGCACCACACCGGACAGATCAACGAGATCAGGCCCCGAGTCGGCCTCGGCCTGCTGGAAGACGTAACTTCCACCGGCCTTGCGAATGCCCATCTCCAGGAGGTCGCGACTCAGCGTCGATTGGTTCACCACAATGCCGCGCGCCCGCAGGGCCTTGCGCAGGTCTGCCTGCGTGCCGACACCCAACTCCCGAACGATTCCGCGAATCGCCTCCCATCGTTCGTGTTTCGCATCCATCAGGATTCATAATAGCATACTATGCACACATATGCAACATATATTCAGGGATGGGATCCGAACGCATGAAACGACCGGCTCGGCGGCGTCGCGGCAGGCAAATCCCGTGCCGCGAACTTGATTCTCCCGACCGCAAATCGGATATTCGTGTATAATCTTGTTGAGCCGACGAGCCCTTCGGCCGAAAAGTCCATCGTCCGGGTCTGCGTCTAAACCGCTACCGGAAAGGCGCTTAGAGAGCTCTTCTTGATGTCTCAATATCTCTCCATGATACCCTCGCAGCAAATGCGACTGGAACAGCGGCTCAGTCCGCAGCTTGTTCAGTCCATGGAGATTCTGCAGCTTCCACTCCTCGCGCTGGAGGCTCGCGTGCGCGAAGAAATGGAAATGAACCCCGTTCTGGAAGAACCGGAAACGGAACCCACCTCCCCGACGGAAGACGTTCGCGAGGAGCCCCCCACGTCCGAGAAAAGCCAGGCCGAGGCCGAAAGCTTTGAGCGACTAGATCAACTTGGCCGGGAATACGAATTCGACCCCGGCGACCTCCCGTATAGCCGAGGCGCAGGCAACGGCGATGGCGAGCGCAACGCCAAAATGGATGCCATGGCCAACACCGCCTCGCGCGGCGAAGGCCTTCGCGAACTGATGGTCCGCCAATGGGCCCTGATCGATTGCGATCCCGCCACTCGCACGGCAGGCGAAGCCATCATCGACTGGATGGACGAGGACGGCTATCTCCGACGCGAAGTCGAGCATCACGCCCCCGGCGACAACGGCGACGGCGTCGAGACGACTCCCCTCATCATTCGCAGGACCGACGAGGAGCGGCGGCGGTTGCTTGAGGAGATCGCCCTGTCGCGTACGCCTCCACTGGAGATTGACGCCATGGAGTCCGCGCTCTGCGTCGTCCAGACATTGGAGCCGATCGGCGTGGCCTCAAGGGATCTGACCGAGTGCCTGCTGATTCAGCTCGCCGCCAAGAATGAAACAGATCCCTTTTACGCCGAACTGGTCAGCAATCACCTCAGCGATCTCGGAAAAAACCAGTATCCTCAGGTCGCCAAGGCCACCGGCCGCTCCATCGAAGACATCAAGGCGGCCCTGCTGGTCATCGGAAAGTTGAATCACCATCCCGGCCTGCTCGTTCAGCCGAATGACGTCCCGCGAATCTCGCCGGACATTCTCATCGACTACTCCGATGACGGGGACGGCTACACGGTTCGCCTCGCGCGCGGCAATACTCAGCGCCTGCGAATCTCCGCTCAGTATCGAGAGATGCTCCAGGACAAGATGCTCGACAAAGAGACCCGCGCCTTCATCAAACAGCGCGTCGAGTCCGCCGGCGTCCTGATCGACGCCATCCAATACCGCCGCGACCGGCTGCTGGAAATCGCCAAGGTCCTGGTGGACCGACAGCGCGAGTTCTTCGACTTCGGGCCGCAGTTCATGAAGGTCCTGCGCATGCGCGACCTCGCCGAGGAGTTCGGCTGCGACCCCTCCACCATCAGCCGCACCGTGGACGGTAAATACGTCCAGACGCCGCGCGGCCTCTTCCCGGTTCGACAGTTCTTCTCCGGCGGGACCACCGACTCGACCGGCGAGACCGTCAGTTGGAACAGCATCAAAGCCAAGGTCAAGGAAATCATCGACGGCGAGGACAAATCCAACCCGCTCACCGACGACGAGATCATGAAACTCGTCAACGCACAGACCACCGTACCGATCGCCCGTCGAACCGTCGCCAAATACCGCTCCCAGCTCGGCATTCCCTCGCAGCGCGAGCGCAAGGCCTACTGATACTCCTTACGTTCCATCAATCGGCTGCTCGCCGGCTCCCCTGCCCACACATTGAAGCAATTCTGGTACCATGCCTGCGATCAGTGAATGAGTGCGTCAGCTCGGAAACGGGAGTGAACCGACCAACATGCTCATCGGAATCATGTCGGACAGCCACGGCGACGCCGCCGCCACCGCCCGGGCGATCAAGACCTTGACCGATCGCGGAGCCGAGTACTTCATTCACTGCGGCGATATCTGCGGTGACAACGTCCTCGCCGAGTTGGCCGGCCGCCCCTGCACCTTCGTCTGGGGAAACTGCGACGACCCCACGCCACTGGTGAAAAAATATGTCCAATCGCTTGGCCTTCCCTGGCCCCAGCAGCCCGTGCGCATCGAGCTGGCGGGTAAGACCATCGCCGTCTATCACGGTCACGAGAGAGGCTTCGCCGTCGCCACGGAAATAGACCACGACTTTGACTACCTTTTCCATGGTCACACGCACAAGCGCGCCGACCGCCGCGTCGGAGAATGTCGAATCATCAACCCCGGCGCGCTCTATCGGGCGAACCCAAGAACGTGCGCACTACTGAACCTGGTCACAGATAAATTGGATTTCTTGAAACTTGACGAGGCTTGATGACATCAGCGGGCTCGTACACCGAGTCGTCACCCGCCAACGGATTGAAGGCCTTCACACGGGAGCAATGACATGAGCGTTCAAAACATTCGGATTTCCGCCCTGATCCTGACAACCGCCGGCCTCGGCCTGTTCGCATATGGCTGCGAAAAGTCCGCCCCCGCCAATGCTGACGCATCGACCATTGAGGCCCGGCTGGCGAAGGCGGATGCGGTCGATGGAAAGACCGACAAGGTCGTCACCAAGTGCGCCGGCTGCGCCCTCGGCATGGACGGCAAGGCCGAACACTCACTCACGGCGCACGGCTACACCCTGCACCTGTGCTCAGAACATTGCAAGGAAGACTTCGGCAAGGATGTCGACAAGTCCCTCATGGCCATGGAACTGCCTGAATAAGCAGCGCCAACCCGGCAAGCGGATCGACTCAGCCGCCGGCGACCCTCAGCGCACCGATACGGCCGTCTTCTTGCCGTCGCTGACGTCGAAGGCCTTAAGGACCTTGCGATCCCGCACGTAAAGGGTGCCGTCCACGAGCGTGGGGACGGTCCATGCGATCTTGGTGCAGGCCTCGCACTTCGAGAGGATCTTCATCTTCTTCGGACTGACCCTCGCCAGATTCAGTCGCCCGTCCTCATCGAGGACGATCAGCTTCTTGTCGCCATAGACACACGTGGCCTTGGTGATGCCGCGCTTCTTGAAGCCGAACTCGCCCGTATGAATATTCACGGACGCGAAGAAGGCCGGGCCGAAGTCGCCGCTGGAGCCGTACACATAGTCGCCAATCACCACCGCGTTACCGTGGTGAATCTTCATCTTCGCGTTGTACCACAACTCCTCCGCCGACCATTTGCCGTCCTTCTTGCTGATCTTCATTCCCCGGGCCCCGTTCCCGTAGGCCGACGAGACGAAGAGGATGTTGTCCTTGCACCAGACCGGCGTGCAGATGTTCGCGTCCCACTGCGTCTTGTGTGGGGCATTCCAAATGAGCGAGCCGTCGGCGGGATTAAGTCCGCTCGCGCCGCTGTCGGCGAAAATCACGACATGTTGCTCCCCGTCAATATCAATGAGGAGCGGCGAAGCATGGGTGCCGTTGGAATCCTGATTCTTCCAGACGAGCGTGCCGTCGGACTGCTTCAGGGCGATAACGCCCCTGCCTTCGCCGCCGACCGGCAGAATAATCGTATCCTTATATGCCAACGGGCTGGCACTATAGCCGAAGGCCAGGGTGCCGGCCTCGTATTCCTTGCGGAGGTCCTTCGACCAGATCAATTCGCCGGTGTTCTTGTCGAGACAGTTGAGCATGCACATGCACCCGACGGCGAACAGTCGGTCGCCAACGATGAGCGGCGTGGAATGCGGCCCGAGGCCGAAGTCCATCTGCATGTCCTTTTCCCAGTTGGCGTCGTAGGTGTACTCCCAGCGCGTCTTGCCGGTCGCGGCGTCGAGCGCGATGATCGCTTCCTTGCCTTCCAGGTCCCACTTCTTCTCCTCAAGCTGCTTTCGCTTCGTCGTCATGGCGTAAAGCAACTTGCCATCAGATGAAACGGCGGAGTATCCATCCCCGAGCTCGATCTCCCAGAGCTTCTGCGGACCGTCCTTGGGCCACTTCTTGGCCAGATTGTCGCAGTCAACCTTAAAGTCGCGGCTGGGGCCGCCCCATTGCATCCAGTCGCCCTCACCGCGAGCCTCGCCGCTGCTTCCCATCAACGCAGAGGCAGCAACAATAAAGGTGAGCCGAGAAACGCAAACAAAACCACCATGGGCCATCTTGAACATATCAATCACTCCGATTCCAGGCTCACCAACCGAACGACAGGCAGCGTCGCCTCAATGAAAGCCATCGCGACGAATCCGGGCCACCGCACCAAACTCGTCCGCTCGGCCATCAGCCCGAGTCTGATTACTCGCCGTCGCTGTCATCATCATCTTCGTCGTCGTCCTCCTCATCTTCGGCCTCTTCTTCCGCCTGGGCCTTCTTGCGAGCGGCGATCTTCTGTGCCGCCTCTTCCTTCTGCTTGTTTCTGTCAGCCTCCGAGATCATCCGCGTGTTGGACTTGACGGCGATGCTGATCTTCATCGTGCCTTCCCCACCACCCACCTCCGATAGCGACATCCTGATATCCGACTTGCTATCGGTCTCATTGCTGACGATCACGCCCAGCTCGATGTCATATATCGCCTTCCCTTTGCCGGAGCCCTTAACCTTTGTGCCGCTACCCTTCTTTTCCCCCTTCGCGTCGTCGGCCTTCTTATCCACGTCGCCGCCCTCGCTTGATTCGTCAATTGTGTAGCTGATGAAGGCGACCTTTCGTCCATTTTCCGTGCCGATGCGATCGAGCTTATAGGTGACATTTTCCACGACAGTGCCCGTCCGGGGGCGTTCCTGTTTGGAAGTGGCCGACCATGTATCTCCCACGGCGACTTCCTTGCCGGGGTAAATCATGAGCGGATCCTCGGCATACTGGCGGCGTCCCACCTTGTCCGTGAACTCACTCTTCATCTCCGTCCAGAACATGTTCATGGTCGCCTTGGCATCGATCTTTTTGGCGATCTCATCCATGCCGGAAAAGTTCAGCACCTTTCCATCGCGCCCCACTTCATACTTGATGGACTCACCAACCATGGGCCCGAAGATGGTTGCCAACAGCGGCGCGGCCTCCTCGTTCTCAGCATCGTCGGAATCGAACTCAAGAGTGCCGCCCATCATGGGCATGTCGAAGATCTGCACCGCGCGCTCGAAGGTAGCTGTGACCTCCTTCTTGCCCATCGCCCCATCCTTCACCTGCTCGCGACGGCAAAGCACGGTGTCGAATTGCATTTTCATCGACTCGCCCTTCGGAACGTTGGGTATGCCGCTCATGACACGTGTCGCATGAATCTTCGATTCAAAAAGATAGGACGACCCGGCCTCAAACTTGCGCTTGATGACGACCGACTCCGCCATGGCGGTACTGACGGTCAGGGCCGCAAGTAATCCGAGAAGACTGACTCGACGAAATCTGAAATCTCTGACACGAAGCATAAGAATTCTCCATTGACTGAATTTACTGATTGCGCGGCAAAAACGCCGTCCGGCCGTGATTCTGCGACTATTGTTCTGTTAAATGGCTCGCGGCACAAGTGCGCGGAGGCCCACGCTTCTCCCGCGATCTCTCTGGCATCATTCAAAACGGGATTCAGCCGAAACGCTCACTCCCCAATCACGCCGACATGGGGCAACCAGGAGACCCGCATATCCACCCGGAACCGATCATTCACCGCACAGATCCTCGGCAATCGCGCTGAGAAACTCTCCTGCCCCCGCGCGACTCACCGGTCCGACGATGTACGTGGCCATCAAGTGAAGGCAGCCGCGATACTGGTTTACCTGTAACGTCACACCGGGCGGAGAAAGCGCCGAGTTGAGCGTATAGACCAGGCTGGTCGGCTGTCCGCAAAAGGTCTCCAGATCGGCGATGACCGGACCGAGAAACCCAAATCCGAAAGTGGCCGGCTGCTTCTCTGCCTGGTCGCGAATGTGACGCTCCAGCAGTTTCTCGCGCGGAGCAAGCCACGACATCATCTGCAAATTGCCAAGCTCGATGGAACGCCGAATCTGGTCCCGCATCGAATCGTGCAGCAGCTTCGAAGCCCGGTCGCGGTCTTCAAGCGCCTGCCGCCGAATCTCCAACTGAATGAACGACATGAAGTTTCGAAAGATCGGATCCGCTCGCCCCGGTGCGCGAAGGTTGAGCGGCACGTCCGTTCTGAAGATCGATCCCGGCTTCTGCGGATGCCGTGATAGTCGGGCCACGACCCGAAAGGCACTGGCCAGAATGAGCGGCGTCAGATTGACGAATCCGCATATCGCCCTGGCCCGTCGCTCAACCTGACGCGTCTGCTCCGCAGAAAGCGCATGCACCTCGATGCCGTACGGCTCACAACCCCACGCCATTTGATCCGGCGGCGTCATGATGATCGGCTTGCCGGGCAGTCGAATATTCTGCCGGATAACGGACAGCGCCGCCTTGATTCGCCTGTTTCGCGGGTATCGAAAAAGGTGCTCGGACATCTCATCTCTCGGACGAGCGTCAATCGATTCTGCGGGCCCCGCGCCTTCCGATGCAACTGCCTCATGGCAACGGCTCAACTCCCTCAGGACGAACTCCGGCGCCTTGCCATCCATCAAAACGTGGCTGAAGTGAAGGATGAACACGTCGCGACCACCCGGCTGACGCAGCAGATGAAACGAAATCGGCGCATCCCGGTCCAGGTCCATCGGAGTCACAAACAACTTTTCCCCATAGGCCCGGGCCTCGGCGGGGTCATCAGTAGGGAGTGCGGCCCGTTGCAGTCGAGGCACGCGTTGAGGATCAAAGCGCCACCTGGGAACCCCGTTGTTCGAGCCCTCCTCAAGGCGGCCGGTGATAACGGGAAATGACGCCGCCAAACGCCCGATGGCCTCGCCCAGTCGCTCGGCGTCGATCCTCCCGGCGAGCCAAACGTGGCTCTGGCACTGAAAGCCGCCGTGCCCGACGCCGCGCATGGCTCGATGGGCGATCAGCATGAGCCGATCCGCCGAGTTAAGCGGCTGACTCCCGGAGTGCGTTAGGTTTGGATCAATGTCAGCAACCGGCACGGATTGAGACCCTGGAAGCCATTGGGCGCCATCCAGCCGCCGCCCGATTTATCTCCGAGACCAGACCACGGGCCATCGGCACCCTGGGGTTTAGTAAACCCCTGGGACTCTGTCAATTAGCGCCATCCCGCCCCCGCCGCGAATCCGAAAAGTACGGGATAGATGCGGAAAAATGCCCTAAAACGCAACCCGATCATCGCGAATTGCTCGCAAAGTCGACGACCGGCCTCTGGAACGCTCGTTGCTACATGACTTCGCGGCAGTCGTGCCGGTAATTGGAATTTGTCATTCAGGTCCAGCCATCGGAGTCTCCGTGTCGCCGGGCCGGTCTGAGTTTCGGCCTGCATCGGCATTTGCAGCGTTTCAGCAGGCGCCACCTGGCCCAGACCTCGGAGGACCATTCGCGATGGAAACACCACAAACTGTGACCCTGGACGGAAACGAGGCAGTCGCCTCCGTCGCGCATCGCATTAACGAAGTCATCGCCATCTATCCCATCACCCCGTCCTCCCCCATGGGCGAGTTCGCCGACGAATGGGCAACCAGGGGCGTTAAGAACATCTGGGGCGTCGTCCCTTCGATCACCGCAATGCAATCCGAAGGCGGCGCCGCGGGCGCGATTCACGGGGCACTGCAGGCCGGCGCCCTGGCGACAACCTTCACCGCCTCGCAGGGCCTCCTGCTCATGATCCCCAACATGTACAAGATCGCCGGCGAGTTGACCGGCTTCTGCATGCACGTCGCCGCCCGGACTCTCGCCACCCACGCCCTGTCCATCTTCGGCGACCACTCCGACATCATGGCCTGCCGCCAGACCGGCTTCGCCATGTTGGGCGCGGCCTCGGTTCAGGAAGCCCACGACATGGCGTGCATCGCCACCGCCGCGTCGCTGGAGAGCCGCATTTCCTTCCTCCACTTCTTCGACGGCTTCCGCACCTCGCACGAGGTCGCCAAGATCGACCTGCTCAGCGATGACGACCTGAGAGCCATGATCCGCGACGAGTTCGTAAAGGCCCATCGCGATCGAGCGCTCACGCCGGATCGCCCGGTCATTCGGGGTACGGCCCAGAATCCTGACACTTTCTTCCAGGCCCGCGAGGCGTGCAACTCCTATTACGACGCCTGCCCGGCCATCGTCCAGACAACCATGGATCGCTTTGCCGAGCTCACCGGCCGCACCTACCGGTTATTCGACTACTTCGGCCACCCCGAGGCCGAGCGCGTCATCGTCATGATGGGCAGCGGCGCGGAGGCCTGTCGTGAGCTGGTTGAGGAGCGCGTCAAGTCCGGCGACAAGATCGGCCTCGTCGTCGTCAGGCTCTATCGCCCCTTCCCGCTCGCGGCATTTCTCGACTGCCTGCCGAAGACCACCCAATCGATCGCTGTTCTCGACCGCACCAAGGAGCCGGGCGCACTCGGCGAGCCGCTGCTCTTGGACGTGATCACGGCATTTCACGAAGCGCAAGCGCAAGGCCAACTGCCCATGCCCGCCATGCCGCGGATCATCGGCGGGCGATATGGCCTGTCGAGCAAGGAATTCACCCCGGCATGTGTCCAGGCCGTTTACGACGAGTTGGCGAGTTCAAACCCCAGGCGGCGTTTCACCGTCGGCATCGTCGACGACGTGACCCATCTGTCACTTGACGTTGACCCCGAGATGGACATCGAGCCGGACGACGTATTCCGCGCCGTGTTCTTCGGGCTCGGCGCAGACGGTACGGTCGGCGCCAACAAGAACTCCATCAAGATCATCGGCGAAGAGACCCCAAACTATGCCCAGGGCTACTTCGTCTACGACTCCAAGAAATCCGGCGCCATCACCATCTCCCACCTGCGTTTCGGACCGCGGCCGATCCGCTCGACTTATCTCATCAAGCGCGCCCAGTTCGTCGCCTGTCACCAGTTCAACTTCCTCGATCAATACGACGTCTTGGAATACGCCCGCCCCGGTGCCGTGTTCCTTCTCAATGCCCCAGTCGACAAGGACGCAGTCTGGTCGCGCCTCCCCGCAGAAGTCCAGCAGACCATTCTCGAAAAGAAGCTCAAAATGTTCGTCATCGATGCGAACAGCGTCGCCCAGGCCACCGGCATGGGCACCCGCATCAACACTATCATGCAGGTCTGCTTCTTCGGCATATCCGGCGTGTTGCCCCCCGATGAGGCCATCGCTCACATCAAGACGTCGATCAAGAAAACTTACGGCAAAAAGGGCGACGAAGTCGTCCGCAGAAACTGGGAGGCCGTCGACGAAACACTCAAGCACCTTCACGAAGTCCCTATTCCAGGCTCCGTGACGGTTTCTCGAAGCAGGCCCGCCACCGTGGCTGCGCAGGCCCCGGACTTCGTCAAACGCGTCACCGCCATGATGATGAAGGGCAAGGGCGATCTCCTTCCCGTCAGTGCGTTTCCGATCGACGGAACCTGGCCGACCGCCACCTGCCAATGGGAAAAGCGAAACATCGCCCTCGAGATTCCCGTCTGGGACGAGAAGCTCTGCATTCAATGCAACAAGTGCGCCATGGTCTGCCCTCACGCGGCCATTCGCGCCAAAGTCTACGAACCCGAGCACCTCGCAAACGCCCCCGACACGTTCAAGAGCACCGACTGGAAGACAAAGGACTTCGCAGGCGCCAAGTTCACGATCCAGGTCGCTCCCGAAGATTGCACCGGCTGCAAGGTATGCGTGTCCGTCTGCCCGGCAAAGGACAAGTCGAATCCTCGCCACAAGGCGATCGACATGCACCCGCAGGCCCCGCTCAGGGAGCCCGAGCGCGAGAACTACGACTTCTTCCTGAAACTCCCCAATCCCGACCGCACACGAATCGAGCGCCTCGACGTCAAAGGCTCTCAGTTGCTCCTTCCCCTCTTTGAATACTCCGGCGCCTGCGCCGGCTGCGGTGAGACGCCCTACGTCAAGCTGCTCACCCAGCTCTTCGGCGATCGCCTGCTCATCGCCAATGCCACCGGCTGTTCATCCATCTACGGCGGAAACCTGCCCTCGACGCCATATACCGTCAACGAAGATGGCCGCGGCCCGGCCTGGTCGAACTCACTCTTCGAGGACAATGCCGAATTCGGTTTCGGCTTCCGCCTCGCCGTTGATGCCCATCGCGGCTTTGCCCGCCATTTGCTGATATCCCTGGCGGGCTCGCTGGGAGATGAACTGGTCAACTCGATCCTCAACGCCGAGCAGGACGACGACGCATCCATTCTCGCTCAGCGACAGCGTGTGGCCGTGCTTCAAGAGAAGCTCGCAACGATTGATCGTCCGGAGGCCAGGCTGCTTCAGTCCCTCGCGGATTATCTCGTAAGAAAAAGCGTCTGGTGCGTCGGCGGCGACGGCTGGGCATACGACATCGGATATGGCGGGCTCGATCACATTCTCTCGACCGACAAAGACATCAACGTCCTCGTGCTGGATACGGAGGTCTATTCCAACACGGGTGGCCAGCAGTCCAAGGCGACTCCGATCGGCGCGGCGGCCAAGTTCGCATCAGCCGGCAAGTCCACCAACAAGAAAGACCTGGGGCTCATGGCCATGGCCTACGGGCACGTCTACGTCGCCAGCATCGCCTTTGGCGCCAAGGACAATCACACCGTTCAGGCCTTTCGCGAAGCCGAGGACTACCACGGCCCCTCACTCATCATCGCTTACAGCCACTGCATTGCTCACGGTTATGACATGCAGTACGGAGCCGACCAGCAAAAACGCGCCGTCGATTCCGGCATCTGGCCGCTCTATCGATACGACCCGCGACGAGCCGCCGCCGGCGAAGCGCCGCTGATCGTCGATGCCCCGGCCGGCAAAATCCCGGTCAACGAATACATGAGAAACGAAACCCGATTCCGCATGGTCGAGAAAATCGATCCGGTGCGCTTCAAGTGGCTCGCTGCCGAAGCGCAGAAAGCCGCCCAGCGACGAATCGCCGTCTATCAGCACATGGCCGGCCTTCGGGTTCCCGGTTCCGGCAATGGCGACGGGCAATCGCAATCCGCCCCGGCCGCGCCTCAAGAACCGGCGGTGGCCGATGTGTGAGACAGTCACCATAGGGAGTTAGTTCCATGCAACCTACCCACTGCTGCCTGGAGTTATGGATATGAACCTCGAAACCCAGTACCTCGGATTCACCCTGCCTCACCCGCTGGTGCTCGGGGCAGGCCCTCTGTCCGATACCCTGGACGGAATTCGTCAGGCTGAAGATGCGGGCGTGGCGGCGGTCGTCCTGCGATCTCTCTTTGAAGAGCAGATTTCGGCCGAGTCCATGGCCACCCATCGATCGGTCGACTATCACGCCAACTCGTTCGGCGAAGCCCTGTCGTTCCTGCCCTCGCCCGAGGACTACATGCTCGGTCCCGCGGAATACATCGAGCACGTTCAGCGCGCCCGCCATGCCGTGCAGATCCCGGTCATCGCATCGCTCAATGGCAGCACGCTCGGCCGATGGCTGGAGTACGCCCAGTTAATCGAGCAGGCCGGCGCCAGTGCCCTCGAACTGAATGTATTTCAAATCCCAACGTCCCCGGATGAATCCGCCGTCGCCATTGAAGAACGAACGGCACAGGTGGTCCTGGAAGTCCGACGCATCACGAAGATCCCCCTGGCCATCAAACTGTCCCCATTCTACACAGCCCCCGCTCACTTTGCGGCGCGACTCGAAGAAGTCGGTGCCAGCGGGTTCGTCCTCTTCAACCGATTCTTCGAGCCCGACATCTCACTCGAAGATCTGGAATACACTTCGCACCTGCACCTTTCTCACGCCTCCGAACTGCTGCTGCGCTTGCGCTGGCTCGCCATCCTTTCCGGCCATGTAGGAGGCTCCCTCGCCGTGACCGGTGGCGCCCATTCCGGCATCGACGCGGTCAAGGCCATCATGAGCGGCGCCAACGCCGTGCAGATCGTCTCCGCTGTCCTGAAGCACGGCATCGGCCACATCGGGCACATGCTCCAGGAGATCAAAACATGGATGGAAGTGCATGAATACGAGTCGATCCAGCAAATGTGCGGAAGCATGAATCTGCTTCGCTGTCCGGACCCGTCATCCCTGTTACGTGGAAATTACATCCACATGCTCCAGACCTGGCAGCCGTGAAGCGGGGTTTATCCCCCCATAGTGCCAGATGGGTACGCGTAGACGGCGGCCATTTGCTCTCCGGCTACATATGATCTTTTGACATTTAGAGCGGATTGCGCGTTCCTCTAGCGCCATAGTGCACTAGGGGTTAGGCTCATTGCCAAAGGAGTACTTTGGCATGGAAGCCTATTCGATGGATTTGCGCAGGCGGGTGCTGGCAGCGTGCGATGCCGGGCACGGGACTACTCCGGTTGCAAAGTCGTTCGATGTGTCGCCAGCCTGGGTTCGACGACTCAAGCAGCGGCGTCGCGAGTTGGGGACGATCGCGCCGCTTCCGCATCGCACGGGACCGATCCCCCGACTAAATGAATCTCGGAAAAAGCGACTCCGCAAGCTGGTGGAGGCGCAACCTGATGCGACGTTGGCGGAACTCCGCGACCGGCTGGGCCTGAAGATCACCCTGGGACATCTCTGCCGCTCGCTCCGCAAGATGAAGCTGTCGCTAAAAAAAAGTCGCTCTTCGCGGATGAGCAGAACCGCCCGGATGTGAGAATTCAGCGTGAACACTGGCGTCGGCAATTAGGAGGCCTCGATCCCGATCGCCTTGTATTCATTGACGAAAGTTCAGCGAAGACCAATCTGACGCGCCTGCGCGGCCGAGCGCTGCGCGGTCAGCGGGTCAAAGCCCACGCCCCTTATGGACGATGGCAAACCACGACCATGCTCTGCGGATTGCGCCTTCGCGGCGCCATTGCCCCGATGATCTTGTCCGGTGCCATCGACAGCGCCTCATTCACCGAATACGTCCGCCAGGTTCTGGCTCCGGCCCTGCAGCCCGGCGACATTGTGGTCATGGACAATCTGGCATCTCATCAGGCCGTCGGTGCACACGAAGCCATCGCTGCCGTCGGCGCGCACGTGGCATTCCTGCCCCCGTACTCGCCCGACTTCAACCCGATCGAGATGATGTGGTCAAAGGCCAAACAGATTCTGCGCACCGCGGCCGCCAGAAACTTTGAGGAACTATGCACCGGAATGGCAAAGGCCATCGCCGCGATCAGCCCCTCAGATGCATTGGGCTACTTCACGCACTGCGGAGTCGCTACAGAAAAGCGCAAAACGCTCTAGGCCCCTTGGGAACCACCTTATCGCGTCAGGCACGAGATTTGCTGTCCCCATCCTGCGGAGGTACGTCATGGCCGGTTCAGTACATCATCAGTCTCCCGGTATCGACCGGATTGTCGAACGCCAAATGCGAAACTGGGAGCTTGCCCAGACTCGGCGGGGCGTTGTGCCACTATCGGGCGATCGACAGGTCGCCGACTTCATCGCCATCTCTCGCGCGGTCGGCCTGCCCGGTCGCGAGGTGGCCACGCTCCTCAGCCTGAAGCTCGGTTGGCCCTTGTTCGACCGGGAAATCCTCCAGGCCATGGCGGGCAACGACGATTGCCGCCGTCAGCTCTACGAGTCCATGGATGAACGGGACCTCAACTGGCTGGAAAGCCTCATAGAAGGCATGAGCGGCGGACGCGGCGTTCTGGACGACTATTTCAACAGGCTTTCAGAGACGATTCTCTCGCTGGCGAGAAAGGGACACGCAATCTTCCTCGGACGGGCAGCGGACTTGATTCTACCGCAGCAAGTCGGCCTGCGTGTCAGAATACAAGCCGGAAGAGATTTCTGCGTCACCTCGTATGCAAAATCAAAGCAGGTCTCTCTTGAACGCGCGGCCCGAATAATCGAGGAAATCGAGCATGAGCGGGCCCGGTTCATCCGGCATCACTTCGGCAAGGAAGTTAACGATCCGGCTCGCTGCGACATCTTCCTGAACATGGAGCGCTTCACCGTTCAGCAGGCCGCCGACCTGATTCTGTCGGCCCTGCGCGTCAAGGGGACAATCAGTTAAAGCCGCGCCCCGTTCGACGCCCTCGCTCTTGCTTGTGTCGGTGCGCGGCCGAGAAGGTATCCCATGCATCGCGGAAAAGTCAACTACATCGTGGATTTACTGACCCTCGCCGTTATCCTCGCGATGACAGCCACGGGCCTCATCCTGCGCTTCGCCCTTCCACCGGGCAGCAGAGGTCGCGTACTGTGGGACTGGACGCGACATGATTGGGGGGACCTGCACTTCTGGCTCGCCGCCGGACTCTTTGCCATCATCGTCCTTCATATCGCACTCCACTGGGCATGGGTCTGCGGACTCACGCAGAGACTGCTCAGTTCCAATCCGTCGAGCCGTCCCACCTCCGCCGTCAAACGAAATCTGGTGGGCCTTGCCTTTCTTGGCGGTATCGCCGTGGTGCTCGCCGGTTTGACATGGTGGGCATCACAGATGGTGAGTGATGGCCCTTTGACCCGTGGAGGCCAAAATGGACAACGGGATTCTGTCGCCCGCGCCGTTGAAGACCACAAACCGGCCGCCGGACAACGCACCCCTGATTTGCAAATTCGGGGTTCCATGACGCTTGGACAACTCGCGGAATCCGCGAAAATTCCGGTTGAGTTGCTGCGTGATCGGCTGGGGCTTCCGTCGTCGGTCGCGGCCGACACCCGTCTGGGACATCTTCGCCACGAGTACGGGGTCCGAATGTCGGACGTCCGCCAAGCTGCCTATGCCCCGCTGGCCAGTGCAAATGACGAAGAGGAACGGTCCCCATGATGAAAGAAGAATTCGGACATACGAATGAACCCGACGCCAAGTCCTATCCGCTCGAATCCGATCGCGCCGTCCGCACGCGGCTGATTCACGGCATTGGCCGCTCGCGAAAGTGGGATTACGACCACCACGTGGTTCCCCCGATGACCTCCAGTGCAACCTTTCGCCTCGATTCGGCGAGCCGCGGCGCCCAGGGCTTCGTCGAGTTCGGCCACCTCTCCCCCGACAGCAAAGAGCGCGGCCCCATTTACATCTACGACCGCCTCGATGAGCCCACGCGCGGCATGCTGGAGGAAAATCTCGCCGTCGCCGAGCGAGCCGAGTGCGCCGTCTGTTTCGCAACGGGTATGGCCGCCATCAGCGCGGCCCTCGGCATCCTCGCTCCCGCCGGCGCCCACATCCTCAGCCATCGAACGATCTACGGATGCACCTATTCCCTGATGACCAACTGGCTCCCGCGAATCAACGTCGAAACGTCCTTTGCAGACTTCGTCGATCCTCAGTCCATCGCCAATAACATTCGCGAAAACACCCGCATCCTCTATTTTGAAACGCCGGTCAATCCCGATATGCAGCTCATCGACATCGCCGCGGCACGGCGGACCCTCGACGAAATCAACCGCCATCGCCCCGCCGAACATCGTGTCTGGATGGTGGTCGACAACACCTTCGCCAGCCCATTCTGCCAAAGGCCCGTGACCCTCGGCGCCGACGTCGTCGTCGAGTCGCTCACCAAGGCCATTGGTGGTTTCGGCACCGACTTGGGCGGCGTCGTTGCCGGGCCCAAGTCTTTGCACGATTCGCTCGTCATGTACCGCAAGGACTTCGGCGCCTCGCTGTCGCCTAAGAGCGCCTGGCCTCCCCTTGTGTACGGCCTGCCCTCACTGGCTGCCCGCATGGCAAATTACCAGAAGACGGCGCATCACATCGCCCGCTTCCTGGAGAATCATCCGAAGGTCGAATACGTCAGATACCCCGGACTGGCAAACTTCCCGCAGTTCGAACTCGCCAAGAAACAGATGGTCGACGAGGGAGGCCACTTCGCCCCCGGCTCGATGATCTACTTCGTCCTTCGCCGGAAATCTGACAATGACAATCCCGGCGAGCGACTCATCGACTGGATCGCCGCCAATTCCTACTGCATCACCCTGGCTGTTTCACTGGGTCAGATCAAGACGCTCATCGAGTGCCCATACAGCATGACCCACGCCGCCCTGCCGCCGCAGCGCAAGGCAGAACACGGTCTCGTACCCGGCGGAGTGCGCCTAAGCGTGGGCCTCGAGGATTGGCACGATCTGATGTCGGAGCTTTCCGAAGCGCTCGACCACATTTGAAGCCGGCGCGACGTTGCGGGATTTGATGCGGCGGGTCATTCCCTGGCGCAGCGGTTTCGCCCCATAGGGTGGCATGGGCCTCCGGCCCGTGCGTATTGTCTAATCATGTGTGAACAAGAGTGAACCGTTCGCACGAAACGCGCCCAAATCTCAAAGATGGTTCAAGACCGCTGGACGCAAGTCACCGGAGCGGAACGACTGATCAGTATGAATGCGTCGACGACTCGGGAGCTTATTTCCCGAGAATCTCGCTCACCAGCGAATCCGCCTCGTATACCTTCTGAAGCGCCTCAATAATCGCCCGGCTGTGAACGCCGACCGCCCGGGCGCGCTTCTGATCAAACTGGAAATCCCACACCAGTCCGTAGATGTTCCCGTCAAACACGATGCCGACAATCTCCGCGTTCTTGTTGAAGATCGGGCTGCCGCTGTTGCCGCCGATGATGTCGTTCGTGCAGACGAAGTTAAACGGCACCGACAGGTCGAGCGCATCCTTCTTCTCCACCCATCGGGGCGGAAGATCGTACGGCGGCTGGTTCTCCTTTTGCGCCGCCAGTTTGAAAAGCCCGCGCAGGGTCGTCATCGCCGGGACTGTTCGGCCCGGCTCCTCATAGCCCATCACCGTGCCCAGCGCCAGACGAAGCGTGAACGTGGCGTCCGGATACACCTTGTCGCCGTGCATATCGAAAAGCGCCTGGGCGATCTTGGCATAGGCCCCCGTCTCCGTGCTCTCGTAGCCGTCCTCGTAACGCTTGCGCGTCTTGCGAATGATCGGGTCCATCTCGCGAGCCAGCTTGATCATCGTGTCATCGCTCTCCGAAATCGCCTTCGCCCCGCCCTCATAAAGTCGCTTGCGATACCCCACGTCCTTCAGCTTGCTCCCGGCCAACAGCGCCGCCGCGCGACCCTGGGCATCAATCCCCCCCAGTGCCGTCTTGACGGCCGGGTGCTCTCCACCCAGCACCCGGGCAAGCCGGATCATGCCGTCCGCAAATCGAAACTGCTCCAGCGCCGCGTAAATCGGCGCCTCGGAAAACAGATCGAGCTCCAGCGATGGCAGATTCGCATCGCGATATTCTTCCAGTCGTTCGCCGTCCGGCTTGCCGCGCTCTTCGGCGCTTTGCACCAGCTTCAGCGCGATCGAAAAGTGCCGGCAAAGCGAGGCCCGGCGATTGGCCAGCAGAAAATACTCCGGGTAATAGCTGCGAAGTTCGTCCAGCGCCTTCGCCAGATCGGTATGCGCGCTGCCGTAACTCTTCTGGCGCGCCGGGCTCTCATGGATGAACTTACTCAGCGCCGCCTGCGCTGCCTCTTTCATGCTCATGAGTTGTTGGTCGATCAAACCTTCGAAAATGCCGTTGTATGCCTTGCGCCCGTTCTGGATGCCGAAGAGATCGTCACGCCCGATCCGATTGTTCTCCGGGCTCCGGCCGCAAAACTGATTCAGCGCGACTTCCCGCTCGTTATAGGCATTTAGGATCAGCGGAACGTGAACGTCGCGCAGAAACCTCAGATGCTCGACGGTGTAAAGTCGCTGCGTCCGCCCCGGATGACCGGCGATGAGAGTGAGTTCGCCCTCCTTGGGACCCACGGGGCTCCACTTGAGATAGTCCGGCGTCTCCGCAGGCTTCCCATTTTCATAAGCACGAAGAAAACTGACGTCGAGGTTGTATCGAGGGTATTCAAAGTTCTCCAGATCGCCGCCGAAGAAAGCGATCCCCGACTCCGGCGCAAAGACCAGCCGGACATCGGTGTAGCGCTTGTAGAGATACAGATCAAAACGAGCTCCGTGGTAAAGCTCAACGACCTCCGGTGTCAGCCCCGTGCGATCCTTCGCCTCCTTCTCAATCTCGGCCTTCGCCTTCTTGCGAAGCGCCTGGGCTTCCGTCGCCGAAGTCGTCGGCGTAACGGCCGCGTTGACCTTGTCCGTCACCGACTCGATCGACATCAACACGTCCAGCTCTGCGTGAGGAATCTTGAGCTCCGCGTCGCGCGTCGCGGCATAGAAGCCGTTCTTGATGTAATCGTGCGACTCGTCGCTCAGGTCGGAGATGTAATCCGACGCGACGTGATGATTCGTCATCAGGAGACCGTCCCGCGAGACAAACGACGCCGAGCCGCCCGCCCCGACGCGCACGCACGATCGCCGCACGTGATCCACCCACGCCTCGCTCGGCTCGAAGGTGTAAGTCTCCTTCAACTGCTCGCGCGGCAGGTGATTCAGCGGCCACATTCCCTCGTCCGCGAGGCTCGCCATCGTGAGTGACAAGACAATTCCTCCCACCGCAATCAGTGTATTCGTCTTCATGCCTTCGCCTCGTGATTGTGTCGTGACCGGGGCTGCCCCCGACGATCATTCATTCCAATTCGGGCAGTATAACGGGGAGCGATGTCCGATGCATAAGCGCGGCATCATCGGCCTTCCCCCCAAAGACCGGACGCCTATCGATCCGCGTGCGCCACCGCGGCCGGCCGATTCAAAACCGTCAGAATTGAGAACTCCGGCGGACATAGGAAGCGGATACGCGGCGCCTGACCGCGCTCGTGCCCAACGCCCCTGCTCACATAAATCTGGTTGCCGGACATCTCGTGCAGCCCACCCGCTGCAACTTCCCGCGGAACATCACTCAATGTGATGAGCGGCCCCACAAACGGAAAACAAACCTGCCCGCCATGCGTATGTCCGGCCACAATCAGATCGATCCGCGAATCCTGGCTGAGTTCAAACGCAACATCCGGGCGATGAGCCAATAGAATGCGCAAATCGTCCGAGCCAGGCGCCGTCTCCAATTCCGCAATGACCCGCCTCGACCCCTCGTCGGCATAATTGAGTCTGATCCCACCGAGCGTGACATTCCGATCGCCCACCCGAAGGCGCACAATCTGGTCCGTCAGCGGCCGGACGCGCGTGCCATCCAGCGCCCGCCGAACCTGATCCTCCCTCCACCAGTCGACGTCCCCCATCACAAAGAAAACGCCGCCCGGCGCGTCAAGCGGCGTCAGCATCTCCCTGATCGCGGACATCTGCCCTTCAAACTCATCCCGAGATCCCTGAAATAAATCCCCGGCTATGAGAATGAGGTCGGGGCGATGAAGCATCAGCCGGGAAACAGCCGCCCGTTCATATTCACCGACGTGATCGGTCTGAATGTCCGCAAGGACGCCGATGTCGATCGGCGAATCTCCCCCGCGTGCGTCCGACACAAGAATGTCGCGTTGCAATTCCTCCAACCGATACGGCTCGATAAGACTGGAGAAAACCGCGATAGGCGCCGCCGACAAAGCCAGGAGACAAATGATCCGAAGCGTCCGCGAGATTCGGAATCCCGCGTTTTTCCCGACCGACGCGAGAATCAGAATTACCGCCGCCGTACCCGGAACGACAATCGCAAGGTCCAGGTACAGCAGATTCAGCATCCCGAAGGCGTTCACCCCGAGCAGCCGGGAACACGGAATCTTGATCACGAACACGATCCCCAGAATCAAACCCATCGCAATCGCATGTCTCATGCCATATGGCGAACGTTCAACTCGATGATCCCGCCGCAATGCGACACCCAATACCGAACAGACGATCAAGACGTCGATCAGCACTGAGCCGAATTGAATGATTGAAAATGGCATCGATGGCTCCGCAACCCGACCTTCATGGTGTCTACGCTGGGACTATCGGCAGGTTCTCCAGCGGGTCAACCCGACGCCGCTGACAACCCCCGCCGCGCTTCGGCAAGTCCTGCGCATCTGCCTACAAATACGTCATCTTCCGGCAGCCAAACTCGCAAAGCGGCCTCAACGATTGAATAGATCAGCCCGCACCGCACTGTCCACCGATATTCCTGTTAACCGCCGTCGTTTTCGTCGTCACGCGGCGTGCGTCACAGTGACGTCGTAGCGCTGCCGGAGGCTGTTGTAACCGCCGATGTCCAAACGCGTGTTCCGTGAATTAACCACGCCCTTCCTGCGCGACAAGCTTCTCGATCTCAAGCTGCGCTTCGGCGAAGAGTCCGGCCAGTTCCAGGCCCTTTCTCGTCAATACGCTCGCACGGAACAAGAAGACATCGGCACCTCCGAAGCCAACCTGCGCCACTACGAAGCCGAGGTCGACATCGGCTCCCACGCGCACCCCATCCCCGGCATCGAACGTCTCTATCGCCGAACGCTCGTCATCGAACCCACCCTGGCCTGCGCGGCTCACTGTCGCTACTGCATCCGCGCCAACTATCCTCGACACAACCTGTCCGAATCCGAGCTGACCGAAATCGCCCGCTACTGCGGCAGCCCGTCGCAGCGCGATGATCTTCGCGAGGTCCTCATCACCGGCGGCGATGTTCTGCTCGTCCCGGATCGCGTGGACTATCTCCTTCGCGCCCTCATCGAACACGCGCCGAACATCAGGATCGCCCGCGTCGCCACGCGCATTCCGACTCAGGACCCGCGCCGCATCGACGATCGCGTATTGAACATCTTCCGCAATAAATCCTCGCTCCGCCTGGAGCTCGCCACGCAGATCAATCACGCCGTCGAGTTCTGCCCGGAGGTCGCCGACGCCTTTCGAAAAATCACGGCCGAAGGCGTACGCGTCTATGCCCAAAACGTCCTGCTTCGCGGCGTCAATGACAACCTCGAAAGCCTGATCGACCTCTACGATGTCCTGCGAAATGAAGGCATCGAGTCTCACTACCTCTTCCACTGCGTCCCGCTCCAGGGAATGGCCCATCTGCGAACCAGTCTCGACGAGGCCGTCGTCCTCGCACGCGGCCTGGGCAGCAGCGGTCGAATCTCCGGCCGCGCCAAGCCATTGGTCGCCGCGATGACCGACATCGGGAAGATCGTCCTCTACGACGGCGTCATCATCGCTCGTCGCGCCGGACGTATTCTCCTCCGCAGCGAGTGCACCCTGGCCCAGCGACGACAATGGAACCCGAACTGGAGGATGCCCGACACCGCTGAGTGTGATGCCGACCGAAAGCTTATGGTCTGGTACTTGGACGGCGGAGCGCACCTCCCGGAAGCGGACGATTTCCCCGCGGAAAAGAGCCTTGCCGACCGAGGCTCCCTGGCCCTTCCCGTCTTCCAGTGACCCTGATCGCGCAACAACGAATCCGAACCGAGCTATTCAAGCCGCATGGATCGCAGATTCCCTCCCATTTCACTCTCGGCAGTCCGATATTATCCATATTGTGCAAGCCTGATTCAGGAAGTTTGGAGCCCCCCCATGTTCAGGGCTGACGGATCACACCGAATTTGCCGCCTCCCGATTCTGGCAGCCGGATTGTTCGGTCTCTTGGCTCAATCGTCTCAGGCCCAGCAGTATTCCTCGCATCCCGAGAATGACCCCTGGCGAACGTCCGCCCCCGATCCGTCGCGCCGCGTTACTTCCGAGCCATTGGCGTTGCATGAATCGCCCGAAGACGAGCAGCCGACAGGCCCCAGAGTTTTTGTCGACGAATCAAAATCCTCCAACTCTGCCGCCGAGCCGGAGCCCCTGCTGTGGAAGGGCTTCCTCTATGGAAATCCGAACTTTCGAGATAAGCCGCGACCGGTGGGCTCGCCGCTGTACTTTGAAGACCCGTTCATCAATTCCGACGTTCGCTTCGTCTATTTCTATAACAAGTTCCCGAAGGGCTCGGCGCTCAAGGGCGGCGATCTGAATGTCTACCTCCTCCAGCTTCGGTTGGCTCTGACGGAGCGCCTGCAGTTCATGGTCACCGGCGATGGCTACTCGCACCTGGAGAGTCCCATCCTTGAAGACGACAGCGGCTGGAATGACCTCGCCCTCGGCCTCAAGTATGCCCTTTACGCCGATCCCGAGAATGACTTTCTTCTCTCCACCGGGCTCAGGTGGCGGCTGTCGAACGGCCACGCCGGAACGCTAAATGGCAACGTGGACGAATTGACGCCCTTCATCACCGCCTACAAAGGCTGGGGCAAGTGGCACTTCATCGCCGACGTGGCCGGCCGCATCGCCATGGACGAGCACCAGGGCAATTATCTACTCAGTTACAACCTGAGCACGAGTTACGAACTACTCGAAAACGTCTTCTTCCCGCTGATCGAGTTCCACGGGGTCCACTACCTGAGCAACGGCGACCGCCTGCCCTTCGACATCGGCGGTCTGGACTACGCCAACATCGGCTCGAGCAAGGTCGCCGGCCACGCCGCCTTCTGGGGCGGCATCGGCGCGCGCTGGAACATCGTCGAGCACGTCTCCTGGGGCGCCGTGTGGGAATTCCCCATGCAGTCCACGTCGAACAACGACATCTTCGAACACCGGGTCACGACGAATCTGATCTTCACCTTCTAGATAGACCTCCTCTGAAAAAACTTTCGCAGCCCGACGCGAAAATGTGCCCCGACCCGCAAGAAGGGCCCCGGTCTTCAGCCCGGGCGGTTCGGCATCGACCAGTTGCTCCGGATTTCGACCGACACGCATCAAAACCCAAGGTGACATAAGGTGACACAAACCTCGCGGGGATTGTGCCAACGCTTGTGCCGGGCATGTGTTGGGGCAATTCGAAAATCCGGCGGTTTTTGGGTGAAAACGGCCTGACACCGGGAGGAGCTAAGGGTTTAAGGGACGAAGGGGGCGAGGGCTTGGAAGTGGACATCGCGCGCTCCCTCGCGAGGCATAAGGGGATTGAACTCCATTCGTGAATGCTTGCTCCGTGTGCGCGCCTTGGGTGGGAGCTTGAATTGTTTGATTCATCGTGAGACATGATTGGCGTGAAGTGTTGGACGAGGCTGATCGCACGATTGCACTGAGCATGGGAGAGGCCTTCAAAAAGTGGCATGTCCGCAATGCCGCCAGTAGCATGTCCCGGATACCCCCAGCCAATTTCGAGCGGTACCGATAACTTTGAAAATCGGATGAACGTTGTTCATAACCCGGAGGGTCAGGCGGTATGATGGTGGAATGTCGCGCATCGGCGTAGACGGCCAAAGGCCACCTGGGAAATCTCGGAGAAAAAAACAGTGGCCTTACAGGGGCGCCCGTTGCCATCGATGATGGTCAAGAATGACCGCCCGTATCGGGAACACCTGACGGATCGGACGCCAGCACAGGAGAACCGCATGCAGCGCATTGACGCCTCACATTTGTTCGAGAGACCTTTTTCAGTCCTGCGGGGCCCATCCTGTGCGGCGGCCATTGCGGTCTTCGTATTGTCGGCAGCATCAGGCGTTCGGGCGCAGTCCGCCGACATCTTCCCGAGTCAGACCATCGATCCGGCCGACGTGGTCTGCGGCGATACCGTCCAGTATACGCTGACGGCCACAAACAACGGTCCGGACAATGCGTCCACAGTCGTCATGACGAACGATCTGCCGGATTGTGTCGCCTTCGCTGGTTTTGTCAGCATTACTCAGGGCAGCGCGAGTCAAGGCGCCGGCGTCATCACGACGAACTTCGGCACGATCAACACGGGGGCCAGCGCCAGCCTGGTCTTCAACGTGACCGTTTCGGTCGGCTGCACGCCGTCGTATGAGAATGTCGTCAGCGCCACCACCACCACGAATGACCCCAACCCGGGTAACAACGTCTCCACACTTGGCACGCTGGTCGGGTGCGGCGATCTGACGGTGGAAAAAATTGGCCCCGCGGACGGCGTCTGCGGCGACAGCGTCATTTATCTGCTCATCGTTCGGCAGGCCGGGCCGGGGGCCGCCGGCGAGGTTATGCTGGTCGATGACCTGCCTGACTGTCTCACGGAGGTCTCGTGCTTCTCCAGCCAGGGAACCTGTACGGTCGGCGCGGGGAATGTCGTAACGGTCGAGCTGGGAACAATCGACGCAGATGCATCGGCGATCGTGGGCATCAGCGCAACGCTTGGTGCAGCGTGTGCGCCGTCAATCAACAATTCCGCAGAGGTCAGCACGCCGGCGCCGGAGCCGAACCCGGCCAACAACACATCCGCGCCCGTGACCACCAACGTGATCTGCGAGATCGGCGCCTGCTGCCGGCCGGATGCGCCGTGCGACCTGCGCACTCAGACTGACTGCGAGACACTCGGCGGGACCTTTCAGGGCGTGCTGACGGACTGCGCGGATTTCGACAGCGACAACGACGGAATCTGTGACGCGTTCGACAACTGTCCCAACGCATCCAACGCAGACCAGGCGGATACCGACGCCGACGGAGTCGGCGATGTGTGCGACGGCTGCCCGAACGACCCGGGCAAAAGCGCGCCCGGCGTCTGCGGCTGCGGTGTCGTCGACAGCAACAACATGGGCGACCCGTGCGGCGGAGCGGCAGCACAACCCCTTCCGTGCGGCGCTTGCGGCGTGGGAATTCAACCGGCTATGATGTTGATGTTGCCGATCCTTCTTCGCCGAAGGCGTCGATGCAATTGAGTTGAGCCCGTAATCGAGGCGGGTTGCCGGGCTGGTCGATTCTCCGCTCAGGCGAAAGCTCGCCCATGCGCGGGATATGCTACGGAAAGGCACGGCGCATGGTCGAGGGTCACCGGGTGGCATGGCCGCGACTTTAGGCGGCCATGCTCGTGAACGAGCACGTCGTGAATAACGCGAATTGCAGCCCGAGAAGCGAAGAGACCCCCCGACTCCTGGGCCCAAGATTACTTGCCCGCCTAAGCTGGCTTCAAGTGGCCGCTGTCATTCTTCTCTGGGCAGCCAGCTCGCAGAGATACTTGGCAATCTGTGTCGGGCAATTAACGATTCTTGCTTTCAACGGTTTGCTTTCGGTCGACATCTGGGCATCAAGTGCCGTCAATCCTTATCCAAGAGGGGTTTATTGTTCGCAAGAAGCACTCGGCCTTGAGCTCGCCATTCAAAACACGCTAGACGTTGGGATCTCTGTGTCGAAGAGCTTAAACCAAAATTCCGTGACGATTCCAACATTATGTATGGGAGCTATTGGTATCGTTGGAGTCGTCCTTGCAAAGGTATGGGCGAATCGGCGTTTGCCCCAAGCGCGATGTCGGCGGTGCAGCTACGATTTGCGAGGAAATACGTCTGGCATTTGTCCAGAGTGTGGCACCGCGATTCCAACATCGCGATTGTGGACTAAGCGATAATCATGCCAACAGAGTTCGAGACTTATTCCGCCGAATTGGCAATAATTCGCCGTGATCGACGCCGCAGTTTCTTGCTCCTTTTCGTGACTCCGCTCGCGGCCTTCTTGACTGAAATCGCTTCCGGCCTGAGCCGAACGAATCTTCAGTGGGTCATGGCGGTGCTCTTGCTCGCTGGCTTCGGCGGGGCCTTCGCTTATGGCGTCAAGTTTTCGTGGAGCAGGTGTCCACGTTGCCGCAATCAATTCTTTATGAAGGGAATTCTCCGGTCCAACGGATTCGCCCGTAAGTGCGTGCACTGCGGCCTGCCACTCTCATAGGGGGAATTAGGGATATTCTACTCTTCCTGGGTCGCTACCTTCAGCTTCCAGGCCCGCCCCATCTACGAGCAAAACGGTTACCGCGTCTTCGGCGTTCTGCCCGATTACCCCACCGGGCACGATCGCTATTTCCTGTCCAAAGCCCTGACCCCGTCCCGAGGCGCGGATCAGGCGGCACCATGACGTGCAACCGACGATCGCTTTGTGCTAGAATCGGCTTGGTTGTCCGTCCACGAAATGCTCCCGGAGTGAAACTGTGCGTAAACTTTCATACCTCCCCCTGGTCGCCGTGTGTCTCGCGGCGTCGTTCTTCAATGTCGCTGCCGCCATCGGCGCGACCGTCACCTTCCGCGTCACGGTCCCGGCATGGACTCCGGAGAGCGACACGGTCTATATCGCCGGGAACTTTCAGGGGTGGAATCCCGGTGGCCCGGCTCATGCGCTGACCGAGCTTCCCGACGGGCGATGGGAGATCACGCTCAGCCTGCCGGACAGCGTGCAGATTCAATACAAGTTCACGCGCGGAAGCTGGGGGACCGTCGAGAAAGGACCCAACGGCGAGGAGATCGCCAATCGCACGCATACGCCGCTGGGCGTGCAGACGCTCAACCTCGTCGTCGCGAACTGGGCCGATCCGCAACCCACGATCGTCGGGCATGTGGAGTCGTTTACGTACGCCCCGTTCCTCGCTGGCCGGCGCTGCTGGGTCTATCTGCCGCCGGGCTACTTCGAGAGCACGAAGTCTTACCCCGTGCTGTACATGCACGACGGGCAGAACCTCTTCGATCAGAACACCAGCTTCGCCGGCGAATGGAAAGTGGACGAGACCTGCGAGATGCTCATCGGCAACGGCGAGATCGAGCCGATCATCGTCGTCGGCATCGAGAACAACGCCGCAAGGTGCACCGAATATACGCCGTGGCCCGCCATTCCCGCTGGCAACCCCTGCGCGGGCGGCGGCGCCAATACCTATCTTCACGCGATACGCGACGTGCTCATCCCCGAGGTGAACAATCGCTACCGCACGCGCACCGGGCCGGCGAACACTTACATGGCGGGCTCGTCGCTGGGAGGACTGGTCACAGTGTATGCGGGTTACGCGTACGGCAACGTGTGGGGACGCATCGCGGGCGTGTCACCCTCCTATTGGTGGGCGAATCAGGCGATGCTCAACTATGCCGCGGCCAACCCGCCGCCGGCGACGCTGACCCACTTCTATCAGGACATGGGCACGTCTGAATCCGGCATCAGCAATCTTCGAGCGATGCGAGACATCGCGATCGGACAGGGATTTGTCTTGGGCGACGACCTGCTTTCCATCGAGGCCTCGGGCCACTCGCATAACGAGTTCTATTGGGCACTTCGACTGCCCGACACGCTGCGCTTCCTCATCAATGCGCCGACGTCTCCGGGCGACATGAACTGCGACGGCGATGTCGACGTGGATAACGACCTGCCGCTCTTCGTGGATGCCCTGCTGGACCCGATCAGCTACGTCCCGCCCATCGGCTGCGGCATCGATCAGGCGGATCTCAACGATGACCAGAGCTACGACGGGCTGGACATCGCGGGGTTCGTCGGCGCCGCGATTCCTTAAGCGGAATGCGGGACGGCATGATTATGGCCCGCCGCCGGTCATCGCGAGGTTGGGGACCAGCGTCTGAAAGTAGAGCAGGCTCCACGCGATGCAACCGATCGTGAACCAGCCGCGCCAGCCGCCGCGCGAATACGGCGCGATGATCGCCAGCCAGATCGGCAGAAAATCCAGGGCAAATCGGTTCCACCCCGGCTGGATAAAGCCGGTCCCGTGGTAACAAAGCAGTCCCACCATCACCGGCAGCGTGCCCAGCGCCAGCAACCGCCGCCGCGCATCGCGATACCACTTCCTCGCGTCGATCAAAAAGAGCAGCAGCAGCGGCGTCGTCAGCCAGATGCTCACGCCGTGCTGATGCGGGGCGACGATGTGAACGCGCGTCGTCGAGACCTCGTCAATCCTCGGCGGGGCCAAGTGCATGTAATAGAAGTTGTCGGGCAAGAAGTGCGGCGAGAAGACGCCATGCTCCCTGCACCGCTCGGCCAGCTCCTCCGAATCGCGATTGACGTAGATATGGCGATAGCCGAAGTCCAGCGGGCTGCCGAACTTCAACTGATTGAGCGTCAGCAGCGGCGCGGCGATGACGGCGAGGCCGATGAGGCACATCGCGATTCGGCGCTGCTTTGCCGCGACAATGAGCAGCGGCAGCGCATAGAGACAGGTCATCTGCCGAGTCCACACGGAGATCGCTAAACCGAGTAGCGCGGGCCAGATGCGCTGTTTGCCGAGAAGATCGGCGGCGAAGATCAGCAGGCCGACCTGCGATGCGACGTGGTTCATCTGGGCCAGTTGGCCGCAGCCCGCGTCGGCGAGCTCGGGCAACAGCGCCGTTCCGCCCATCCAGCCAACGGTGAGCAGCGCGGCCCACGCGGGGTCGCCGGTCTGTTTTAGAAAGACGAGAAATCCGACGATCGGCACCGGCCAGAAGAAGAGCAGCACCATCGGTGTCTGCAGCCAGACGTCGGCGCCGTCGAGCATGAGGCGGTGAAGCGGCGAGAGGATGACCGTGAGGAAGCCGACCAGCGGCGGAAAGACGTTGAACACCTTCCCGTCGTAATAGGCCGTATCGTGCATGCGCGTGTGCGAAGGGTCGGCGCCCTGGTTCGGCAGGTCGAGCCGCCCATCAAGCCAGGCGACACCTTCGAGCACGCCGGCGTTTTCATCGGCGCGAACGTTCCACTGCGACAGGCGAATCTTGGGGCCCATCACCAGTTGGATCGCCACGAGCATGAGCACGAAACAGGCGATCGTCCGCCACCGCGACGCGCGATCGCCGTTTGCGATGGGCGGCGAGGCCGGGTCGGTCGGTGATGAGTGTGCGTGCGTCATGGAGCCTTGCCGGTGCGACGACGAAATTTCAGGCGGCGTACATGCCGGTGACGATGTTAAAGTAAAGCGCCGACCACGCCATCGCCGCGATTGTCACGCCCTTGCGACGCGCGCCCTCCTCGCATCGGCTCGCGATCACCACCAGCCACGCCGGGATGAAATCGAGCGCGAATCGGTAATAGCCGGGCTGGATGTAGCCGGTGCCGTGAAACATGAGCAGGCCCGCAATGATCGGCAGCGTCGAGAGCACGATCGCCCGCTGCGAGGGGATCGCCCACCACCGCCGGGCATCAATCAAGATGAACACCAGCAGGGGCATGGTCATCCAGATGCTCGCCCCGTGCGGACTGACGTCGGGCCGCAGGCCGAAGCCGCCGAGCTGCCACGAGGGAGTTTCGCAGTTCATGTACCACGCGTTGCGCGGGAGGAATTCGGTGCTGAACAGGGCGCGCTGTCCGGCACGGGCCAGTTCATCGACGCGACCTTCGTAGAGATACTTGTAGCCGCTGTCGAGCGGCGTGCCGAACTTGGCCCAGCTCAGCCCCATCGGCAAGGCCAGCGAGACTGCGACGGCGAGGGCCAGGCCAATGTAGCGTCCCCTGCCGGAGGCGGACGGGTGCCGCCGGTATGACATCGCCAGGCCCAGCGCATAAAAAATCGCCAACGGGCGCGACCACGCCGCGATGACCAGCCCGACCCATGCCGGCCATTGCCGCCTGCCCGCGATCATCGAACCGGCGATCAGCATGATGCCGGTTTGCGAGAGCAGATGATTGATCTGGCTGATCCCGCCATTTCGGGCCGAGACGAGGCACGGGAGAATCGGCGTGCCGACGATCCAGAAGAAGGTGAAGCACGCCGCCCACGCAGCGCGCGCCCCCGCCTTCCTGAAGGCCCAGTAGCCGGCGAAGGGCAGCGGCAGTGCCACCAGCATGACATACCACGGCGTGTAGATCTGGCCCGCCGCCGTGCCGAGCGACTTACCCAGCCCAAGCGCCGCATAGGACAGAAGCGTGAAGAGCGGCGGGAAGACGTTGTAGATGCGCCCCTCGAAGAGCGCCGTATCGTGCAGGCGGGTCGGCAGCGTAAGTCGGCCATCGTGCCAGGCGACGGCCTCGGCCACGGCGGAGTTGGAGTCTGCCGCAGCGGTCCATCGCGATAACTCAACAAGCGGCGAGCCGACGAGATGCAAAGCGACGAGCAGGAGCAGAAAGCAGCCCACGACCGCAGCGGTGGATTCGCGGGAGGCCGATCCACCACCGGAAAGCTCGGGAGTCTCGGGCATAAGGTCGCTTCCGAAAAATCAGATGCGAATCAGGCGTCCTGCATTTCCTTGACGTCCGACGTCTTCGGCAGGTCGTCCGGGTCGGCCGCCTTCGCGGGAGGCTTCGAGAAAAGCTCGCTCCGCGGGAAGGCGATCTGGTCGTTCTTCGCATCCTTTAAGAGCTTGGCGACCTGCTCCGGCTTGACGCACTTATGCAGCTTTTCGTTGATGAGCAGACAGGGCCCATGATCGCAGGCCGCGAGACACTCTTCCGTGAGCAAACTGTAAGTACCGTCGGGCGTTGTGTGATGTTCCTCGATGCCCAGCTCGTCCTTGACCGCCTGAAGGACCGCATCGCTGCCGAGCAGATTGCAACTGAGGCTGCGACAGGCGACGACGACCTTTACGCCCTTGGGATGATCCCAGAAGTGCGTGTAGAAACTCATCGTGTCCATGACCTGGCTCGGCGGGATCTCCAGCACCTCGGCGATTTCCTTCATCGCCTGATAGCCGACGTGGCCGAGCGTCTCCTGCACGATGTGCAGCGCCGGAAGAAGGGCTGCCCGCTTGGTCTCGTATCGCGGGAAGAAACCGCGAATCTTCTCGCGGACCGCCTCGCTCAGAACGGGCGGGGCTTTCTCATCTATGACCGGTATCGTTCGATCGATTGCCTGCCAAGCCATGCTCGGTGTGCTCCTGGTTAATAGAGGAGGCCATGATAGACCGATACCCGCGCGATTGCCAACGGCCGCACCGACGACCGCGATGCCCAACGGCTACGCCGACGACGGGTCCTTTCGCCCGGCAGGGCGCACGATGGTTGCCAGTGATTTCAATCACTGGACCCATGCGTCCCCAAACGAATCCCCGTCCGGAGGACGGACGAACGCATCCCGCTTCATACTTGACCCCCGGTCAATGTGCGCGGGTAGATGTTTGAAAAATCAAAGATGGCTGGCCAGGTGCAAGGTGCTTACTCGATTGAATCCAACTGAAGACACTGGGACGCCAGTAGAACCTTTTCTCGGTGAAATCCGTGTATTCGACCTTTATATGCGGAATTCGTAGGTTCAATTGGGAGCGCAGCCCATTAGAGTCGGGGCGGGCGTGAACGACGGCGTGGGCGGAGCATTGCAATTGCTGCGAGAGTTAGGAAGGCGGTGGCTGGCTCGGGGATGACGGCGCGGAAGGCCTCTTGTTCGCCTTGGGGGTTGATGCCTACTCCTACGATGGTGTTGCCGTCGGAGGAAATGGCAAAGGCATCCGTGAGCAGCCAGCCGGTGAGATTTAGGCCAAAGTCACTAACCAGCCACTCTCTCAAGTTCCGGAGTCCGTTTGCCCCATCCCAGATTACGGCTTTTTGTGGTCCTGATCCTTGGCTTGCTCCGACGATGCGGGTCCCAACATCGCTAACCTCTCTTGCAATACTTGCGAAATCTCCAGGCAGGATTCCGAGGTCTTGGTACCCGAAGCCATCACGCCAAACAAAGGCTTGGTCTTCGCCGGTCGGCTTCCGAGAAAACCCAACAATCTTAGAACCGTCAGCCGAGAGGTCTTCAACGAATGCTGCATTGGACCCATTGGAAGGCAGCCCCAAAGACACAGCGCCTGTAGCGTTTGTCCACCGAAACGGGCGACGAAGGCTCCCAGAATGCCCTGCAATCACCTCACCATCTGCGGATAAATCGATAGCCTGAGAACGGGAAATGCCAAGCCCCATCATCCCACCTTGCGCGGTCCACCTGAATGCTTCACTGTTCGGTAGGTCAGAGACACTAAATCCAACAACGACGGAACCATCGGCAGAAACGTTTGTTGCGCTGCTGAAATAGTTACCACCGGGAAGATCCCCCAAGCTCACAAGGCCCGTGGACTCTGTCCAACGAAACGCCTCAGCATTTCCATTTGAAAGCGTAGAGGTTCCACGCCCTACCACAACAGAGCCGTCTGCTGAAGTCGCGATTGCCGAACTGTCAAAACCGCCGCCATCAAAATCACCAAGCGTGACTAGACCGGTATCCTCCGTCCAACGAAACGCGATGAATTGGCCGTTGCCGGTGTTGTTTTGGCAGCGGCCGACGACGGTGGAGCCGTTGGAGGAGACGCCGAAGGCGACGGTGGGAAAGCGGCAGGTCGAGGTTGTGCCGAGGCCCATGAAGCTCGGTGTCGTAGCGGCCGAGGCGATGCCAGCCGTTGACGCGAGCGCCACCAGCGCCGTCGTCACACAAAACAGGTCCCTTCGGATTCTCGAAGGTGCTCCATTCAACTCTTTCACGGTGATCCCCTCGTACGGGCGGCCCGGCGGCACTCCTGCCCCCTCGCCCCCCATTATACCGCCCACCGGCCGTCGTCTTCAACCGACGCCAAGCCCTCGCCCGGCAGGGCGTACGATGGTTGCCAGTGATTTCAATCACTGGACCAATAAGCCCCCAAACGAATCCCCGTCCGGAGGACGGACGACCTTGGATGACCAGCCCGCGTCCGCCCTTGCGGGCGGTGAAGAAAAAGAAGAGGAGTTGGATGCCCGCTACCCAGTGGCTCGAAGCCACTGGCAACCATCGTTGGCCCTGCGGGCCGGGGTTGCAGTCGGCTCAGTCGCTCTCGAATGAAATCAAACGGCGCGCACGGCGAGCAAGTGTAGACATGCGGGAGGCGATACCGGCATGCTCGGCACGCAGATAACAAATCCACGAAATGCAGATTCCGATTCTCACGCGCACTTTCCAAAAAACCACCTAAAAGTCGCACCACCCCAACACATGACCGCCACAAGAGTTGCAACCGAAAAAAATCGCGTGTGTCACCGTATGTCACCTTCGACTTTGCAGGACTTGCGCGCGATCAGCGCGCTGGTCTTCACCCTGGACCCCTCTGCCCCTCGATCCCTCGGCCCCTTTTTTTTCGCCTATTGTCACCTTCGATTTTGCAAGAGTTGCGCGCGTGCAATGCTCTCGTCATTACCCTCGGCCCCTTGGCCCCTTGGCCCCTCCGCCCCTCGGCCCCTTCTCATGGCCTTCGCCATCCCGGTTTCGGCGGCCCCATCAGCGTGCTATCATGCCCCTCTTCCCGCCCCGATGGCGGGAAAACTCTCAACCCACGGAGGTCCATCGCGTGCAACCGGCAACCCCCCAGGCTCTCGTTCAGCAGCTCAGTTGGCGATACGCCGTCAAGCGATTCGACCCGACGAAAAAGATTCCCGCCGACACCTGGGCGGCCCTGGAAAAGGCCCTCGTCCTCACACCGTCGTCCTTCGGCCTCCAGCCGTGGCGGTTTGTCGTCGTGGTCGATCAGGCTACCCGGGAGAAGCTCGTGCCCCTGAGTTGGAAGCAGACCCAGCCCGCCGACTGCTCGCACTTTGTCGTGTTCGCGGCGCGCGAAACGATGACCGAGGCGGATATCGATCGTCTGTTGGAGCGCACGGCCGAGCTGCGCGGCGTCGGCGTCGAGACGCTCGCCGGCTATCGCAAGGTGATGATCGGCACACTGGTGACCCCGGCCGCGAACTTCAACGTCAAGCACTGGGCCGCCTTGCAGACCTACATCGCCCTCGGCAACTTCATGACCGCCGCGGCTATGATCGGCGTGGACACCTGCCCCATGGAGGGCATCGAGCCGGCGAAATACGACGAGCTGCTGGGACTGCCGAAGGAGGGCTACTCCACCATCGTGGCCTGCGCCGCCGGCTACCGCGCAGCCGACGACAAGTACGCAAAGCAGCCGAAAGTCCGCTTCCGCGACGAGGAGGTCATCCGCCGCATATGAACCGGCAGACTCGCCGAAGCCCCCTCAACGATGTGCGACGATTACTGTCCAGCCAGCCGGCGAAACTGCTCGCCACGGTCCTCATAGTTCTTGAACCAGTCGTAGCTGGCGCAGCCGGGTGACAGCAGGATGACATCTCCGCCGCGGGCATGGCTTCGGGCCAGCACAAGCGCCGATGGAAAGTCGGACGCGCGCTCGACGACAGCGCCGGCTCCGGCGGATTTGCATCGCTCGATTTCGTCGGCCAGCCGGGGGCCGGTCTGCCCGATGCAGATGGCGGCCTTCGCGCGATGGGCCACGGCGCGGGCCAGTTCATCGAAGGGACTTCCCTTGTCCGAGCCGCCGACCACGAGAATGACCGGGGATTCAAACGCCGCAAGTGAAGTCATGGCCGCCTCAGGGGTCGTGGCCTTGGAGTCGTTGTAGTATTTGATCCCCGCGAATTCGCCGACAAACTCCAAGCGATGCGGGAGTCCGCCGAACTCGGAAAGGGCCTGGCACGATATATCGTCGCTGACACCAAGCAGCCGCGCGACGGAGACCGCGGCGGCCGCGTTCATCAGATTGTGCAGGCCGGGCACAGTCAACTTCGCGGCGAGTTCATGCAGTTCGCCATGCGAGTCGGCGGAACGAGAGAATCGCATCGCCCGCAGTTCTCGATTCACCCCGTACCAACGCAGATTCTCCCGAGTTCGCCACTGGCCGGGAAACGCCGACAGGTCTTCGTCCAGCGGCATGAGCAGATGGTCGGACGGTTTCTGATGGCGGAAGATATTAGACTTCGCCTCCGCATACTCAGCCATGGTGCCGTGCCGATCGAGGTGATTGTCGCGAAGATTGGTGATGACGGCGATGTGCGGGCTGCGACGAATCCCAACGGCGTCCTCCAACTGAAAGCTGGAGAGCTCGAGCACGACGACGTCATTCGCGGCGATGTTCGGCAGGTCATCGAGCAGCGACTTTCCGATGTTTCCCCCGAGCCATACTTTCCCGTTGCCCCAGTCGGAGGAGCGAGCCGCCGAGTCGAGGATCGTGCCGATCATGGCCGTGGTCGTGCTCTTGCCGACGGTGCCGGTGATTCCCACGAGCGTGCCGCGACAACGCTCGAGGAACAGGTTCATCTCGCTCGTCCACGGAATGCCGCGGTCGATCGCCGACTGAAAGAAGGCTGACTTTTTCTTGTCGACGGCCGGACTGACGACGAGCAGGTCGCAGTGGTCCAGGTCAGCCAGGTCGTGGCCGCCGAGGCGGCGCGTGAATTCGAGACCGTCGAGCAACTGGAGGCTTTCGGCGAGCTTGTCTTCAGAGGCCATGTCGGTCACGAGCACTTTCGCGCCCTGCTCGCAGAGCCAGCGCGTGACGCCGATGCCGCCGCCGAATCGGCCCAGCCCCATGACGATCGCACGCTTGCCGTGAAACTCGCCGGACATCCGCGACTCCCTTCGCGCTACTTTCTAACCCACTACTCGTGAACTCATCTGCTGGACGCCTGCATGGCGATGTCACCCCGAAAGTGAGCACCCTTGAATTGAATCAGATTGGTCGCGGCATACGCCTTTGCCCGTGCGAGGTTGATTGTGTCGCCCAATGCCGTCACACCGAGGACACGGCCTCCGGATGTCACGACCTCGCCCTCCAAGTGTGTCGTCCCGCTGTGAAAGACCTGCACATCAGAGAGCGCCGCAGCTTCCTTGATCCCGGAAATGGCATCGCCTTTTTCATAGGTGCCGGGATATCCACCCGCCGCCATCACCACGCACACGGCGGCACGACGATTCCAACGGAGCTCGATCTGATCGAGCCGGCCATCCACGGTCGCCTCGATGGCCTCCAATAGATCGCTCTCCAACCGCATCAAGATGGGCTGGGTTTCAGGGTCACCCAGTCGGCAGTTGAACTCCAGCACCTTGGGGCCGCCGGCGGTCATGATGATGCCGGCGTAGAGTACGCCGCGGTATTCGATGTCGTTTCGTCGCATGGCATCGACAATCGGCACCATGATGTCGCGCTCGATGAGGGACAAGTCCGACTCCGTCAGGTGGGTGGAGGGACTGAACGCGCCCATGCCGCCGGTGTTGGGGCCGGTGTCGCTCTCGCCGAGACGCTTATGATCCGAAGCGGATTCGAGCATGTAGATGTTGCTGCCGTCGACGAGGGCCAACACGCTGACTTCCGGCCCTTTTAGCAATTCCTCGATGACGATCCGATCGCCGGCCTCGCCCAACTCGCGGCGCACCATCAGCCGGTCGAGCGTCTCCATGGCTTCCTTGGGATCATGATGAACAAAAACGCCTTTGCCCTTGGCCAGGCCGCTCGCCTTGACGACGATGCCTTCGTCTCGCGTCTCGACGTAGGTACGGGCCATGTCGATGCCGCGCTGGAACCAATCGCCGATGGGTTCGTCGGAGCTTTTTCCGGCCTGGCGGGCCTGAGCGAGTTCCTGTGAGGTCGGGCCGAAAATGCGCGCCTCGGCGGTGGGGATGCCTGACTCGCGCATGAGTTGTTTCGCGAAGGACTTGTCGCCTTCGAGTCTCGCCGCACTCGCTGTGGGGCCGAAGATGCGAAGCCCTGCCGCCTGGAATTTGTCGACGATGCCCGCGCAAAGCGGCTCCTCCGGTCCAACGATGGTCAGGTCGATAGAATTCTTCCTGGCAAAGGCGAGAAGGCCGGCAATATCGTCGGCGGGAATGGGCACATTTGTCGCCAGCGATTCGGTCCCCGCGTTGCCGGGTGCGCAGAAGAGCTGTGGTCGCCGTGGCGACTTCGAGAGTTTCCAACAGAGGGCGTGCTCACGACCCCCACCGCCGACGACAAGCAATTTCATATCGATTCGCCTACAGTCATGGCCACAACCTCCGCTCCGTCCTCTTTTCGCCTTGCAAACTCGATGACGAGACAAACGAACCAGCGCCGCGTTAAGGCGTCGTCATCTGCGCCCAGTATGCATGACTTGAGAGCCCTACGCCAGCGGCCCGTCGGGCTTGACCTTGGCCGACGTAACCCCTATAAAAATGGTGCGTTAGGAACCCCCACAGCGGCGTAGCTCAGTTGGTAGAGCAAGGGATTCATAAGCCCTGGGTCGCCGGTTCAAGTCCGGCCGCCGCTAGTCTTCTCAATCGGGCAAATTCCAAGACATGGTCATGGGTGAGGATTTACGCCCGGGCCACGAGGACGGGGGCAAACTCGACATTTGGCATCCCCATGCGCCTGAGCCAGCGAAAGTGCGAGGCCACGCCGGCGCGAAAAGTCCTGTTTGACTTATAGGTCAGCCCGAACTCAGCGCACAGCTCCTCGACAACCTTAGCCAGCGCCGGATAGTGGATGTGGCATATCTGAGGAAAGAGGTGGTGCTCGATCTGATAATTCAGCCCGCCGACGAGCCATGCGAGCGGCCGATTGCGCGGCGCAAAATCCACGGTCGTCGCGATCTGGTGCACGGCCCAATTGGACTCGATTCGCCCGGTGTCGGGACACGGCTGTGGAAAGGCGGCTTCCTCGACGCAGTGTGCCATCTGAAAGACGACGCTCAGGGTCACGCCCTGCACCCATGAGGCAATGCCGTAGATCGCCAGAACGCACCACCACGGATGCAGCAGCATGGGCACACCGAACGCAAGTGAGAAGAAGAGGGTCTTGCCTCCGAGGAAGGTCACCAGGTCCCAATTGCGCGGCCTTGGAAAGCGGTAGCTGCCGATTCGCCCGACGATGACGTCGCGGAAATCATCATAAAGGTGCCACTTGACCGGCAAAAACCCATAGAGCGCCCAGAGATAAAAGTGCTGCACGCGGTGCAGCTTCAATCGCCTCTGGTGAGGTGACAAACGCCCGAGCAGGCCGACGTCGATGTCATCGTCGTGTCCCGCGACGTTTGTGTAGCTGTGGTGAATCGTGTTGTGCTTTCGCGCCCAGACGTATGAACTGCCGCCCAGCATGTCCAATGTCATGGACGCCAGTTTGTTGATCCATCGGTGCTCCGAATAGGCGCCGTGATTGCCGTCGTGCTGAATACTGAAGCCGACCGCGGCGACGGCCAGTCCCAGGGACACCGCCAAGGGAACGGCGAGCCACCACGTGAAATGGGCAAAGAGCAGCAGGCCGAACGACAGCGCGAGCCAGGCAAGGATCGCAGCCGTCTTCAGGTACATTCGCGGACAGTCTCGTCGGTTGAGCCCTGTCTTTTCGAAGTAGCGGTCGACGCGTCGCTTCAATTCTGGTTGAAACTCGCTACGCGGGCCGAACTTCAGAGGGCTATGCGCAATCCTGGAAGGATGTAATCCAATCTGCGCGTCGCAATCATCAGACATGTTTCATCCATTCCCCAGGCGAGCGGCTGCGCGATCGGCCATGAAAATCTCAGTTTCCCGACGGCGTCGCGTCACTTATGCGATTCCGAGGAGCCGGCCAACGATGCTCGGGCCGGGGATTGTAGCCGAGAAGCATCAATCGCATAGGGTGGAATCGAACCAAGAAGAGAAACCCCCATAATTTGGACCTGGAACGTGTCTTTTTAGTTATTGAAAGGCAAGTTGGTACTCGGCGAAATGTTTCACTCAAAGTGAGACCTTTCAATTCCCTCGGGGCCAGATATCCCTAGGCGCTGTGCGGCCGAACCGATTGGTAATGGACGCGCCATCGCCCAAAGGGGGTCTTCACCTCATTGAGTACTTAGAAGGTATTGACATTCAGCAGCTCATATTTCTGCGCACGCATTTACGTTAGAATGATCTTCGGTCGAGGCAGGCGGCTTGCTCCTGCCGGAAACTTGGCTATTTCCGCACCGATGTCGTGGCATGGCTCCATCGCCCGCAATCCCCGAATCCTCGCCCGCGCCGGCCCGGCGGCTTCCCATCTGGAAAAAGGCGGGCCTCGGTCTCACTGTGCTTGCGATCTTTCTCGCCTTGCTCGAGGGCGTCCTCGCCCTTTGTGGTTTCACGCCTGACGCCGCCGATCGCGATCCCTTCGTCGGCTTCAGCGCCACCAGCCCGCACTTCATCCCTGTCGCTGATCCATTGGGCCATCGGTTCATTGAGACCGCCCCCGCTCGCCTCAAGCACTTCAATATCCAGCGCTTTCCCGCCGACAAACCCGCAAACGCCTTCCGGATCATCTCCCTGGGCGGCTCGACCACCTACGGTCGTCCGTTCTTCGACGATTCATCTTTCTCCGGCTGGCTCAGATCGATTCTTGCCGCCGCGAGCTCTTCGACAGTTTATGAAGTGATCAATGCCGGCGGCATCAGCTATGGCAGCTACCGCGTCGCCAATGTCATGAGCGAATTGTGCGTCTATTCTCCCGATCTTTTTATCATCTACGTCGGCCACAACGAGTTCCTCGAACGGCGAACGTACTCCGACATTCTCAACGTTCCGCCGATTCTCAGAGACCTTGCAGCCGCTCTCCGTAGAACCCACATCGGCGCCGCCGCGGACCAGCTCGTCGCCCGGCTCAAACCGGCTTCCGGGGCCCAGAACGTGCTTGCCGACGATGTCGAAGGCATCCCCATCAATGTGGTTGGTCCTTCGGCCTATCACCGCGACGACGCGAACGCCGCTGGCGTCCTCGCCCACTTCCAATTCACCTTGAACCGTTTCGTCGATATGGCTGAATCAGTTTCTGCTCGGATCGTTTTCGTGGTTCCAGCGTCCAACCTTCGCGACTTCGCCCCCTTCAAGAGCGAAAACGATCCCCGCATTTCGCCGGAGAATTTGGCCCGCTGGAAGGACGCTTACGCGCGAGGCGTCACCGCGATGCGGCTCGGCAATTATGACGAGGCGCTAGAACTACTTCGCAACGCCGAGTCGCTCGACCCACGCCACGCCGACACCCTCTTTCAGCTTGCCCGGACTCTCACAAAAAAGGGGCTCTACGCAGAGGCGCTGGCTCGCTACGTCGCCGCCCGCGACGAAGACATCTGTCCCCTCCGCGCCTCCTCCAAGATCCAGCAGATCGTCCGCACCGTCGCCGCCGAGCGAAGTGTTCCACTCGTTGACTTTGACAATCTCCTCCGCGAGTCGTCACCACACGGTCTTCCAGGGGCCGATTTCTTCGTCGATCACGTCCACCCCAACCTGAAGGCCAATCGCCTTCTCGCCATCGAAATCGCCCGCGTACTCACCGAGGAATCAATCGTCGCTCTGCCCGTCGATTGGCGCACGTCTGTCCTTCCCCGGGCCGAGCAGTCCGTCAACGCCGCCATCGATCCCAGGCGTCATGCCGGTGAGCTGCGGACCCTTTCCCGGATGCTCGACTGGCTCGGCCGGCCTGATCAAGCGATCGCCCGCGCCATGGAGGCCATCGATCTCGATCCGTCCAGCGCTGAGACCCTGGCCTGGCTCGGGGAGCTGCAGTGCCGTCGGGGTGACGCTTACACTGCCGCCGATTCGCTTCGCCGGGCCGTCGCTATCAACCCGGACTCGGATGTCTTCCACTGTCAGTTGGCCGCCGCCCTTTCTCTTGCCGGCCGCGATGACGATGCGAAGGTGCACCTCGCAAAGAGCCTCGCGCTGAACCCAACGAACGCCGACGCCCACGCCGCCCTGGGAATGCTCCTGGCCCGCCGCGACGATCCTGACGCCGCAACCGTCCACCTCGAGAAGGCCCTCGCCCTTCGCCCCGCCGACCCCCTATTCCACGAACAATTCGCCCTCCTCCTCGAATCCCGGGGCCGCCTCGATGAGGCTCTCTCGCATTTTCGCGAGGCCGTCCGCATTAATCCTGGCCAGCTCGGCGCGCGCCGCGGGCTCGCTCGAATCCATGAAATCAAGGGTGAGTTTGGAGATGCGATCCGCGAACTCGAGCGGGTCCATGAACTCGACCCGTTCGCGGAAGATGTGAGTGAGAAACTAGGCGTGCTTAAAGAACTAAGGGGAGGCCATTCAGACTAATGTCCGGCCTATCCGATTGAAAGAGAGCATCAAAGGCATCATCCTGAAGTGACGAGCGCGTCGGACCTCACCCGGCGACTTAGGACGATCCAGCTTCGTGAGTATTCAAGGCGTCGCCAGTAGTAGCGCTTCGATAAAGGCCGTCAGATCGACGAGCCCGATTGTCTTGTCGCCGTCGAAGCCACCGCGGCGGATCAGGTCAGCGCGATGTTTGGGGATGCAATGAGCCATGCGGTGCAGACATCGGTGCTTCCGCGAACCAGACGCCCGACCGCCCTCGGATTGGCGTGAGCCGCCGTTCCGGCCAAGCACGCCGGATCGAGCTATCCGCATGAAGGGCCACATGGCGGCCGTTCGCAGATGACCCGGGTGAGAAAGGCGCATGAATCATTCCAGAAGTCCACGCAACAGTACGGCGCGAGCCGGCGCACGGCTGCGCAGCAGACTGGGTCCTCACATCCCGGCGCCACACGACCGAGAAAACAATCTCCCTCGGCGGGACAGTTGGTCCCAGGCGTTCCTGCACTTGGAGTCGGGCCCTCATCGGCAGCTACATCTGCACTGATTGGGGTGGATAAGAGCATCGGCAACACAAGCCAACCACTGCCCGTGGTGCTTCCCAGCACCTTGCCAGGTTCCGAATAACAGTTACCGCTCCATGACGGCAGCTTAGGTCGTGCCTAGAACCGGGTGCACTGCTTGTAAATCATGTGCGGGAGTCGTAAAATCCCAAGTATCAGTGCAGCCAGCGAGTTGTCCTCTCGGGTACAAGGGCCATGCCGCAGCCTGCGAAAACATCGCGTACCGTTCTGCTTGCCGTCCTTTGCGACGGTGTAGCGGCGTTTGTCGTCTATTTAGCCGCCGATGTCCTCCGCAGTTTCCTCTACATGCGCACCGCGTGGCCCGAACACGTCGAAGGCCAGGGCAGTATGTTCACCATGCACCTCACCGTTGCCGCCCTCCTGGCCGTCGCCTGGCCGGTGCTGCTGGCGTGGCACCGTTGGTACCGCCCCATTGAAATGCCCCGCTCGTGGATCCTGTCTCGAATGCTCTTCGCCACGTTTCTTGCCGCCATGTTTATCGGCGCCGCCTCGCTCCTTTATGAGCGCGACGTCTACCCTCGCGCCCAAATTGTCTTCGTGGCCGTCTTGCTTCCACTGGTGACGCTCGCCGTCCGCCGCTTCACCGCCCCGCGATTCATCCGCAAGCAGATCCGCGGTAAAACCCCGCCGACCGTCCGGCCGCCCGTTCAACTGGTTCACCGGTGACCCCGTGGCTCAGGAGCGCTCCATGACCCGACAAGTCGCCGATTTCGTCAAGTCCGTCGCCTTGTTCGTCGTGTACGCCGTCTTCCTGCTGATCTCGTCCATCTTCGTCCTTATCGTCTTCATAGGCGAGCAGTTTCTTCCCCCCCGCTCTGATCACCACGCCGACCGATACGCCGGCTGGATGCCCGGCCGCGCCGGAATGATCGCCATGGATGTTGCCGCCATCATCCTTGCCTACCTCGCCGCCGACTATGCCCGCTGCGCCTTTTACATGCACACCGCCTGGCCCGAGCAGGTCGAAGGCTACGGCAGCACCCTGGGCATCCACCTCCGGATGCTTGCCGCTGTCGTCGTCGTCTGGCCTATCGTTCTCTCCGTCGTCGGCTGGTACCGGCCCGCCCGCCGCTCGCACTCCTGGCGCATCCGGCGAACTCTTTCGTCGATGCTCATCGTTGGCCTCACCATGTCGGCGGTCGCCCTCATCATTCAGCGCAGCCTCTTCCCGCGCGCCCAGATTGCTTTCGTGCTGATCGCCCTCCCCTTCGCCACCGCGCTTGTCCGCTCACTTACCCTTGCCGTCGGCCAACTCATCCGCCTGCAGACCGCCCGCAGTCGCTCCGTCGATTGGGTATGACGGCTCCCGCCGTCGTCAGTTTCCCATCAGCGCTGCCGTGTACCCCTGCACGTCCCGGCCGTCGATCAGCCCGTCATAGGTGAAGTCCGACTTGCAACGATCGACCGGATTCAGATTTGTTCCAAGGAGCACCGTCGCGAACGTTGGGATGCCGATCAGCGCCTGGCATCCGTCCGGCACGCTGTCCGTATCACAATCCCGGCACTTCCAGTCATTCGCGCAAAGTGCGATTTCGCAGACGTCGCCCGTGAAATCGCCGTCGCAGTCGGCCTGGTCGGGGTTGGCGATCGCTACGCAGTTGTCGCAGGGGTCGCCCCAGCCGTCTGCGTCGGTATCCTCGCTCCCCTGCTCGATCGCATACGCCGTACCCGCGGACGTCTGCCCATTGGGGCTGTCGAGATACGCCCCTACGGCGCAAGTCAGCCCGCTGATCGCTACCGAAGCTCCAAACAGCATCTCGCTCGCGGGCGTCGTCGGCGTGAGTTGTTCCGTTTGGGTCCACTTGCTTCCCAACCGGCGAAAGACGCACGCCGAACCTCCGTTTACTTCGGGAGTGTCGTCGAGATACGCCCCGACAATCGCATGCTCTGCGCTCACCCCCACGGCGTAGCCGAATTCGTCCCCGGCCACAGCATCTAACGCCGTAAGCTTTGCCTGCTGGAGCCATACTCCCGCGCTCCGCACAAAGATGTAGGCCGCGCCGGTATTTTCCCCGCCGGCGTCATGCTCCTTCGCCCCAGCGATGATCGTGTCCCCGCTGATCCCCACCGAATGCCCGAATAAGTCTCCCGCCGCCGCGTCATCCGCCGTCAGCTTGGCCTGTTCGCTCCAGACATTTCCCGCTCGTGTAAAGACGTAAGCTGCTCCTGCGTTTTCGTCGATTTCGGTTTCAAACGGCGCCCCTAATACCGCCGTATCTCCCGAGAGTGAGCACGACCAGCCCAGTTGATCATCCGCGCCGGCGTCCGAGGCCGTCAGCTTTCCCTGCTGCGCCCACGACGTACCATTTCGAACAAACACGTACCCTGCCCCCGCGCTGGCCGCCATGCCCCCGTGATTCCGCGCCCCGATCAGCGCGCTGTCGCCGTCCACCGCCACCGAAATGCCGAAGCTGTCGAACGCCGCCCCATCCGCCGGGTGCAACTTCAACTGCTCAATCCATACTCCGTTGTCGAGGACGTATACATAAGCAGAACCGCGGTCCGTTCCCCCGTCATCGTCGAAGGGTGCGCCAACGACAATCGTCTCACCGCTGATCGCTACGCTGTACCCGAAGAAGTCGCCCGCCGCGCCGTCGCCCGGCGAGATCTTGGCCGTCTGTGTCCAGCCGCCTTTTCCCCGCGAAAAGACATACGCCGACCCGGACAAGACCCCCGCCGGCTCGTCACCAATGGCCCCGGTGACCAGTGTGTCGCCGCCGACCGCCACCGACCAGCCCAGCCAGTCGTCCGTCGCCCCATCACCGGCCGCCAGCCGTGTGCTCGACGGCAACTGGCATTCCCCACCAACCACGCGTCCACCGCCGGTCAGCATCTGAGCGATCAACAGCGCCAAAATGATTCTGCGATTCATTTGCGATATCCCCACGGACTAATGCGACCCGCTCGTCAACTCTCGCGTCATTTCATCCACCTCTTCCAGCTCTTTCTGATTCAGCGGCGTCCCCACCGAAGCCAACCGTAGCGCCGAATCGATCCGCTTGGCTGTCTCCAGGTGTCCGATCGCCTCCTCCTTCGAGCCAAGCTCCTTGCACACCTTCGCCAACTTGAGTAGCGCTCGCGCCTTTTCCGGCGATGTCGCCGGCCACAGGTTCGCCGCCTCCGCGAACTGCGCCCGCGCCTCGGTCGGCCGATTCCCCTGCGCCAAAAGCACTTCGCCCAGCGTGTCCCGATAGGTCGGGTCCTTGGGACTCTGCGCCACTGCACGCACCGCCAGTGCCTCCGCCTCCTTCGGGTCCTTGTAGTCCTGCAGCAGGATCCAGGCCAGGTTGTTCAGCGCCTCGTCTCGATCCGGGTCGATCGCCAGCACCTCGCGGTACAGCTTCACCATTTCCTCCGTTCGCCCCGCGTGCGCGTGGATCAGCGCCAGCGCCAGTCGCGACGGCACCGCCTTGGGCTGCTTCGCGATCAGCGCCTCGTGCAGCTTTGCCGCCTCTTCCATCGTGGCGCCGTCGCCCGCCGAGACCAGGTACTGCGCCGCGTGCATGACAAACATCTGCCGCTCGTTCTCGCCGACCTTGTCGGCCTCGATCATTGCCCGCGCCAGCGCCGCCACCTCGTCATGCCGTCCCTGCGCTCCGACCAGGTCCAGTCGCGCCACCTTGACGCCGAGGTCCTCGCTGTGTCCCTGCTCCACCAGCGAAAGCGCCTTCTCCGCCTCGTCGTACTGCCTGGCGTCGCACCGCAGGTTCGCCAGCGTCAGCAGCAGTCCGGGGTCCTGCTCTTTGTCCTTGACGCCCTCCAGGTAGGCTGACAGTCCCGACGCTGCTTCGGTCGATCGCCCTAGCCGTTGCAGGATCCTCGCCCACGCCAGCCGAAGCCGCGTCGATGTCGGCGCCGCTTGGATTGCCTGATCCGCGTACGTCGCGAACTCCCCCAGAAACGCTGGGTCTCCGACCATGGGCGCGATGACCAGCGCGAGTTCGTAAATGTCCGCAATCGTCACATCCTGCCCTGCCGCCTTTCGCAGCGGCGCCAAGGCGGCTGCCGCCTCGCCCCGGAACATCAGCAGCATCGCCTCTGCCGTCAGCAGCAACGGTTCGTTTGCTCCGTGTTCCCGCATCGCCGCGTTGAGCAGTCGCTCCGCGATCGATTTATTTCCCGACCGAAGCGCCAGTCCGATCAGTCCGGAATAAGTGTCCACCGTCCCCTGCGGGTCCTTCGCCGCTGCCTCCAAGATCGCGCTCACTCTGCGTCCCGCCTCTGGTCCGCCCGTCAATTCCGCGATCACCGCCTCTACGAACAAAATGCCGGTGTCTCGCTCACTGGTGCTTATGCTGTCGATCACTCTCGCTGCCTGCTCCAGATCGCCCGGCGCGCGCCGCACCACCAGTGCTTTCGCCATGCCCCGCTTCAGGTCACCCGAGTCGGGGAACTTCTCAAGACCTGCCTGGGAGGCCGCGATCGATTCCGAAAATCTGCCCTGGTCCGCGTAAAACTGTCCGAGGTAGGCAAAGCCCCTCGCATCCGTCGCCAGTCCATTGAGGGCCAGGTAGTCGCGCTCGGCCGCCTTCTTGTCTCCGATGGACGCCAGAAAGCTGCCCCGCAGCACACGCGCGTCAAACGACTCCTTATTCTCGACCAATTCATCCAGCGCCTTCCGCGCATCTTCCAGCCGGTTCGCGCTCCGCAGGATTCGAACCCACGCCGCCGCAACCATCACCGGGTCTGCCCCTTCCTTTTTCGCCTCGCCCAGTGCTCGCTCCGCCGCGCCCACGTCATGGGTTCTCGCGTAATGCACTGTTGCGGCGAGTACCCTTGCCCGGGGATCGATCGTTCCCGACGCCCCCTGCAATGCCAGTTGCGACTCGATCAGTCCGAGGTCCTTCGTCGACGCCGCGAGGGCGAGTCGGCGCGAAGAGAAGGCCGACGACCCCAGAACCGTCGCATAGCGATCCATCACATCAATGGCGTCCTTGAACCGCCGGTCTCGCTCCAGAAGCCTGATCAGCCGATCGGCCACTACCTCCGTCGGCGCCGCCTCCATCGATTTTCGATACAGCCGCTCCGACGCCTCGGTCTCATTCAGGTACTCGTAGAGCCCCCCCAGCACCATGACCGGTGCCGGCCATGTCGCGTCCGCCTCGATGCAGTAGCCAAGCATCGTTTCAGCCTGAGCCCGGGCCGCCGCGTCGGACTCCCCACCCGCCGTGACGATCTCCCTCGCCGCCAGTTGCCCCGCGTGCAGATGCCAGCGAAGTCCGCGCTCTCCCTCCACCGCTTTGATCTCGTCGACCAGCCGCTGCGCCAGCGCCCGCTCCTTCTGAACCTCATCGATCCCCAAGAGCAGCGATCGCGTCTCCAGGTCTTTCGGGTCGCTTTCCGCCAACCTGCTTAGCCGCCTGATTCCCGCCTCCCGCGTCTTGGAGTCTGCCGCTTCCATCGCCCCCAAACGCCGCGTAATCATCGGCCGCGAAGTTGCAGCGACCGCGCCCAGTGCAGTTTCCAAGAGCGCCCTCGCCGCGGCCTGCTTTCCTTCTCGTGTCAGAAGCTCAGCCGAAGCCAGCCATACATCAGCCGCTTCAGCGTGCGCCTTGCGGGCATCTTCCAGCACCTGCGCCGCGGCATCCCCCCGATCGCGAAGCAAGTAAAACCCGGCCAACTCAATTTTGGCCTCCGCCGAGTCAGGTAGCGCTGCCACCGTGCCCTTGAGAATCTGCTCCGCGGACTCCATCTGGCCACTTGCCGCGAGCAGGCTCGCCAGCCGCGTCTGCACCCGCAATTCCCTGGGGTGAGCCGCTGCCAGTTCGCGAAGCACGGCGATCGCCGAGTTCCGCGCAGAGCTCGCTGCTTCCTCCGACGCCGTGCTCCCCAGCGCCAACTCCGCCTCGATCCGCAGCACTTTCAGCGACACGTCCTCTGGATCTCGCCGCTCCAGGTCCGCGATCGCAGCTCGCGCCCGCTCCACCTGACCCGCCGCCAGAAGCGCCTGCACCGAGGCCAGGGCCGCGCTTCGATTCATCAACTCCCCCGGCGAGGCCGACCGATAAAGCGCCGCCACCCGACCCTGCTGCCCCGTCGATTGGTACGCCCCGGCAAGAAGGTCTCTCATCCGTGATGTGAAGACGCTTATATCTTGCAGCGGTTCCAGAAGTTCTATCGTCCCGTACGCGTCGCCTTCGGCCATCAGCACCACCGCCCGGGCCTGCGCCTTCAGCGCCTCGTCCTCCGACCGTCCGCCGCCGATCAGCGGAAGGTATTCCTCCAGCTTCTCACGCGCCAGTTTCACATTCGAATTCGCCGCCGCCAGTTCCATGGCCACCGGAAGCAGCGTCCGCCGATGCTGCGGCGACGTGATCTCCACCAACGCCTGCTCCGCCTTCGCCAGTGCCGCCCCGATGTCATTCTCCGCCGCCAGCAGTAGGATCTTCTGCAGCCATTGGTCCAGCCGCCAGTCCGTCGCGTCCAGATACGTCGCACGCACCTGCGCCTCGGACACCTCCGCCAGCTTTGCCACCTGGGCCTTTGTCCGATCCAGTTCACCGTGCACCCGCAACTCGTCACACAGCGCGAGCCGCGCCAGGATCGACATTGCCGACGCCTTCTCCGCTGCTGCAAGGTCCGCCGCCGCCGCGCTCAGCAATCGATCCCGCTCCCCGCCAAGCTGTGCACCGGCCATCTGCCTAAGCAGCCGCGCCCGTGCTACGCGCGCGCTCGCCGCGCCCGGCTCTCGCGCCAACGCCCGGTCCATCCACGTCCGTGCCTCCTCCAGTGCCGCCGGACCTGCCAGCGTCGCCGCCGTCAGGCACGCCTCGACATAGACCTCGTCGTTGCCCGGTTTGCCGTCCAGCCGCGCCAGCAGCTTTTCGATGAGTTTTGTCGACCTTGCTGCGTCCTGCTTTCCCGCCGCCGCCTGCGCCAGCCAGAACTCCGCCCGTGCGTCCCCAGGCTCCTGTTCCGCAACCAGCTTGGCAACGTACTCCAGCTCCGCCGGGTCCCCCGTCGCCAGATAAAGCATCGCCAGTCGATCGCAGATCGCCCGGTCATACCCCCCGTCCCGCAAAAGCCGCCGATAGGTCGACACCGCCGCCCGGACATACTTCAGCTCCAGCGGCTGCGTCGAGAGCAGTGCCTCCGCGAACTTCTTGCACACGGCCGCCACTTCCGGGTCCTGGCATTCATCGATCCGTCGCCCGACATACCGGCCCAGGAGCCGCCCCGCCTCCGCCCAGTCCTCTTTTTCATAGGCGGCCAGACCGTCCGTCAAGGCGCTTTCAACCTGCCGCTCGCGCTGCCACTGCCGTATTCCGTACGCCGAAGCGCCGACAACAAGAAACCCCACGCCGACAAACCCGAGCACGCGCAGCCGTACGGCCGCGGTTCTTCGCGTCCTCATTGTTCTTCTCCGATTCTGACTAAGAGTTAAACACGGCCCGTTTTCGACTTTTCAATTCTCACGGCCGAAATGGCCCAGAGCCTTCTATCCGGCTGCCGAGAGACGGCAAGCAGTGCTTTCGATTGCCTTGAACCTTGTGTCTCGATCTTTGTTGTCGTTCCAGTCGCTGGGCCTTCGCCGCAACGTAATTTCTTAACGCGCTGCCCAAGGTATTCCAATGAGTAGTGCTGCAAACCCCTCAAGGTCATCCGGCGTGAGCATCGAATCGCCGTTCATATCTCCTCGACAGATCTCGGTCGCGCTGGCCTCACCGAAGATTGCCACAACGAATGTCGCGATATCTTGCCCGTCCGTCACCCCGTCCGTATTGAGATCCCCCGCCATATCACATCCATGACAAGGCGCGGTCTGCGCGCCAATCATTTGGAGCGTCGGCGCTAGATCGGTGAGGATCGCTGACATGGGTATTGCGTGCCCCGGCTCGCACGGGGGCCCGCAATGGCATAGCCCGACCACGCAGTGATTTGCTGCGTCGAAGATCGGCGCCCCCGATGCGCCGCCTGTCGCGATCACATCCACCCCGATCGATATCGCAATTGAGCCGCCGCCGCACGCCCCGGGTATGTCCACCGAGGTCATCATGCCCTCGTCGTACCCCTTCACCCACCCGTTGCCGTGATGGATCTCATATACCGGCGTCCCGACAATTGGCAACTGGTAGGAGACCGGGGCGACACCCCAGTTTGAGGCAGGATCGCCTTCGAGTCGCAGCAGGGCATAATCTAATTCATCGCTCTCACGGACAACTTCCACGACCGCGTAACGCTCGGTTGGACGAGGAAAAGAGCTAATGTCGCAGTCCGCGCACTCGTAATTGAATTCGACCCTTATCTGGCTAATGTCGGACCCCACGCAATGCCTTGCGGTCAGCACCAGGTTCGGCGCTGCGATCAACCACGCCGTGCAGAATGGAGTGTCAAAATAAAATAGTCGCCCGACCGGTCGACGACTTGCATGTTGCGCCGTGCCCGCCATGCAGCCAATACCAACTTTGCCGCACGCTGTCTGGCACGGAGGACGTTTGCACAAGTTGATCGCCAGGTCAGAACAGGCCGTGCTCCAGCCATCTGAACAACAAAATGGCGCGACTGAACAAATCTGTTCACAGCATGCAGGGTCATTGCAGCCCGGAAGCCCGTGTGCCCAGTAACAATTCTCCGCGCCTGGACAAGTAGGGTTGCTTGTTCCCGTCTCAGAACGCGGCACGTCACCGGCTGTTCGCTGATACGTCCAGAGCGAGAGCATGATTGCAAGTAAGGTAGCCGCGCACCCCGCTGACCTTCCCGAAGAACTTCGGGTCGCCGCCATTCCCATCCCTCCTGACTGCCCGCCGACTGTCAAATCAGCGATCAACGCGCCAGGCCTGCTTCCCTTGGCACCGGCGTGTCCTTCTGACAGCGCACGAGCCAAACGTCCGGGCTCCCCAACGCCCCAATGTCCGAAGCCGTCTGACGCTTCACGGCCCTCAGGCGCGCTGACAAAACCAACCGCAAACCGCCTGATGCGGTTCTCAGTCCATTGTATCAAATAGGGAGGAGGCGCCTGAGAGAGAGTGTGAGGGAATTTTTGGCCGATCGCTAATATTATACACGGTAGTAGCGGCCTAAGCTGACTATCGCCCCCAGCCCAATCAGCCCCAGAAGCACGGCCTGCGGTGCCGGTATTGCCGTCGGCAGGAACAGCATATCATTCTGTGCCCCTGCGTAAGTGCCCGTGGCAGCGTCGTAGGTATCCCAGAGTTGCATCACCCTCACAGCACCGATGTCCGTCCAACCCGACGCGATTGCATGCATGAATAGCGAATTAGCCACCCCGCCGCTCTCGTTCTCCAGCCGCCAGATAGCCTGCTGAAGCTGACTTATCGCCCGCAGCCGCTGCTCATCCGTTCCCGTGAAGCTCGCCGACGATGTCACGAAGGGATTAAGCGCACTTGGGTTGGTTCGCAACGTCGTGTAAAGGTAAGCCGTACCCGGCGAGATCGGATCAGGCTCTTGTCCACCGGCTCCTCCATTGTCAGCCGCTGTCTCGATCCGCACAAAAAAAGTGCCGTCCACTGGCGGCGCCGTCGTCTCGAGGCAGAACGTCTCAAAACTGGCATCGTCGCCGAGCCGCGCGCCGCCTGTGCTCGCGTCGAAGGCGACGAATGCCGCCGTGTTGGCGCCACCCGCTCGCTGTGGGTTGATGTTCTGGATCGTCGTCATCAGCGCCCCCTGCGCTGCCGACGCCGCGATGGCCCATGCCCCGAATTGTACGAAAAATTTATTCATCATGTTTCCGCAGCTTGGCCTTTGAGCGACTTTCCGATGCCGCTCCCAGAAATTGGGTCCATTCTACGTCGCGGCCTTGCCGCGCTGTGACTCTCCTCGACCCATCCGGTTCCTCCGACCAGCCGCCCTCAATGTGCATCATTGTGCGCGGCGATTCGGAGTTTTCTTCGCGCCGGGCCTTGCGCCCAGCCGCTCTCCGGGGTTCCGGGCCCCGGCCGCTAGGTGTTGCCCAACAGCCGAAGCCCGCCCCGATATCTCACTAGCAATTGAGCCACGCTCACCTGTTCTACTGCTCAACCTTCTCCTAGCGAGAAGCTCCAGCACGGTCTCATTAGATCATGCTCCGTCGTCGCTTGATCCAACCAACCGCACTGAGGCCGAGCATGCCGAGCAACACCGCACCAGGAGCTGGGATGATGGTAAGCAAATCTTGGTGGTTCTGTGTGTGCGCAGCATCGCCCCACAGATTCATCACGCGCACATTGCCAATGCTCGTCCAGCCGGCATTAGTTGCACAGGTCACGAGGCCGTTATTTGATCCGCCTTCTTGCTCAATCCACCAAATCGCGTCCTGGAGCTGAGCGGTGGCAAGCTTGCGGTCAGCCACGTTACCTCCCTGAGCATTTGTCTTGAAAGAGCCGCTGCTCAAACAGCTATCCAACGCACTCGCGTTTGTTCTGTAGGTGTGATAGAGGTAAGCAGTCTTGAAGTCGAGCGGATCAGGGTTGCCACCACCCACGCCCCCATCGACCGCAGCTGTATTGATCGTGACAAAATATGTGCTGCCGAGACCTAAGAATTCATTCGTCTCAATGCAAAATGTACCAAACACAAGATCGTCAGGCAAGCTGCCCGCCGGCGTGCTCGCATCTGTCGCCGTAAATACGCCGCCACTTGAAGCCCTATCAGGGTGATTGCTTACAGTTACCTTTAAGGCGGCTGCTGCCGGCGACACGACAATCGCCACGAGCGCTGCGATCAATAAAATCTTTTGCATGATTAATTCACTCCGATTCATTCCGGTATTTCAAGAACCCGGAAAAAGACCAAGATCAAAAAAGTCCAAAAGCAAACTGTTGAAAAGTGAAAAGGGTGGACGTCTTACTTGGTCGTGATCGGAGGGGCCCGCTGTCCGACGTTGCGAAGGACATCTTGAAGCTGAAGGAGAACGGGAGAGATCTCCCCTTCAAAACATTGGCTTCGAACGGGCGCCGCGGTGTGCGGCGTTTCGAAAATGCATGGAATGAGATCGCCGCCCGCCAGGTCCAGCGGCGTCGCGTGGCAGACCTGTACCGGTCCACCCGAGTGATACCAGTCCGGTACGCCGACGTGCAACTGCTTCATCGACCGCGTGAGCTGCCATGCCCCGGCCGACAGCACCGCGCTGAGCACAAGTTGCAGGCTCCCCGGCGGCGGCGGCATCCGAATCACCGCTCCGTCCGACAGGTCTACGCCGCCTACTTCGTCTGCGCCCGTCGTTCTGAATTCGCCCGAATACCGCCGAACGCTCGCCCCCAGGCACCCGCGATCGTCGACACCGGATTCGCCGGCCATTGTCGCGCTCTTCACCAAATCAGTCGCCGTCGGCGAGTGCCAGACTGGTGTCACCACCTCCGTCAGGCTCGCACGTGCAGCGCCGGCGTACGTGAGGCACGCAACCGCGATGGCAATCAGACTTGTGCGGATTTGCTTCATAGAGTGCCCGAGTCCTCTTTCAGATAACCCTAATTTAAATCAGCCGGTCCGGGAAATCAATCATTTTTCAAAATAATTCGTGTTTTTTTTGGGCCTTCCCAGCCCTGCGCACGTCAGCATGTTCGCCGGGATCGACTTGAGTCCTATCGATCGTGATAGGTATTAGGCAATTCCGCGTTCTTCGTTTCACATTTTCGTGATTCGAATCGTACGCTTCTATCCGGTGCCGAACAGAGGCCCATTGGGGGGAAATGGTTGGGAGCTATCGTTATGGTCAGGTCAGCCCATTGGCAATGCATCCTCTTATCCATCGCGCAGCCGCGTTCCCGCGATCATTCTGCCCGCAATGGCGATGCCGTTAGGCCTGGTTCTCCAGCCCGCCTTCTCTCATTCTTTCTGTTCACCGTCTTACTTGCGGTCCCAAATCTCGCTTGCGACCAGGCAGGATCCGAAATCCTCAATCTCCCAGGCCAGGGCCCCGCAGACTTCGCGACCATCGAAAACCAATCTCTTTCGATAACCTTTAGCGATCTGCCCGAGGGTGCCAACAATGCCTCGCGTACCGTCAACCCTGCCCCCCAGCACGGCAGCCTGCAGATGCCCGATTCCGCCCGCGATGGGGCCCTCGCTGTCACTTATATTCCCGATCCCGGCTTCGTCGGCACGGATAGCTTCTCCATCGAACTTCGCGATAGCGAAAACGCCCTGCACACCATCACCGCCGGTGTGATCGTCTACCCGGAGGTCCGTTTCGAGGTTGACATCCTCTCCGAATCGCCCATGCTACTCGTGGAGGGCAGAGCCTTCTGTCCATCGGGCCACGCGTTGCCCGAGGGCACCTACCAATGGGGCTTCGACGGGGTGGTCGAAAGCGGGACGGGAAGCACGCACATGATCAGACAGCACGCCTTTTCCTCGAGCGGTACGCATATCGTCACGCTGACGCTCGCCCTGACTTCCTTCGGCAATTATCAGTGCTCCAAGGGGCCCACCGGCGAACAAAAACAGGCCGAAGTCGCCTCTGCCAATTCCCAGCCAACCAACCCGGGTACGCTGTCCGTCAACCCCTCCGGCGCATTCGCCGCAAGCGGCACCCAGGGCGGCCCCTTTTCGCCCTCCAGCAACGCCTACACGCTCACCAATCCCGGCGATCAGCCGATTGTCTGGGCTGCCTCGAAGACTCAGAGTTGGGTCACTCTTTCCAGTAGCGGCGCCACCCTCGCTCCAGGGGGCACCGGGACGCTGACCGTCTTCATCAATGCCACCGCCAATGCACTCCTGCCGGGCACTTACAACGACACGGTGACGATAACCAACACCACCAACGGCTTCGGCACCACCACCCGTAATGTCACGCTCACCGTCAACCCCTTTGGCGCCCTCGCCGTCACCCCAGGCACGAATTTCACGACCAATGGCTCTATCGGTGGGCCCTTTTTGCCGTCCTCGACTGATTACGTCCTTTCCAACACCGGCAGCACCGCGATCAACTGGACCGCCTCCGCCACCGGCAACTGGGTTACCCTCTCCAGCGCCGGCGGAACGTTGAACGCCTTTGCCTCCACCACGCTCACCGTCACCATCGACGCCGACGCAAACGCCCTTGCCGAAGGGAACTACAGCAGCACCGTCACCATCAGCACCAACAGCACTGGCAGCACGACCCGCACTATCAGCCTCTCTGCCGCCACCACCTCTCCCGCGATTGCCGTGTGGGCCTTCCCGGACGGCGCAACCTTGACGGGCACGTCGCACTTGGGTGTCGTTGCTTATCACGCGAGTGGTATCTCCCGAATAGATTTCCAGGTCGACGGCGCTCCGGCGATCTCCGTAGACTCCGAAACTGTAAATCCCTCAACGGGTGAATTCGAATATGTACTTTCCCTGGATACGACCGCCTTCACCGACGGCCCTCACACCGTGTCTGCAAACGCTGTACCGACTGCGGGTGCCTCTCATGCTCTGGCACCCTTGGCGGTTAGTATCGCCAATAGCCAAATCTTCGACACTTGGTACGTGGATGCAGCACTTGGCAACGACACAACCGGCACCGGATCAAGCGCCGCTCCATACGCGACACTCCGCAAGGCATGCTTGGCCGCTGACAGCGGCGATACTATCCTTGCCCGCAATGGGGTTTACGATCTCCCCGATGAGTCGGGCTATGGCTTCAATCAGTATGTAACGATCAAACCGGCCCTGGGGCACAGTGTTACGATTTCGGCACAAACGATTCCAAACCTGACTCTTCGATCGTCCTACATCAAATTTGAAGGCATCAGATTCGACCTGAATAACCCCGCGGCCGTCAAACGATCGGTAATCTCCAGTGCCGCGACCCACTTCTGGTTCATCAACTGCGAGTTCATTGGCTGGGGCCGCACTCAGGCCAACAATAACGAAAGCGCCTTGCGCTTTTACGCTGGGTCACGGTTTATTCTTGTTGAGGGCTGCGACTTTCACGACGTGTCCCTAGGGGTCACGGCAACGGCGGGTGATTGCATTCTCCGGCAGAATCAGATGTACGACCTCACCGCCGATGGATTTGATTGGGATGGCGAAAACGTCTTGGCGACGGGTAATGTAATATTCAACAATAAACTACCTGTTGGAGGTACTCAGCACTGCGATTTCTGGGCCAGCAATACTTGGGGCAACTTCGCCATCATTCGGAACAATAAGGCATTTGACGGCGACCACCAGGGCCAAAAGTTTGGCGGATACAACGCTGCTGGATTTGGTAAAGCCGGAGCAGTTTATCAGGAGTATTCAAATATCGCGATAATCAATAATCTACTTGCGCTTGGAACCGGGGGTTCAGTCAATCTGCGATTCGAGGGACTTTCCAAATTCAAGAAATTCAGTAATGTCCTGGTTGAACACAATACTTTTTATGCTGGCAGTAGCACACTCGTTATAGAGCCCGACCTATCAGCAGTGGACTTGTGTATTCGCAATAACTTGTTTTACGCCGCCTCCGCGGCCCTAAATGGCCCTCCCGCCGGGGTCGTTGCAACGAATAATGTGCTGCCCACTGATCCTGATCCGTTGTTTATTTCTCCCGCAACTTGGGATTTTCGCCTCCAGCCTCTGAGTCCTTACCTTGACCGGGCGCCTCAGAGCGTCATTCACCATGACCAAGACTGGGCGCCGCGCTTGGGGAGCGCAGATTTGGGCGCGTTTGAGCGTCAATGACTACTTGTCTCGGCGGGATGCGGAATTGGAGTCAAGCAACTCTTGTCGGGGAGATCAACGAGCGCGGTTCTCTTGTGGACGCCCGTAATTCTGTTTTCTTAACTGCGTAGCGGCAGGGGCCGATCTGATCAGAGCTAAAACCGAGTTTCGTTGATGGTGGCTGAATAAAAAATGGCGGCGTAGTCTCGGGACTTGTTCGAGGTTCCGAGCCGCCCACGATGGGCAGAGGAGTACGCCGATGCACGAGAGTAGCGAGAAGGTCGCAGCGATTCCCGCCCCCAGTCGGGACGTTTTGACGGAGGTTTTTCGAGACTGGGCCCAGCGCCTCTTGGGCCAGGCCGTCGAAGCCGAGGTCGATGCCTGGATCGAACGCTACGCGGAGGTGCGCGATCACCGCGGTCGGCAGTAGGTGGTCAGGAACGGCCATCACCCCAGCCGAACGCTGTTGACTGGCATCGCGCCGGTGGACCTGACGCAGCCACGGGTGTGGGACCGTCGGATCGTCGGCCGCACCGAGGCCGGCGAGAAGGTGGATGCAAAGGGCGAGCCGGCAGAACGGTTCTGTTCGTCCATCCTGCCGCCGTATCTTCGGAAGACGAAGGCCATCGAGGAATTGATTCCATGACTGTGTCTCAAAGGCGTGAGCACCGGCGACTTCAGCGGAGCCTTGCAGGCGTTGGTTGATCCACAGGCCTCGGGCCTCAGCGCAGCGACCGTCACGCGGCTGATGGTGGGCTGGCAAGAGGAGTACCGCGCGTGGCATCGTCGCTCGCTGGCGGCCAGGCATTATGTGTACCTCTGAGCCGACGGCATTCACTTCAACATTCGCCTGGAGGAAGACCGGCAATGCATCCTGGTGCTGATGGGGGCGACGGCGGAGCGCCGCAAGGAGCTGATCGCAGTGGTCGACGGCCGATGGGGCGCTGGGCTTCTGGGCGGCGTTGCCGAAGGTCTATTCACAAACCCGCGAGCAGCGATGCTGGGTCCACAATACGGTCAACGTACTGGACAAAATGCCCAAGCGGGTGCAGACCGGGGCCAAGGCCAAGCTGCACGAGATCTGGATGGCGCCGACGCGAGAGGATGCGGACACGGCGTTCGATCACTTTGCGGCGCACTACGAGGCGAAGTTCCCTGAGGCCGTGGCATGTCTGACCAAAGACCGCGACGTGCTGCTGGCGTTCTACGACTTCCCGGCCGAGCACAGGTGGCATCTGCGGACGACCAACCCGATCGAGAGCACGTTCACGACGGTGCGACTGCGTCACCGGCGGACCAAGGGCAACGGCAGCCGTGTGGCCTGCCTGGCGATGGTGTTCAAGCTCTGCGCGTTGGCCGCGAAACACTGGCGGCTGCTCAACGGCGCGACGCTGCTCCCGGAGGTCATCGCCGGCGTGAAGTTCGTCAATGGAGAAAAGGCCGAGAAGAACGTCGCCTGATTACCGCGCCATCAACGAGATTTGACAATTACTCCAACGTCTGATCACCGCTGCTTCCCAACTGATATAAAAGTAGAAACGTCTATCGAGTTAATCCATTCCGCGAACACACGCAAACAGGGCACACTGGTTCGCCGGTGGTAGCTACGGCTAAGCCAACCGGGTCCAGGCCCTTCTTCCGCCGAAACGAGCACTGCTGGCTCCGAGAACTCTAATCCAATCTCGACAGGCAAACTCGCGACTAGCACTCTGTATGAAGTTTTGCTGCAAGCTACAATATCGCAGTCTTCAGAAAAGTGATACATCACAGCGGTTCGGTGCATTCCTTGGCCGCGAAGCCGATCCAGACAATGAATCCTCCGAACTTGGCCTAGGACGCGCACTTCCCGCTCGTGAATCACTGGGACTCTACCCTTCTGGTATCCATCGTGCCGTCCAATCACCTTACCCCCGTTGGCCTCAGGTGACCAATCCATGCAGGTTGACCTCGCCCGTCGGCCCCACAGAAATGGGCCCAATATCTCTGACTGATTCGCACCATCTACGACCACAGTGTTATGTGCTTCCGTGCTCCTAAAGTAATCTCGCCAATCCGGATAGGAAAAGTAATCATACGTTCCAGGGTCCACGAGTACGTCAATTCCACCAACTCTAAGCGTGATGCTCAAGGCATCTGCATGTCCGTGCGCAGCTAGCGGCCCGAACCCGAGTTCCCCACAGTCGAATTCTACCGAGATTGAGTCTGCGTTCCCACGGCGTCCACATTGAATCAGGTATCGCCCGCTGTCAGGAAACGCATGACACCTGAGTACTTCGTCGCGGTAGGTCCCGTTCCCTTCTTCAGAAGCCTCGATGTCTGGGCCCAGCAACCAGAATGCCCGCTCACTAATTGAGTCTTCTATCGCGATCCCTGTGTCGCCAAGAACGCGACCTCCAGCATCAAGCAGACTCTTTACCGCATCACCTCGCCCACCGAGTTCGAGGACATACCCGTCGTCACAATCACCGAAATACGTAGGACTTCCCCCCGCCTCGCAATGGGCTGAGACGAATCGGAACATCATTCGCAGTCGCTCCCAATAACTTTCTTGAAAGTCATTGCCGGTATTCCGCGCCACCAATCCAGCCAGCAGAAAAAACTCCATGACGAAGAGCTGGTAGCCCATCGCTTGTTCGCGATGGCCCCCATCTGGGTAGGTCTGAGCCTCAATCTCCCGCGCCAAGATTTCTTGGCTGAGTCCTCGCCATTTCTCGCTTCCGCGCAGATTACCAAAATACGAGCTGGCAATAAACACGCCAGCAGCCTCTCCGATGACATGGTTGTTGGCAGACGAATAGTGAGAGTACTTGCGCGAGATTTCCCACATATGCAAGTGCACGATGCGGAGTAATCTTTCTAAGAACGCCGTGCTCAGCGCTCCAGACGGTTGGATTAGTTCCAACGCCCAGACCCAGTTGATTAGTCGGATGCCCAGTTCCAAGGGGCTTCGCCAGTTCATTCCATGACCAAAGGGCGACTGACGCATCCACGATTCGATTTGCTTCACGATCTCAACAGCGAATCTCAAGTCGCCGGTTACCCGATATGCCCTTCCAAGTACAACGAGGTGATGGTGCCGGTTTAGTTCCCACACAAATTTGCAGTCCCCGGTTACCGAATAGGATCTGTAATCGACTGCGTCAGACGCCTCCAGAGGTGTTTGGACGCCGGCCTTGTACTCGTAGTTCCAATTGATTTCCTTGCCGAGGTCGCAATCGGCAAGATCGAAGAGCGTAATGCGGTGCGAGAGGATTTTTTCAACCCGTGTCAATATCGCCTGCCGCCAGCAAGGAGAATAATGCCCTGCGAGCTCATCCTTTCCAAGTCCCATATGCGCGCCGAGTGCGTGCGAGCTTACCGCGCTTGCGTCCTTGTCTTCGATAATTACATTCGTAACACTGAGTTCATGCCGTCCGACAGCTCTGAGCACTCGCTCAGAAAGCCGTCTAAGCTCTTGTCGCGATCGCCAGGCGATCTCCGGCAGGGACATCGACCGAAGGCGCTTGAAATACCATTGAGAAGTTGGCATCTTCGACCACTAACGTCTGCCCGGAATCGAGCGGATTTCCTCTACAAGACGCGCAGTGACTGACTCCCAAGTGCACCCTCGTACCCGATCCTGTCTTTTTGCAATGGCGCCCGCGCCGTCGTGTTCGAGGGACTCACTAATTGCCTTTGCGAAAGCCTCCGGAGTTTCCGCCACTGCTACGCACTCGTCATATCTTCCCAGGTGATGAAAGGGGGTGGAAACAACTGGCAGTCCGAGGGCAAGGTATTCCTTAAGCTTCACCGGGTTGCAATAGTGAATCCATCGATTTCGCCGCCATGTCATGATTGCCACACGAAAGGCCGCCCCGTAGGAGGGGATCAACTCGTAGGGACGTTGCCCGACAAGGGTTACGTTTGGCTGCCGTGCCAGCGATGATACGTCTGTCGACGCATGACCCACGAAAACGAACGACAATTGCGGAAGCAATTGCACGACCCGAGTCGCAAATGGCACATCGAAGGTATGATCGTCAATCGCTCCAAAAAAACCCACCATCGGTTCTCGAACATGTTTAATGTCTTCTGGTACGACACGGTCGCGTGCCGCCTTGGCGAACCGAGCAAAGTCAACGCCATGGTCCGAAAGGAAGGCACGCCGCACCGATTGCTTTTCATCCTCAAAAAGCGCGCCGCTCGCATAGACCACAAGGTCGCTCTCTCGACGCAGTCGGTCGTCGTATTGAGAAATCTGAACATCGATATAACCTCCTTCCTCGGAGCGAAACTCCTCATGTCGATCCGTTCGCTGATACACCAGTGCACTTCGCGAAAGCCTAAGCGCGATGTCACAAGCGGCCGGACATTCGACCCATACAAGAGGCGACGTCATCTTGAGGCGCCACGCCGCCCAGCGGACTTGTGCAAGAACACCGAGGCAATTTGCGACCCGCCCGAATTCGCGATGGTGAAGCGGTACGCTGATCGGAGAGAAGGCGTAAAACCTATTCTCAACGTGCTGAAGGCCACGCCGAATACTCTGCAGCTTACGTGCAATCTTTCGAAACAACTTTTTGCCCTCTGACCAGCGCGGTCGTTGCATAACGATCGAATTCACGAACAGCACCGGCACGCATCGTGCGAGACGCCGCATGACCTGCATGTCGAAATGACCGCGATTGTGGTACCACCAATCCTCACCCGCGAAGCAGATGACGCCACGATCAAGGACTCCGTCTGGCGTCGCGCCGGGCGCTGACACTTCATTAAGCGCCTCGCTTGAATAGTCCGAAGCAGCGTTCACAAGGATCCTAGTACTCCGTCATGTTTCAATTTGCGGGTAAAGCCGATGGAGCTTCACGCGGGCATCATCGGTGGTGAACTGCCAGTTGATTCGTTTGGATCGATGGTTCCGATTTGATTCCCATGCCTTCACTTGCTTTGTTAGGGCCTTTTCATCGGGGACGCGGCCGTTGAGAGCCTGCTTTTCCATCACGCTGAACTCGATCTCCGCCATATTCAACCACGATCCATGCTTGGGCGTATGCACCACGTCCAGCTTGTCCATCAGCCGTCTTGCCTCGGCTGGAGGGAAGGCGGCATAAAGGCTCGACACGGTGTGGGTGTTGAGATTGTCCATCACCACGGTGATCTTCTCCGCACGGCGGTAGTGGAGGTCCACCAGCGCCCGCATCTGGCCGGCAAAGTCGGTTTTGCAACGCCGCGACGTCACCGTCACCTGCCGCCAACCTTTGAGCGGCTCCACGAAGACAAACAAATTCGCCGTCCCATTGCGCTCGTATTCATAGTCATACCGCGCCGCCTGACCCCGCTTCGCCGCCATCGGCCGACGTACCTCCGAGACCAGTTGCTTGGACTTCTCATCGAAACAGACCACCGGGCGTTTCGGATCATAGGGCCGGTGATAAACCTCCAGAACATTTTCCATCGCACAGACGAACGCCGCATCCTGGTCCGGCGGAATGCACCACATCTTCTTCTGCCACGGTTTCAACTCGTTTTTTGAAGAACACGCCGGATCGTCTCATGGGACACCGCGTCCACGATCTTCAATTCCACCACCCGGTCGGCCAGCAGCCGGAGCGACCAACGTTCGTATCCCTTCGGCGGCTGCGAGCAGGCCACGGCCACAAGTTTGGCCTCCTTGCGGCCGTCGAACTTTGGCGCCACCGGCGGGAAGGGCCGTTTCTTCGGTGCCAAACAGGCCTCCAATCCTTCCTCTACAAACCGCTTCCGCAGGTACTCGATGCTCCGAACCGACACCGCCAGGCCTTCTGCGATCCGCGTATCGGGCCAGCCCGGTCGTGACTTCGATTCATCCGCCTGAAGCAGAATGTTCGCGTGCCGAATTTTGTAGGCCGCCGCCCTGCCCGTCGAAACCAACTCCTTTAATCGCCGCCGCTCCACCGCCTCCAGCCGAACCACATACCGTTTCATCGCCGATCCTCCATGATCAACAGGCCATCCACGGCCATCCAATCATGAACATCGACCCTTTCCAAAAATAACCCGCAAAGCTAACGATGACGGAGCACTAGTCGGCTGCAGGGTGCTTCCTTCGCCAAGTTGATTGGACGCTTAACGCAACCTCCCGCAGCAGCATGACTGCAAATGCACAGTTCGTAACGAGGTAGCGCCTCCAAAGCCTGCGCGGCTCTTGCAGCGCCCGATGCAGCCATTCGAGGCCCGATTTCTGCCATGACAGCGGCGCTCGAGTGACGAGCCCGGCGTAGACATCAAAGGATCCCCCGACCCCGTGGCAAACGCAGACATTTAACTTGCTCCCCCATCGCTTGAGAAATACCTCTTTCTTCGGCGAACTCATCGCCACAAATAGGATATCGGGATGTGCGTCTCGGATCTTCTCGGCCACAAACCGTTCCTCGTCCTCCTTGTAGTAACCGTCGCAGCTCCCCGCGATGAGCACGCTTGGCCTCTCGCGGCGCGCCCGATTCACTACCTTTTGTAGGACCGCGGGTCGCGCACCAAGAAAGTAGACCGAGGCGCGCCGCTCATTGGCGAGATCTAGGAGCTTTTCGAATAGGTCGATTCCGGCTACGCGTTCAGGCAGCGGTTGCCCGAGTAGTCGCGCCGCCCAGACCACGCCCGCACCATCCGCAAGAACCAGATCTGCGCTTGACACCGACTCGTGAAGCGCTCGATCCCGGCGCATGGCTACGAGCTTCGCTACATTGACCACCCCGATCGACAGTTGCTCTTTTTGAATTATCGCCTCGCCGCAGAGCGCGAGTGTCTGACTCATGGTTACCGCATGGACAGAGATGCCAAAGAGCTCTCGCCGCGGGATCTCACTAATTGCTTCCTTCATTAAATATCCTCCTAGTCCAAACGGTTTTCAGTGTTGCCCGAATAGAGCACCGACTCTCGCTCGTTAGCACCTCAGAGGCCCCACGGCACGGCATGCGCGGAGTTCCGTGACCATCGCTCGGATGATTGAATCTGACGGCAGTCCAGCTACGCAGCGTTCCGCCCGACGCGACCGCCGATTGAACTCCGGCAACAGACGGTTACCCTGGACAGGCACCTAGTGCCGTTTCCAGTAGGTCAGTTTCGTGATCATGGTACAGCGCTCTATGCCGCATGACGGTGGGCGACTCGGGTACGTTTCCGTGGTTGGAGGCTGATGTGTCGGCGGCCGTTGCGCCATGCCAGGTAACTCTGGATGGCCGCCTGTTGTTCTTCGTGGCTTCGATAGTCGGTGTTGTCCAGGGCGAACTTGCGCAGGGCGGTGAAGTGACACTCGATGCGATTGAGCCACGAGGCCCCGGTGGGCGTCCAATAGAACCGAATGTCGTGCCTCCGGGCGTAGGCCAGAACCGTGGCCTTGCGATGATACCCCACGTTGTCCAGCACGATGTGCAGCGTGCCCGCCTTGGCGTAGCGCCTGCGAACCCACTTCAGGAAGGACAGGAACGTCCTCCAGTTTTTTCGCTCGGTGAAGCGGCCGACGAGCCGGTCGCGCTCCAGGTCATAGACGCTGAAAAAGTGCCGGACCCCGCCGGTGCGATGATAGGTCGCCCGCAGCCGATCTACATGCCCGCTGCGGGCCCAGTGGCGGCCGTGCCGGGGCTGGAGATTGAGCGGGCCGAATTTATCGACGCACAGCCGCACCCCGCCGGCCGGGCGACGCGCATACAGCCGTTTGAGCCTGCGGTATTTGGTCCAGAACTGCGGGTCGGTGGATTCCTTCCAGGTCTTGGTGTGCCGCCAGCGGATGCGTCGGCGCCGAAGAAGTTGGCGCAGCCACTCCAGCGAGATGGAGGCCACGATCTTCTGCTCGATCAGATAGGCCCGCAGCTTGGCCAGCGACCAGACGCTCATGCCGATGAGCTTCTGCGGGGGCGAGAGGGCCACCTCGGCGATTTCTTCGACCACCGCGGCCATGAACTTGCGTGGGCCGAACGGGCGGCAGAACCAGGGATACCACACGATGGCGTCGATCCCGCCGTCGTTGAAATAGTGGATGACCTTCCGCACCCAGGTCGGCGTGCAGCCTGCCCGCTCGGCGATTTCGCGGTTGCCAACGCCGCCGGTCGAGAGCAGAATGATCCGCGCGTGCCGGCTGTTGACCGCGCTGGCCAGTTGCCGCTTCATGCGATGCAACTCCTCGCGTTCCGCCGGCTGCGGCCTCCGTGCCACAACCCTGTCCATGTTTTGTTCTCCACTTCACACGGGTGGCGGCAATCACCCGAAGTGGAGAACATTTTTGCACACAAACCGCCGCCGCAACAGCGATTACGATTCAACCCCGCCAAAACGAAACTCTCTCAGTGGAAGAGGCACTAGTACTCCGTCATGTTTCAATTTGCGGGTAAAGCCGATGGAGCTTCACGCGGGCATCATCGGTGGTGAACTGCCAGTTGATTCGTTTGGATCGATGGTTCCGATTTGATTCCCATGCCTTCACTTGCTTTGTTAGGGCCTTTTCATCGGGGACGCGGCCGTTGAGAGCCTGCTTTTCCATCACGCTGAACTCGATCTCCGCCATATTCAACCACGATCCATGCTTGGGCGTATGCACCACGTCCAGCTTGTCCATCAGCCGTCTTGCCTCGGCTGGAGGGAAGGCGGCATAAAGGCTCGACACGGTGTGGGTGTTGAGATTGTCCATCACCACGGTGATCTTCTCCGCACGGCGGTAGTGGAGGTCCACCAGCCGCCCGCATCTGGCCGGCAAAGTCGGTTTTGCAACGCCGCGACGTCACCGTCACCTGCCGCCAACCTTTGAGCGGCTCCACGAAGACAAACAAATTCGCCGTCCCATTGCGCTCGTATTCATAGTCATACCGCGCCGCCTGACCCCGCTTCGCCGCCATCGGCCGACGTACCTCCGAGACCAGTTGCTTGACTTCTCATCGAAACAGACCACCGGGCGTTTCGGATCATAGGGCCGGTGATAAACCTCCAGAACATTTTCCATCGCACAGACGAACGCCGCATCCTGGTCCGGCGGAATGCACCACATCTTCTTCTGCCACGGTTTCAACTCGTTTTTGAAGAACACGCCGGATCGTCTCATGGGACACCGCGTCCACGATCTTCAATTCCACCACCCGGTCGGCCAGCAGCCGGAGCGACCAACGTTCGTATCCCTTCGGCGGCTGCGAGCAGGCCACGGCCACAAGTTTGGCCTCCTTGCGGCCGTCGAACTTTGGCGCCACCGGCGGAAGGGCCGTTTCTTCGGTGCCAAACAGGCCTCCAATCCTTCCTCTACAAACCGCTTCCGCAGGTACTCGATGCTCCGAACCGACACCGCCAGGCCTTCTGCGATCCGCGTATCGGGCCAGCCCGGTCGTGACTTCGATTCATCCGCCTGAAGCAGAATGTTCGCGTGCCGAATTTTGTAGGCCGCCGCCCTGCCCGTCGAAACCAACTCCTTTAATCGCCGCCGCTCCACCGCCTCCAGCCGAACCACATACCGTTTCATCGCCGATCCTCCATGATCAACAGGCCATCCACGGCCATCCAATCATGAACATCGACCCTTTCCAAAAATAACCCGCAAAGCTAACGATGACGGAGCACTAGTGATTCCTGTATGGATAAACAAATATGTTGAGTTATGCCGATAGTATTGAGCATGAGAACGCATGGGAGCCCAGCGGAGCTGGAGCGCCGGCGGCGACAAGCGATTGCGTGGGTTCGGCAGGGTCTATCCAAGGCCGAAGCCGCGCGGCGAGTGGGCGCGACGCGGTCCAGCGTGACCAAATGGTGGCAGGCTTATCAAGAGCGCGGCGAAGAGGGGATCCGCGCGATTGTTCACCCCGGTCCGACGCCGAAGTTAAACAAGCGGCGGCGGCAGTGGTTGATCCAGCGGTTGCTGAAGGGCGCGAAAGCCAACGGCTTTCCGACCGACCTCTGGACCTGTCCGCGCATCGTCGAGGTGATTCAAAGGCAATACGGCGTCCGCTATCACGTGGACCATATTCCACGATTGATGGCGTCGCTGGGTTGGTCGTGTCAGAAGCCCGAACGGCGGGCCATCGAGCGCGACGAGCCGGCGATCGGGCGGTGGGTTGCGAAGGACTGGCCGCGCATAAAAAAACGCCGCACGACGCCAAGCCCACATCGTCCTGCTCGATGAGGCCGGTTTTCTCATGCATCCGACGGTCCGGCGGACTTGGGCGCCTCGAGGACAGACGCCCGTTCTTCGCCAGCGCGGCCGAAGTCACCAAAAGGTCTCCAGCATCGCGGCCCTCTCGATTTCTCCGCGGCGACGGCGACTGGGTTTGCACGCCCACTGGCACCCGGACGCCAACATTGGCTCGGACGAAGTCATTACCTTCCTGTCGGCCCTGCTTCGTCACCTGCGCGGAAACGTCATTCTGGTCTGGGATCGGCTCAACGCCCATCGCGCCGTCGCGGTGCGGGAGTGGCGGACGATCTACCCTCGCCTGGATATGGAGTGGCTCCCGGCCTACGCCCCGGAACTCAATCCGGTCGAATACCTGTGGGGTTACCTCAAGTACCATCGATTGGCCAATCATGGACTTTGCGAACTCGATTCGCTGCACGCCACCGCCTGCATCGAATTCCGCCGCCTGGCTGGTCGCCAATCCGAGTAATGGTCAAATTTCGTTGATGACGCGGTAATCAGGCGGCGTTTCTCTCGGCCTTTTCTCCATTGACGAACTTCACACCGGCGATGACATCGGGAAGCAGCGTCGCGCCATTGAGCAGCCGCCAGTGGTTCGCGGCGGACTCGCACAGCTTGAACACCATTGCCAGACACGCGATCCGACTGCCGTTGCCTTTGGTCCGGCGGTGACGCAGCCGCACCGTGGCGAACGTACTTTCGATCGGATTCGTCGTCCGCAGGTGCCGCCAGTGCTCGGCCGGGAAGTCGTAGAACGTCAGCAGCACCTCGCGATCCTTCACCAGGCACTCGGCCGCGCCGGGGTATTTGGCCGCGTAGTGGGCCACGAAGTGATCGAACGCCTGGTTCGCATTCTCCCGCGTCGGCGCCATCCAGATCTCGTGCAGCTTGGCCTTTCGCGCCGGTCTGCACCTGCTTGGGCATCTTGTCCAACACGTTGGCCGTCTTGTGCACCCAGCAGCGCTGCGCCGGGTCGTCGAATAGACCTTCGGCGCGCCGCCCAGAAGCCAGCTGCTCCGTCCGCCGTGGCCAGCTTCGGGTCGATCGTCATGCCCCGTTGTTGGCAGTCCAGCAGCAGCGAATACCACGACTGCTCGCTCTCGCGATGGCCGTCGACCACCGCGATCAGCTCCTTGCGGCCGTCCGCCCTCGCGCCCATCAGCACCAGAATGCACTGCCGGTCTTCCTCCAGGCGGATGTTGAAGTGAATCCCATCCGCCCAGAGGTACACGTAGTGCTTGCCTTCCAGGGAGCGGCGATTCCATGACTGGTACTCGTCCTGCCAACTCGTCATCAAACGCGTGATCGTCGTGGCGCTGAGCCCCGCCGCCTGGGGACCGACCAGCGCTGCAGGGCCTCGCTGAAGTCTCCGGTGCTGATGCCCTTGAGGTACAGCCAGGGATCAACTCCTCGATGGCCTTCGTCTTCCGCAGGTACGGCGGCAAAATCGACGAACAGAACCGCTCCACGGCCTGGCCATTTGCATCCAACGCTTCGCCGGCCTCGCCGCGGCCGACGATCCGACGGTCCCACACCCGCGGCTGCGTCACCTCCACCGGCCCGACGCCGGTGACGAGGGTCCAGGTGGGATGATGGCCGTTCTTGACCACCTGCCGGCGGCCTTGCGGATCGCGCAGATCGGCGTGCCCTTCGATCCAGCCATCGACCTCCGCCTCGATCGCCTGGCCCAGGAGCCGTTGGGCCCCGTCCCGCAGAATCTCCGTCAAAACGTCTCGGCTGGGGACTGGAATCGTCTCGATCGACTCGTTACTCTCCTGCATCGGCGTACTCCTCTGCCCATCGTGGGCGGCTCGGAACCTCGAACAAGTCCCGAGAGTACGCCGCCTTTTTTTATCCCGCCACCATCAACGAAATTCGGTTATAGCTCCGCCAATCCCTGCTTCGCTCCTTCGTTCATGCGGCCAAACTTCCCATACGGCTCAAATGAGGAAACGTGTCTTTGTCTATACAGGATTCAATAGTTGGATCGGACAGAGAGTTGAGTCACCGCGGGGGATTGGGAGGAATCAAGGTCAATTGGCCGAGCCATGTGGTAATTCGGCAGCAGCCGGCGCGTGCGATGCGGTGCCCGTCTCCTGATTCCCTTGCGCCTCAAGACTGGCCAAGCCACGCATAAAGTATCCACCCGAGATGGTAAGGCCGATCCTCATGATCAACTTGCCCCGGCGGAAAAGCTGCGTCGAGAAATCCGAGCCGTGCACTCGGCAGGAAGTACGAGACCACCGCACGTACTCTGCGAACAGTCTTGGCCGGATCACTTCGTCGAACACTTCGCCAGATGAGCATCGAGTCCTCCTTAACAAGACTCGATTCGGTTTCTTGCTTCTCTTCCAGCCATCTCAGTCCCAGGTCTATGGCGCTCCGATGATCTGGACCGCCGGCCTCGTAAAGCTCAAAAGGCCCATTGGAGCCATCGAATCCTGATGCACGGTATACACCGGATAGCCCTCGATCACGGAACCCTGCCGCACATCATAATGCCACCACCATTGCCCTTCCGGCCCTTGAAGCCGCACGATTTGATCGGCGCACTCCGCCGCAATTTCCAGCGCGACTGTATCTCCGTTGCCGAATAATAGCGCGACAGGGCCTGAATCGAGTAGATCTGATCTGCAAAACACCCGACGTGAGATCGATACCAGGGCGCAGCATCGGCGGAAGTCCAGTGTCGGAATAGTTTACCGGGACGTGAGTACCCGGCCACCAATCGTTCGAAAGCGATCCTCAGCTCGTCGTGGCCGGCACCAGCCGTAAGCGACGCCGCCAGTGCCGAAATGCTCCATGCCGCGTCGACGGTGGTCAAAGCACGATCGCGCACGACAGCCTCGCGCAGCTTCTTTGAGCGCCAGTTTCGCCAAGAACGCCAAGTTCGGCCGAGGCCCAAGTGTAAAGTGCGCAGTCACCGGTTCCGTGACATCCAGCTGTTTCCGCCGACGTCTGCTTACAAAACTCGCGGGCGCTCTCTCCTTGAAAAGAAATCGTTGCGCAGCCTCAGGCAACAGGCGTGAGCCAAGTAGCACAATGCATGTGTAGCGAAAGCTTTTTCCGTCTGACACGAGCGATGGCCCCTTTGCTCTTCGCGCAAAGGCAAAACCTCGACCCTCTCGTGCAGCCATCGTTGGAAGCCCCCGCAACGCAACGTACAGACACCGCTCCGCAGTATTCCTTTGAGCGCTTTCTGCGATCCTCGGCGACTTTTCGAACAATTCGCGACATTTTGCCCCCTCGCGCCACTCACTCGCGAGACCACACAACTCCTCGTTTTTACCGACGGTTTCCTGAGTCAAGTCGCCACCCTTTATTAAGACACAAACACAACGGCGCGTCTATCGCCCTCGCCCATTTTCTCGGCTGAGTACTGCGGACAACCAAAACCATTCCTGTTCGACCGAATTACTTCTGACTAAGTAGAAACGCAGAATCCTTTACGCTGCCTTTTTGTAAACTTCGTCATGATCGTACATGAATCCCATTTTGTCGCGGTGGCCATTGACACGGGCGATGCCGAGGCGGAACGCATCTACGAGATCATCGACGGTTGCAAACAGGATATTGGCGATGACCGTCCGTTTCAGATGTCCCCACAACCGTTCGATGAGATTGAGGCTCGGGCAGTACGGCGGCAGCCAGTAGATGGTGATCTGGTCGGCGTGGGCCGCCAGCCATTCGTAGACGGCCTGGGTATGGTGAAATCTTCCGTTGTCGCAGATCAGCCGAATCTTTCGGCCGGCATAGACCCTGACCAGCGCCGTCAGAAATATCAGGAAGTTCGTGCCGCTCTTGGTGTCGGCGATGGTGTGAACGATCCGGCCGGTGGCATAGTCCACCCCACCGTAGACAACTTTCTTTTCATTCTTGCCGGGCGCGGGCACCTCGGGCTGCTGGCCGATCGGGGCCCACATCCGAGTGAGGGTTGGATGGCGATGAATTTCGACCTCGTCTTGATAGATCACGGCCTCCGTGGCATCGTCCTTTACGGCGTTTTTTAGACGATTCAACTGCCGGCGGGCCTTTTCGTAGGCCACCTCGTTGCGCTTGCCCTTCAGGGTGTGCTTGGGACGACGAAAGGAGAAGCCCTGTTGCTTGAGAATCCGACGGAGCTGATCGTCGCTGTAGGGCACGCCCGTGGTCTTGACCATGTGTGCCGCCAGCCGACCCGACGACCAGACCGAGAAGCCGTATCCCAAGTCGAGGGGGTTGGTCTGCACGGCCTTCTTCAAGGCCTCCAGATAGCGCGGCGTGGCCCGCGTCTTGCGGCCAGGCGGCTTGATCGGTTGCAGGGCATCGATCCCGCCGATGCGGTAGAGCTTGCGAATCCGCTTGACCGTCTCGGGGCTGCAACCCAGCGTCCGGGCGATGGACGCGATGGTCGAGGCCGAATCCGACATCAAGATGATCAAACAGTTGCGAAACACATCCGCCGAGGACGCGCCGAATCGAAGACCATCCAAGGCTTCCCACTCTCCCGGAGTCAGTCTGATACCGCGTCCCATGCCAACCTCCCAGCGGCTCCGCCGCTAAGAAGTAAGTCGACAAAGGACAGGCAATTGGGTAAATCATTTTGCGTTTCTACTTAGCTTTGAGAGGATCAACCGGGAGTCCTCCAGTACCTGCGGCCAGCGAGCACATTTCAGCAGAGGATTCACGCCCCTGGCCCTTGCAGCCGCGATGCGTCCGGCACCCCCGTGCAGCGACCAGTCCACTCGCGCCGTCTCGATAGAATGCCCCTCCAGGAACCAAGTTTGGAACGCAACGATGGAAAAAGAATGCTTCCCGCCGCGAAACCGACGACCCTCGTAGCGGCCCAGACATCGAGGCTCATCACCCCCAGTACGCCCTTGAGTCCCGCCCAGTGCTTTCGAAACAACCTGGCCTTCGCCGCGAACAGTCGCACATACTTATCTTCGACAATCGATTCCGATGCGCCTCCGTAGTGAACGATTCGCGCATTCGCATCTACCACACACTTTTCTCCTATTGCGGCGGCGCGAAGGCACAGATCAGTCTCTTCAGCGTACATTCGGAAGCGGCAGTCAAAACCTCCCAACCGCCGCCAGAGTTCCTTTCGAATGAGGAAAAAACAGCCGCTAACAACATCGACGGCTTGCTGACCCCCGGCGACCCGATACCCAATCATCTCAGGGTCGAATACTCGGTTTCCCTTGAATAATGCCGAAATGCCAATCCCGCGGCACCATGCGCTCCAGAGTGTAGGCTGTTGAAAACAAAACTTGGGATTAAGCGTCCCGTCGGGAAACAGGGTCTTGCCTCCGAAAATGCTGACGTCGGGTCGCTGGTTTGCAGTTTCGATCAGCCGATCGATTGCCTGATCGAGAATAACCGTATCCGGGTTTAGGAGTAGCAGATACTCGCCGCGCGCATGCTCGGCTCCAATATTATTGGCCCGTGCAAATCCCTCATTCTGACGCAACGAGAAAACCCTGACTGCCTCAAATTCAGCCATAATGGCTTCTGCCGATCCATCGCTGGACGCATTATCGACGACCAAGACCTCAAAGGGGTGTATCCTCGTTTCCCGCAGCACAGATTTCAGGCACGCCAGAGTTAGCTCTCGGGTGTTGAAACTGACAATGACAATTGAGACTGTCACTTTGCGATCAGTACCTTCCGCATCGCGCCCGCCTTTGCCCATTTCGTTGGAGCAGTGATCACTCGACAGGTCTGCCGCGCATGGCAAGTACGGGCTTCCAGGCTCGCAAGCGTCGCCAGTTGCAGCCCCCAGATCATCAGCATCTGGCCGAAATACGACAACCCGAGAAAATTGGCTAGATGGATAAAGATGGCCACTCCCAGAGCCCATGCCATTTGTAGCTTCCCAACCGAGTGGCCATACCACCGGCATAGCCTACCTGCAGCGCGAAACGCAATAACGAGCACCGCGACAAAGAGTATCAGCGAGGCAAGACCACCTTCGACTGCCTCATAGACGTACTGATTACAGACATCCGTTAGTCCATACCCCCAATGTGCCGTGCTCAATGTCCCGAGCATCCACCACTCATCAACTCGCCGGATAGCATTGTCAATTAGCAGGAACCTATGGTATCCCGTCGAGCCGCCCACAAGGTCAATCCGTGAGATCAAATGCCAGACAGGAGCCTTCATAACCAGATGGAGTGCCAACAGCATAACCAGGCAGGTCCGCCGCAGCAATTGCATGTGATTTCGTACGTGATAACTCAGTCCGCCCAAGGCACCCGCACCAACGGCTGCCATCGGTGTGCTGGAGCTACATGTGAAGATGATGACGAACGCCGCAGCGAGACCTGCAGGCACCCAGAACATTGAACCATGTCGTATCGATCGAAGTGATACGATTGCTGGAAGAAGGCTTGCCCAGAAGCATCCCGCCACAATCGGATGCGCAAAAGCACCCTGGCATCGGAGCTTCCCATCCCGCACCACTGTTATCTCCGGAACTCCGCCGAATAATGAAAACAGATTGTGGCTGGTTTGTCGTTCCCAAACGAATGCCAGTGCGACAGGCAAACCAAGGACGATCAGCCCTTTCACTGTTGCGATGACGTCTTCCCAATCCTGAACCAGACATCGGAAAGCGAAATACAAACCGAGCCCATCAAACGCCTCGCCCGCCGAACTGATCCACTCGTTGCTCGAACTGCACAAAAGGCCATGCAGCAGGAATCTGCAGCTTCCCCAGAAGAATACAAACATATCGAATTGGCTGATCTGAAACGTTGCTGTTTCACGACGTATCAGGAGTCGGCCCACACCGACCAGAACCATGAGGCGCATGAAATTGAAATCCAGCCCCAATACAACCACTCGCTGTGCAGGCGCGATGAAGCAGGCAATAATGGAAAATGGAAGCACAGCCCAGCGTCGTGGCAATACGAGGAGCAGGCCCGCCGCTACGCAAAGCAACAGGAACCCGAGAGGATTCACAGTGGTTTGATTCGACCATTCGTGTTCGAAGTACGATGCGTTGAGTTCGATGGATTCAGTATTCACAGGCTTTGCAATATGATTGAGTGCTCAGGTTCGTCCGGATGTCGTGGGAACCGGCCCATGCCGCGACCTGACACCAGCTTAATTGCTTTTACTTCGCTAGTGAGCAATGTGTGCTTTGCACAAGACTGAGTTGCATCAACTGATTTCTTGAAATGAGGGACCTTCCTCGCTCCGCAATGGCGCTCCGCGGAGCGAAGAATCCCATTACTCAATCAAGAGAATAATCTTGCCCTATCTTGACGACCGATACTCCCGACGAAGATGCATTCAGTGTATCTCCGAAACAGTTTGTCGATGATACAATTCTGCTCGCCCCATATATGCCACCAATTGGAATAACTGCGCGCCGAGTTCGCAAACTGCGCCGTTTGACTCGGAATATCGCCCCTACTATCGATGCGACTTTTTCTCTTAGAGACTGCGTCCGCAGCCAGGTCTTGAACATAGGCATTCCCTGATACTTCGGTATCGAGATACCGGCCAGCCGCAGCCCGAAGAGCCGCCCCCACACCGCCCCCCGCGTCTTAAGGAGGTTTTTTTGCGACGCCGGCAGCTTCCATGCCTCCGCATGCTCCAGCTTGATCGCCTGCTGCCCCATCGCGCTGCGGATGACCTCTCGTCCTCGCTCTGTCCGCGCCAGCACCAGCGATTGCCCCGCCTCGCCCGCCGGAATCTTCCGATACCAGGGGTCCCCCACTGCGATGTCAGCAAATTCGCCAGTGTGATCAGGACAGAGATTGCACCGCCATTGTTTGTTTCTCGCCAGAATGCCCCACGACTCCTCGTAGCTCAAGTTCCGCTCCTGAATCTCCCCCGCCTCATCGCGAAACGTCACCGTCCACTTCCCAGGCCACCCGTTCCCCCGGTATCGCAGGCCCTCAACCTTGGAGGGGTCGGTCACCCCGACGTGACGCAGTAGCTCCAGGGTCGCCTTCGTCGTCGGCGTCCCCGCGCAGAAAAATGCGACCGTCAGGCCGATCTTTTCGTCAAGCCGGGGCCGCAGCTTTCTTGCCTTCCACACCGCCGCCACGTCGCACGGCTTCCCAATGAACACGCACGGCCCCGGTGCATCCTCGATCATCTGCAGTCCGTCGCAGGGGCTCGCCGGCGCATATCGCGATCCCGTCCGCGCCAGAAGTTCCTCCCGGCTCCGGCTCATCACCGTCTCGTTTAGGAGTGGTACGTCCTTCCTCGCGGCGATATGTAGCACACCGTAATAGCCAAGCTTCTCAATGCAGTAGAGCGCCAGCGCTGTCGCAGCCCCGCCGCTCGACCCGGCGAAACGAATCTCCCCGTCCGCCGCGTAGCCCTCCCACATCTCACGGATCGGCCCCCATTCGCGAACGAGTTCCTTAATCAATCCTGGATCGCGCCGTTCAAACTCGTGCGCCAGCCCCTGCCCGGGGCACGCCGCCATTGCCTCGCTCAATTGGCCGCTGTGCTCGTTCCCCTGCTTCACGAGAGGCCGCCGACCGTATTCCAGCGTGTCGACCATCTCGATGGAGTTCGCGGCTAGATACCCGCAGGCCCCACATCCACAGCAGAGCTGATACTCCGCCACGTCGCGGATGCTGTTCACCTTCAGGCGCAAACTGGTTCTCCGTGTCTGCTCATTTCGGCGACCTTGCTTAGGAGAGGATGTGTCGGCGCCTCGCCGATCGGCTGAATCATGTCCGGCATGTACTCACTGAGATCGTAGATCGACCTCTCCCACCATCGGCTGGCCAGGAGTTTTCCAATCGCGTCACGCCCGAATCGATATCGAATCAGCCGAGCGGGGTTTCCGCCGACAATGGCGAAGTCGGGAACATCGCGGGTAACCACGCTACATGCCGCAACGACCGCCCCGATGCCGACCCGGCTGCACTTCGCCGTGATGAATGAGTTAGCCCCAATCCATGCATCATGGCCGATCTCAATCGCCCCACTCGGTATATTGTCTTCTCTCACGAATCCAAGCTTCGAGTTATAGAAAAATGGGTGCATCGAGAGCCGTTCGATCGGGTGGTTTCGATGTGCATACTGAACGCCAGCGGCCATTGAAACGTACCTTCCTATGACCACGCCCGGCGGGAATGCCCCGATAGCAAAACAGGACCCGTAGGAGTACGCACCAATCTCAACCCCGCAGTATTGTTGGATGATCTCGCGCGCGGTTCGCGAGAAATAGGGCCCGCCTTCCGTTCGCAGTGCCAGTCTCACCGCTCTCGCTCGCGCCCTTGAGATCGCTGCGATCGCTGTGATCGCCGGAGCAAGCACGCTTGTCCGAAGTTCGCTGTCTTGTTTTGCGTTCAAATCTGTGTTTTCAGTAAGACAGGCCTGTATGCAGGAGAGCATATGCTGCCCGTCGGAATTCGCTGCGGCTTTCATCGAACGCGCTCATGCCGAGCAACAAAACGCATCCGATGACCAACAGGGCAATGATCAGCTTCGCAATCGATTGACTCACGAGTGGCTCCAAGAAGAATGCGCCAGCGATACATGCGGCCGTTACCAAGGCTGGACCAATCGCAATTCCTACCCGAAGCGATTGTTTCCGCTGCAATCGACTGAGTGAATAAATTAGCCCGAGCAGCTCTCCTGCCGCGCCGGCGACCGCGATCCAGAAAATGGGCAAGTGAAACCATGCGGCCAGGAGTGCCAGCGGTAGCGCGGCGATTCTGAATAAGTTCGCCATCATCGAGTTGCTTGTGTCGCTTCGCGCCATCGCTGCCACAGTCGGAACAATACGAAGCAACCTCGCTCCCTGCATAATTGCCAGCGCCGCAATGATCGTTCCAGCATCCTCATACGCCGACCCAAAAAAGAGTACGAGCAGTGGCTGACCAGCCAGGATGAAGCCAACGGCAGTGAGGCCGGACAGTCCTGAAAAGAGCTGCACGCTGAGTCGGTAGCGACGACAAAGTCGCTCGGGAGCGTCCTGAACCTCCGAAAACAGTGGTAAAAGAAGTGAGGTGCTCAAGCTCGCTAAGACCATTGTGGGAGTCATGGTCAGCGCCGCCGCGACCGAATACAATCCAAGGTCGTGCATCGAATACATCGATCCCACCACCAGCCGGTCCCCCTGCAGGATGCCGAACATGAGAAGTCCGTTCACCAATAGCGGCCACCCGAAGGTTACTAAGCGATGGGCGCTCCGCCGGTCCCAGGCCCAACGGTACCGCCGGAGAGCAAAGGCGTGCGAAATGATGGCAAACGATCCCGCCTGCAGGATCACCAGCCAGAGCATGGCCGAGTAGTCCCCCAGCCACGCCGCCAGCGGCCACGCCGACAGAGTCGCCACCAGTTGCGATCCGGCCTCTGCCGCCACCTGCGGTCCGAATCGCATCCCCCGCTGCAAGCGGATGGGATCCAAGTGAGCCAGGCCCCGCATCAGCGGAACCAGCCCGAGCACCACGAATGCCCACTGCGCCTCCGGCACATCGAAGAGTCGTGAGATCGGCTTGGCCAGGCCCGCAATGAAGATCGCCGCCATCAGTCCCCGCACGAAAAGCCACGACTGCGCCGTCGCCTGCAGCAGTTCGTTGTCCCCGTCCTTCGCCTGGATAATCAGTTTATCCGACCCCAGATCGCTGATCATCTCAAAGACGGAAACGGTGATCGCAAACGTCGCCGCAATGCCGAAGTCCTCCGGGGTCACCAGCCGCGCCACGATGAGATTCCGGACAAACGAAAGAATGCGACCCAGTCCCTGGCCCGTGCTAAGGATCGCCGCTCCCTTAAAGACGTTCTTCCGCAGGCTCAGCGCATCACCCCTTCCGCAAGAAGACTTTGAGATCGCTCGCACGGACTCGTCTGGAGCTCCCGTGTGAACCCCCGCGCCCGGTCCACCGCATCGGCTGCCCCCAGACAGTTCGCCGCCGTCGCCGCCCGTCGCTGCCACCGCTCCCACAACAGATTTGCAACCGCTTCACTCCCCATTGACCGTGGGTCGATCACGCTTTCCCCCTCCCCGCACGTCTCAAAGACTCCCATCGTCTTGATGCTGTAGGCGATCGCCGCCGTCGGCACCCCGCTCGACAGGCCCGCAATGCACGCGTGCATTCGCGTCCCGCAGAACCAGTCGCAACGCCCGATCACCCACTTCATCTCTCGGGGGTCGTTGATTCCCATGGGAATCTGTTCTACCCGCTCGCTCGCCGCCCGCCGCACCCGCGCATCCCCATCGTCGGCCAGTGCCGCCATCACCGCCTCGTTCGCCCCGGGGTCGCTCTCATAGTGCCCCGGCGCTGTCATCACATGTGGGATCAGCAAGATGTTCGCGTCGCCTCCGACGAGTGCCTGCCGCAGGAATCCCAGCACCGCCTCGCGATAGTCTGCTTTGAAGCCATACCGCGACCGCATCGCCGCCGGGTCGTGCCAGATGAGCCCGCTCACATTGAAGCCGATCGTCTCGGCCTTTCTCTGTTTGCTCAGCCAGGTCGCCACCGACCCCGGCAATTGCATAGTTGGCGCGCATGTCTCAAGCGCAAAGGCCACGTCCACCCCACACTTGTGCCGCGCCGGGTCGAAGTCGCGCCCCGCCAGTTCCTTCAGCGTCGCGTAGCTGCGTTCGTCACGTGCCCATGCCACGGCCGACCGCCGCACGATTTCCGCCGCCTTGTCGCGCGTTCGCTTCTCGTTAAAGGGTCCATACGTCTGCGGCAACAGCACCAGCGGTTTGCCCATCTCCAGTGCCAGTTCCTTCGCCATACTCACCGACGCGAACCGCCGCGAACCGTACAGATCCGTAAAGCTGTCGCCCCCGCTGATATCGAAGACTACATCCGCCTCGCGAAGCACTCTCACCGCTTCGTTCCCCAGGCCACCCAGCCGGTGCGACCAGCGGATGTTCCAGAATGTCTCCCGCTGCCAGTACCGGCGGGACAGCTTCGCTCCCACCCGCTTGTATGTATGGCGCCCCTCCGCGGATTCAAATGTCTCCTGTCGCCCCCCGCGTCCATAGTCGAAGACCGTGATCTCGTGACGCGGGTCATCCCGGAACATCTCCTGCAAGACCGAGATGCATAGCGCCGACACGCCCAGGTTTGCCGTGTCCGGCGCCGCCCCGAAGTACGCCACCTTCAGCGGCCGCCCCTCGCGCTCACCAGCCGTGGCCGAAATATTCGATTGGAAGTTTGTTGCCGTTGCTGTCACGTCGTTCTCATCCGTTCATCCGCGTCGGCTTCGATTCCAGCTCTGGGCGTGGCTCCCCTGACTTCCGCGTAGCAGCCGGCCCCCGCGCCGGCCGAGGAGACAAAAGAACGCAGCCGACCAGGTAACGCCCCGCGAACCCGCGGATTCGAAACGCCCGGTTTGCCCCGCCCGCAATCCCCCGTCACAATCGTCGTCGTGCCGTACACCGTCGCGCTTACTGAATCCTCGTGGCCCGCGTGGCTTGTTAACTTCGTCCACAGTCTGCGGAGCGTCTTTGCCTGGTTCGCCGACCACAATCTTTTCGGCATCCCCCTCGACTGGCCCGCCCGCTTTGTTCTTATCGCCGCTCTCTACGCCCTTTGTCGCCTTCGACTGTCCCCGCGAGGTGCCGCCGTCGTGGCAGTCACCGTCCTCCTCGCCAAGGAGCTCTTCGACATCTTCGCCCACCTCGACCTCTTCCGCCCTCGCGCGCCGGACTGGGGCGACGCGGCCGACATCGCCAGCGGCCTTGCCGGGCTCTGTCTCGCCCGCCTGATTGATCGTCGTCTCACACGTCGCTCCAGAGCAGTTGCCGATGCTCCGGACGATTAAACGCTCGCCGGAACGGTTGAAAAAACGGTCCGTGTCTTGCCAATGTCATGAGCCGCGGCCCGATGGAGCCAAGCTGTCGCGACTCGACGCCTTCCTCCTCGAGGGTCGTACGTGCGTGTTCATGGCCCGCCGTGATCGCCGCTCTTCGGCAGCAGTTCCAATATCTCTCCCAGCGTCGCCTCCGCAAATTGCGTCACCCGTCGCCGTGCCGGCCCGTTGTCTATGTCCGCGTTCGTTGCGATCTGCACCTGTGCCACGTAATGCCCAGCGTCCCGCGCGAGGTTGGGCGATCGCCACTCGACTCCCCAGAAGCTGTCCTCATCCACCGTCACGTCTCCGCCCAGCACGTAGTAGTTGAGCACCACCGTCCGCACATCAACTGCCCCCGGCTTCATGAACGAATGTACCAAGGCCGGTGAAGTCGTCGCTCCTGCCCTTAGCTGGATCTCCTCCGTGCCAAGGTGGCTGTGCCCCGAGTTCGGAAAGCACACCGTCGGCCGGTGCCGCAGCATCGTCCTGGGTCGCCCGGTGTACGCAACATAGAGGTTCACCGCCTCCCGCGTTCCGCTCCGCCGGTAGATCCGGTTTATATAGTCGTCGTTCCCCGCGATCTTCTGCACCCCTTCCGACAGCGGCACCTCTTCGCCCACCCACTCGCCAAATTCCATCGGCAATGACTTGATGGGCCTGGGCAGCTCGACGCGCTCCGCCAGCGCTGCGTCCAGTGCCGAGGCCGCTGCACGATACCCGGCTCCAGTCGCCACCAGAAAGATCGCCGCGAAGGCCGCGACCCGCGCGATTCCCTTCCGCGCCGCATGGGCCCTGCCGGAATGATTCAAGTCTGTCACTTCACTCACCATGGTGCTGCTCCAATCTGACTCGGTTCGTATTCCCGGCTCACACCGTCGCCTCTGGCGTTGCGATTCTCCAAACCTGCAGCAGCACTTCCCCCTTGTCACATGTACCCAGTTTCTTGTACAGGTTTTGCAGGTGGAAACGAACAGTCGGCATGGTCAGCCCTAGCTCGTACGCCATGGACCCGTTCTTCAGTCCGCGGCAGATCAATTCCACGATCTGATTCTCCCGCCGAGTCAGGCGATTGCGTTTGGCCAGTTCGCGGATCGCCTCCTCCGCCCCGGGCGGCAATCTGTCGTCTCCACTTGTTGGCAGGCTTAGCTGCCGCTGGTTCTGTTCGCAATGCTCGATGGCTTGTCGCTGGCCCATGGCTCCATCACCTCTGGCTCACCTGTCTTGACCTACCACTTCCTTATCTGCTCTCCTCTTCGCATACGCTCCATTCCCGGGGCCGTGAAACCAGCGTTTCACGCCTGCACGGCCCCGGGAAGGGCGAAAGGAGAAAGAGGCCTATTTAAGAAACTCGTTCGCGGCGGACTCCGAACTCACTTGCGCCGGCGCCGTGATCTTAAGAAATCGATCCCCCAGTTACGCCGTTGCCTCCCTCTGTGATCGCCACAAGACGTCCATGAGCTTCAGCAACCCGATCGACATCGCCAGCGCCAGCGGCATCATGGCCCATCCTGCTATGTCATGGATGCCTTGCCGTACAACGGTACTCCCCGAATAGTGCGTCAGTGCCGCCGTAACAAATCCCCGAAGTCCGTTTGACGCAACCGCCACGGGGATGCTCAGCGCAAGCAGCGTCGCCCGTTGCCACCTTGGTCGTTCGACCACGAAAGCCAGAACCGCCGCGATGAATACGAAAGCCGTCATCATCCGCAGCCCGCTGCACGCCTCTGTCACCGCCACCGTCGTTTGTTCGTCCAGCCGAAGCACGTTTCCTTCGCGCACCACGAAGAATCCAAACGTCTCCAATCCGAACACCGTTGCCGACGTCGCTGCGTCCTGCAGCGGTAGTGCGATTGCTTCGTGGATTCGAGCCGGCAGTGGGACCATGAGCAACAGGAACACCAGCACCCACGCCAAGCGACGCGTCATCGCCGGCCCGACGAAGAGCAGTGTCAATCCCGCTATGCAGATCACCAACGCGTATCGGTCACCTGATCCAATCCCGAAGTAAAGTCCGAGCAACCGAACTGCTTCTGCGAAAGCCAGCACGCCGACTCCCGCGAGGCACGGCCGGATAGGCACCTTCGCCAGTTCTTCACGCCTTCGCCAAACCAGGTACGCTGCCACCGGAAGCACCAGCATTCCGATGGAGTAGTCCTCATTGCGAAACCAGAAGACGACCAGTTCGGTGATCGTGCTCCAGTAGCTCCACGTCAGGCAGACCAGCACGCCCACGACCGCGCTCGCGGTCCGCGCATCGACGCGAGCCAGGATCGGAGCCTGCGCCTCTCCGTGACTGCGCCGGCCCCGCGCACGCGACGGGCGTCGCCGCGTCGACTCGCCGATCGGCTTTAGCACGCTGCGACTCATGCGCCGGGCTCGGTCCATTCAAAGGGCCGCACGCCTCCCGCCCGCATGTCGCGTTGTCTATCAAGTCTCACTTCGCCGAAGCCTCCACCATCTCACCTTCGAATGCCCCATAATGCATCTCGTAATACCGGTGGTACTCAACGGACATGATCGATTGCCACCATGCCTCATTCTCGGCAAACCACTGAATCGTCTCCGCCAGCCCCGAGGAAAAGCCCACCTGCGGCCGCCATCCCAGCTCGGTCTGCAGCTTCGTCGAACTGACTGCGTATCGCCGATCGTGCGCCGGCCTGTCCTGCACCCGCCGGACGAAATTGGAGCCGAACTAACCCGCCCCACCAGTAATCAGCATCCGGTTCATGAATGGCCCCACTTAGAAAAGCACCGCCTGTGCGCTGTGCTGCGGCTCGACGTGGTTGGCTCCGCCGTCGGCCACCAGATTACTCGCCCGGTGCAGCGATTCGAACGTCCCCGCGTCCGTCCACCAGCCTTCAAGGATCTCGTGTTCGAGTGTTCCCTGGTCGAGGTAGAAGTTGTTGACGTCCGTGATTTCCAGTTCGCCCCGAGCCGAGGGTTCCAGTCGCGAGATAAAGTCGAACACCTGCTCGTCATACATATAGATGCCGGTCACCGCCATCCTGCTCGGCGCGCTTGTGGGCTTCTCGATGATCCGCACAATACGTCCGCCTTTGTCAAACGCCGCCACGCCGAATCGCTCCGGATCGGCCACTTCCTTAAGGTAGACTCTCGCTCCCCGCCTTTGCGATGCAAAGTTCTCCACGCCCGTCCGAATGCTTTTTTCAATGATGTTGTCGCCCAGCACGACCACGATCCTGTCTCCCCGTGCGAAGTCCTCCGCCAGGCTCAGCGCGTCGGCGATCCCGCCTTCGCCCTGCTGATATGTGTAGTGCAGTTCGCGGAGTCCCAGCTCCTTCCCGTTGCCGAGCAGTTGCAGAAAATCACCGGCATGATTGCCCCCCGTCACCAGCAGCACCTCGCTGATCCCCGCGTTGATCAGGCATTGCAGCGGATAGAAGATCATCGGCCGGTCGTACACCGGCATCAGGTGCTTGTTCGTCACCTTCGTCAGCGGCATCAGGCGCGAGCCGAGCCCGCCCGCGAGTATTACACCCTTCATTGTGATTTACCTTCCTCTCCTTGGTTGCCAATGAGTACCAGGCACACGCACAACGATCATCTTCCACGACGGACAGAGACCCTTCGACCTGCGTCATCGGCTCGCCGACTGCGCCGCGTTGCCGACGGCGTCCGGCTTGGACCACCACGCCGCTTCCCGCGCGGCCTCGAGGTCGCCGCTTAGACGCGTGCCGTCCGTCCCCCCCGCCTCAACACCGTACGTCTCGCCGACCATCTCACAGATTGAATCCCACTCTTCGGCGTTCGCCGTTTGTGGAACTGCGCCAAGGTCCGCCCCGGTTACCGGCGTGGGCAATCGTTTCGTTTTCGGTCTGATCAACCAGGTCACCGGCATCCCGAATCGCCCGCTCAGCGTCAACAGCGTCGACAACAGAATCTTGACATCCAGAAGAACCGACCAGTTTTCCACGTACAGCATGTCGTAGTGAATCCACTGGTGAAAATCACCCGCCGAGCGATCGTGCCGGCACACCTGCCAGAGCCCCGTGATGCCCGGCCGCACCGAAAGTCGCGCCCGGCGCCATGGCACGCAGATCTGGTTCTCCCGAAATGGCGATGGCCGCGGCCCCACCAGACTCATCTCACCGCGCATCACGTTGATCAACTGTGGAAGTTCGTCAATGTTCGTCACCCGGAGGACTCTGCCCAGCCACGTGATCCGCGGATCCTTGCTGATCTTGAACTGAGGTCCGTCCACTTCGCTCTGCTGATACAGCTTTCGCTGCTTGGCATGCGCGTCCTCGCACATTGTGCGAAACTTCAGACAGCGAAATTCTTTGCCGCCCTTGCCTTCCCGCATGTGCCCGAAGAGCACCGGCCCGCGCGAGGTCAGCTTCACCAGAGCCGCCACCACCGCGAAGACCGGCGACAGCATCACCAGGCCAATCGCAGCCGTCGCGATGTCCATCCCGCTCTTCAGCCGCGCTTCGATCTGTCTGGCGCGCGGTTTGCCCTTATCGTGCAATCGGCTCCCGGCGCCATTCCCTCGAGCGTCTCGATGTTTGGCGCGTTGGTCGGCATCCGTTGTTGGTCTCGCCGTCGGCTGGCGTTGGCAGTTCTCCTCCGCCTCGCCGGCGATAATCCGATCGCAGACGATTTCCCCATCGCCGATCCTCGCGAAGTCGTCGAGGATCGCCCCCGCAACCAGCGCCCCCTCGCCGATGCGCGATTCTTTGCCGATCACGACCGGCCCCACGATCACAGCGCGGGCTCCAATCGTGGTCCCGTCCCCGATCACCGCCGGCCCGTAGATCCGCGCCGTCTCATCGATCTGCACACCGTCACCGCAGTGAATGTCATCTTTGCGCTGGGTCTCGGCATCCTTCTGGCTCGCCCCCTCTCGCGACCCTTCCAGCAGCAGATTGTTCAGGAGCAGCATCTGCTCAGTCTCGCGCAGGTCGAGCGTACCGCCACCGACCGTGATGTCGTTGTTGGGAATCCCATGCATCGCCAGTTCACCCCGCAGATGACGGGGAACCACACCGAATGAGCCGTTCAGGATCCGCAGCGATGAAACCGGCACGTAGGATGCGAACACCCCGCAGGCCTGAACGTTGGTGATTCCTCCGTAGTACCGCTGGATCGTGCGAACCCGTTGTCGGTCATCAAAGATGACATGCTCCTCGGCATGACCGGCATCCGTGGCCAGCGCGATGATGTGCGTCGCCAGCCTTGCCTTCCTCACCGTCTCCGGCAAGCCCGCTGCTCGAATCCCCTGAATTGGAATGTCCGCCGGATCGACGAACAGCACCCAGTCCGACGGCTCCAGGTCAAAAAGCATCTCGTGCAGGCTCGCCAACTCCAGCACGCGGGCCCCAGGGCACCGATGTTGGACATCCGCCGCGTAGCCGTGTTCCGCCTGGAATGTCGGCGCGATCGTCACAGCACACTCACCGAGTTCTTGCGCCAGTTCGTCGACGAGATAATCCAAGAGACTCGTTCTTCCCAGCGGCAGCGTCAACAGCGATCGACCGCTCCGCGCCAAGAAACTCGGCCGGTGATCGACGATGACAATGACATGGTCGGATGCGTGGTCCATTTTTTCTTGTCCCCTCGTTACGAGCTCCGCGAATGCGGCCCCTTTGCTTGCGGGAAGCCCCTGCTCTCGTCGACAACTGCATCGCCGCCGTTCCGCTGGCGGCGCGCGAACTGTCAACTGCCGTCGACCGGCTATTTCGCCAAAGCTGCCTCTTTCTCGCTGTATGCGCTGTAATCACTCCGATTGCCGGAGCTCACGAATACGATGCCCGTCAGCCTGCCGCCCACGGCCGCGATCTGTGCCAGCGCCTTGCTCACGATCGTTCGATCGCAGTGTCCCTCGCGGATCAACACGATCGACCCATCCACCTGCTGCGCCAGCATCGACCCGTCGGCAATCGGCAGGATGGGGCTGCTGTCCAACAGGATCAGGTCATACGCATTTCGCCACTCCTCCAGGCGCCCGCCGAGAACCCCATTGGCCAAGAGCTCCGATGCCTGAGAATCCTTCCCTCTGCCCGCGGTAATGAGATGCAGCCCCGACTTCGTCTTGAAGCGGACCTGATCGTGCATCAGGCTCGTGTCCTTCAGCATGTCCGCGAGGCCGATCGCCTCCCCCTGGTTCATTCGGCGCGAGAGCGAGGCCCGTCGCATGTCCGCGTCCACGACCAGTACCCGTTTGCCGCACGATGCAAAGCTCTTCGCCAGCATCAGCGTGAAAGTCGTCTTGCCCGTGCCGGACCCCGCACTGGTGATCTGCAGCGTCCGGCCCGTCGCCGTTCCCAACATCGGCATCAGCGATGTCCGGATCGAACGAACAGATTCCATCCGATTGCCGATCGCCGCCGGATTCGATTTCAGTTCCTCATCGCCGATCAGCAACATATGTCCCAGCACCGGGCTGGGGCCGAGATCGACTTCGGTCAGTTCATACACTTTTGGTGAAAGTCGGTATCGAAGGAACCCGGCCCCCGCGCCCGCGGCGATCGCCCCGAATAGACCCGCCAGCGCCATCTTCGGCCGCTTGTCCGTATCCGGCTCATCAGGTTCAAACGCCTCGCCGATGCGGCGAATGTGCGCCGGCGCCTTGCGCAACTGCTCGATTTCGAAGATCCGCTGCTCGATCCGCGCCAGCACCTCACGCCGATCCTTCACCAGCCCCCGGGCCTTGCTGAAATCCTGGTAGAGCCGCCAGGTAGCGTTGAAAGAATCCGACTTCGATTGAATCTCCCGTGCCGTCGCCGCTCGCCGCGCCTGCAGTTCGCTCAACCGCTGGCTCAGGAACAGAGGGTCCCGCGGCGACAGCGGCGACGAGAGGGCCGCGGCGTGCACGGGTTCACGATCTGGGGCCGCCCCCGCCTCGAGCTGCTTTTCTCGCTCGGTTCGTTGCTTCTCGAGTCTTTCAATCTGCCGGTGGATGCTGGTCACCAGCCGGTGTCGCTCGCCGAACTGCGATTTCTTGTCCGCCAATTCCGCCTGTGCCGCCCTGATTTCATCGCTGATCTTGCGCCATTTGCCGTCGATCTCAAAGTTGGAGCCGGCCGCCGCGGAGCCCTCCCCGTCATTCTTGCCGCCGCTCACGTCCTTCAGATCCTTCTCCACGATCTGGATCTCAAGGTCCAGCGAATTGAGCGATGTCTTCAGTACTTCCAATGTCTGCTTCCGTGCCGAGATCAGCGTTTCCAGGTCGGGCGATTGCAGCTCCGGGTTGTTCTTGAGCGCCGCCTCCTGCGCCTCAAGACCTTCGAGTTCGCTCTTGGTGTCTCCGCGCATTTTGGTCAGTGATTGCAGCGATTCACTGTCCTGCTGGTATCGTGTCTCCGTCACATATTTCGTGTACTCGTCCGCCACCGCCTCCACCAGTTTCTTTGCCTCTCCTCGAAAGGCACATTCGTGCGCAATCTGCAGGATTTGTTTGTACTTCGGAACGTCGACGGTCAGCTCTGCCCGCAGCCGATCCAGCGGCGGCGACTTCGACTGGAATCGCGCCAATGGTGTCGCCGGGACTCCCTGATACCAGTTTGTTTTCTTGATCTCGCTGCGATCCAGTACGCGGTTGAGTACCGCGTTGCTCGTGGCGAAGTCCGCCTGCGTTGCGAGGTACTGCTGGTAGAACGGCAGGGGACCGGTGTCTTCCGTCTCATCCAGCAGCCGCGGGATGATCGGCTGAACTTCAATCAGGGCCGTCGCCCGATACGCCGGAACCATCAGCGTCCACACCGCCGCCTCCGCCGCGATCAGCGTCAGGATCGATACATAAATGATCGTCTTCTTGTATCGAAGAATCCCCCGGACGGACAGCGTCCGCCCCCGCGATGCGCTCATCGGCAGCCCGTCGACCCCGCCTGCTGAGTAGAGGTCAAGTGACGGGTGGGCGTCACCGCCCATGGTCGCCCGGTTGATGATCGCCGCGTTTCGACCGTGATCCATGCCTGACTCGAACTGCGAAATTCGTTCGCTCATCGGTTCCTGTTGCGCCGTATCGTCGTCACGGCGCTTGCGAATGCCCTAATTCAAGCGCCTCGATCGAAACTCCCCAAACTCAGTGAAGACCCCCCCGTCCACCCGCGTCTTCGGCATCACATCGCTCCGATCCCAGAGCACGCTGCGCCGGACCACACTCCCGGCCGCAATGCGGCAATCCCGCCCGATCACCGTCGGACCAATAATGATCGCGCCGTCTTCGACCTTCGTGCCCCGACCGATCAGACAGGGACCTTCAATCCGGGCCCCCGTGGCCACCTGCGCCGTCGATTCAATCAGGGTGTCACCCTGCCATGCCGAGCGCCCGTTGGCGCTTCGATTCGCCCGCATCCGCGCCAGCGTCCACAGATTCAGCTCGATATACGAGCCAATGTCCTGGCACCGTGGCCCCTGATACGGTGTCTGCACCGTCGCCACGTGCATGTTCTGTTTGTACAAACGCGGTATCAGGCCTTCCTTCAAGTCTTCATACCCGTTCCGCGAACTGCACAGCATCGCGCGGCGGCCAAACACGTAGACCCCGCTGGGTCGCTGAGCCGACACACCCGGCCGTGTCCCCGCGACGGGCCCGACGGCTATCGTGCCCTCCGCCGATTCCTGCTGGTGTCGCGCAAGGAGCCCCTTCAATGCCACACTCGGGATCATGTTCGCTTCGACGACCACATAATGCCCCGCGGGAAATGGTTGCGCCGCATCCCGCGCACATCCCGCGGGACCTCGCGGCATCCGGTCTTCGTGGTAATAGAGGTCCATATCGATGAACCGGCCATCGCCCAGTAGCCCTCGCAGGGCCTGACCCCCGCGATTAACACAGATAATCGCAGTTCGAATCCCTGCCGCCCGAAGCCAATGAAGGATGTGCAGAATCAGCGGCACGTTGACGACGGGCGCGAGCGGGCGTGGCAGGAGCATCTCGAATCCGCCATTCTGCCATGTATGCGTCCCCGCCAATATCACGCCGATGATCGCATCGTTCGCGGTGTCCTTGGCTGTCTTCGTTGACGTTTGTGCCGTCTGAGTGCCCGTAGACATGGTTTATGCCTCTCGCGTTCCGCGCTTGCCGGCGGCCCTCGTCCTCTCACCCGTCAGAAACCCGATCCGTAGCCCCAGGCCCACGACGACGAGCAAGCTGACCGCGCCGATTGCTACCATTTGTTTCCAGCCGAATCCCATTCCCCGGTGCAGCGTGAACATGTCGGCGCTGAGTGCCAGCACCAGCAACATTCCACCCGCCATTGCCACCAGGTCGATCCGCAACACTGCCCCGAAGAAAATGGCGACCGCTGCCAACACGATGCCCATCTGCTGTACGTAGCCGATCCCCTGATGTGTCCCCTCGAATCCCGGGATGTAATCGCCGAACATCACGACAATCCCGAGTAGGGCCCCCAGCGAGATCAGCAGCAGACCGAGGCCGCCTCTGCTTCGCCCTTGGCGCGCCGAAATCAGGCTTGTCTTCGGGTCATCGACGCATAACAGGCAAAGATGACTCATCACCGGCTGCCCTTCAAAGTAGCCCGAAAGCACACTGACTCTCGAGGCAGCTATTCCGCAAACTTCGCATCGATGGTGCTCGCCGGGCATTCCAACGCCGCCAGAATCTTCCGCCGTTTTGGAACTACCTTCGGCAACTGTTTTTTTAGGCTGCTCGCTCATTGCCCGAGATACTTGCGATCCGCCTGGCTTTTTTTGTGATATGGCGATCTGCTGTGGTAACCAGGGATGCCTCGACCGTGGCTCTCAGAGTCATCCAAAGGGGTGCTTCCTCGTGAAGCGCGGACTCCGTCTCCGTCGACTCGCGGTCGATTATTCTTCTAAAATGGCTATTTACTTGTACTTACGACCCGAGAAGCGTCCCACTAGGGATATCGATCGGCTCAAGCCACGCCGCGTCAATCTCAAGAGTCGCGGACAGACCGAGCGTTGTTACCGAAACGTAGAACTTCCGCTTCCGCCGAGTGCCGATCACCACACCGCAGATTCCTTTCAGCGGGCCGACCGTCACTCGGCAGTGCGAACCAGTCTTCAGACTGGGGTACAGCGAAACCGCCTCCCCACTGTCCAAGAGTCTGTGAATCTGCCGTAGTTCGAAGCGAAGCCTGAATTGATCGTGCACCGGAATCGTCGCGGCCACCCGGTTGGTCTTCAGCGCAGCCTCGCGATCCGAAGGACTTGCGAAGAGAAAGACGTAGCTGGGGAAGAGCGGCAGCTCGACGGTGACACGCTTGCGGCAGTAGGCTCGGTTCGCCCGAACGAGAGGCAGGAAGTAGAGAATCCGCTGCCTCTTCAGATCATCTGCAAGCACCTTCTCCTGCCGCGGCTTCGTGTGAACCACCCACCACGAGCGCAAATCAAATTGCGCCGCGTCGGATAGTGCACCGTCCAAACCCATCGTTTCAGTTAGGGAATTGAGACTCTTGTTTGCTTCACAGTGCGCAATCAAAGGCTCAGTGCCCGATTCATGACCCTCTAAATTGTTCATTGCACCCAGGCCCAATGCTCAGAGATTTGGATTGAGTTCAAGCCCCTCCATGGCTTCCTCACGCTTGTTATTTAACCAAAACTGTAGAGTGAACACAAGAACTTTCCGCAAAAAACCTGTCTCTGGCAATGGCTGTCGTCCTGCTTGACATCGTGAAGGATCTCCCAATGAGAACGCAGAATGAATCATATATTCTCTTCGAATAAATGGCCCTGGCGCTGCTAAAAAGAGGGTTTTCCGGCCCTTAAGGCGAACAAGAGACTTTTCGTTTTTGCCTGGTCACATCGATAACGCCTGCACGCCAAGCCGGCACCGAATACCTATCGATAGTGCTAGGGCGCTATTTATCAGTCAAAACCAGCCAGTGATTATCACTTGAATGCCGGCCACGTTGAAGAGTCGTTCGTTCGTCCTGCCCCCCCTCTCTAACGGTTTATACCAGTTGGTGTGTCAAAGCGGTTTTCACATGCGCTTGTACCCAAAGTTGATCTATTCTCAGGGGTTGTTTCAAAACGCTCATGGCACACCTAGTTTCCTGGCGAGGATGAGTGCGGCGTAAGTCCGTGGAAGGCTTGAAAATAGGCGCCGGTTAGCTCGTAGCGCTGTTTGATGCGCCGGAAGCTGCCGAACCAGGCCATGCAGCCTTCGACAACATACTGGAGAACGCCCCGGCCGCTGCCGTGTTCGCAGCCCGGCCGGGCGAACACGGGAGCGATGCTGCGCCGGTGACGCCAGGGGGCGGCTCGATCTCGTTCCAAAGTTCGTCGGAAACCAAGGTAAATGCCATGGCGTCGCCACTATACGATCCGCGGCAACACACGGTTCATCGGCAGTTCAAACGGCTCTGTAATCGCCCCGTAGAGCCGAATCGAAACGTGGATAAGGGCGCGAGCGCAGAGCAAGTGTTTCCTTTGGTATGCGAAGACCCACACCCATCCCGCGCCCGCGCTGGGCCCCGAAGCGGCTTGCAGTTTGGCGATCGACCATCAGCGGCTCCCGCACCGCAATATGTCACCGCCTTCGCATTCACGCAGGACGGCCTCCGGCGTCTCTGTGTCACCTTCCCGAAGCGTTTTTCAAGGACTTACAAACGATCTTTCCCGGAATTTGCCGTGCATGTTCGGGCATAGACCGGTCTTGTTTCACCCTAAGCGTTTTCACTCAAAACCGCCCAATTCGCGAAGCGCCCCAACACATGCCCGCCACAAGCGTTGGCACAATTCCCCGAGCCCTTGTGTCACCTTATGTCACCTTCGATTTCACAAGACTTACGCGAACGCCGTCGCCCCCCGATCCGAGCCGCGCGCGTCAGCAAGCGGTACCAGAAAATCCGGACCCCCAATCAAATTCAACACCAACCGCCGACCCAATCAGTACCGCCGCCTCTGCATTCTCCTGGACCCTCTCGAATGCCCCCGCGCAACCCCGCCGCCGCTCAAAATTTCGACGTTTCGACGTTTCGACTTTTCGACGTTTCCGCC